>JADLBN010000322.1 GCA_020847675.1 Burkholderiales bacterium | reverse complement strand
CCATCTGCTCGAACGAGGTCATCTTTTCCTCGAACTCGAGCACCAGGTATTGCACGCCGACCTCGTCCAGGTGCTTGCACAAGGCAACCTGCTCGTCCAGGCCCGGCTCGCAGAACTTGGCGGCGGTGACGATGGCGGCGTCCGCCTTCGACGCGCGGATCATCTCCATCAGGTAGCCTTCCTTGGTCTTGCGCTCGTCGTGCTGCACCGGGCTCGCGGCCGAGCGCTCGACGAAGCTCTCGGCGAGCGCCCAGACCGGATCTCCGCTCTCGGGCACGTCGGCGGTGAGCCAGCGAAGTCCGATCAGGAGGTCGTCGTCGACCACGTAGCAGTTGTCGTCGATCGCCTCGAGCATCTCGAGCGGCGGCTGCTCGCAGAATCCGCCCACGAAGACCACGCGCGGCTTGTCCTGCGCCTGGCGCCGGCGCCCGCGGATGGCCGGGAGCGCCCGCTCGAGCAACGCGTTGTGCTCTTCGCAGGCGATACGGGTTCGCGCCCGCAGGAGCAGGTAGGACTCGGTGCAGCCGAGCTTCCACGGTTCGTCGCGGCGGATCGCGTACAGCTCGCGCAGCAGCGCGCGGTTGCGGTTGTAGGCGCGGATGCTCGCGCGAAGGCGCTCGTCGTCGGTCGGCTGGCCGGACTTCTTCTCCATCTCGGCGCGCAGGCGCTGGTACTCCGCCGCGATGTAGCGCACCGCGCCGGGCGTGTTCACGTTCTGCGGCAGGTACAGGATCTGCGCGAGCTGCTCGGGGAAGTTGCGCGCCCAGATGCCGCCGAGGTGCTTGGCCGCGTCGCAGATCGGGTGGGTGACGAAGCCGGAGAGGGTCCCGAGCGCGCCATTGAGTCCCATCTCGGTGGTCGAGCGGCAGATCGAGCAGACGAACGAGCCCATGTGGGCGTCCGCGTGCTTCAGTTCGAGCTTGTTGCCGCCGCCGAGGATCCCCACCGGCAGGAGCCCGGCCGAGTGCGCGATCTCCTCGGGGAAGTACACCGGGAAGTGGCCGATCGTGCCGGTGAAGCCCTCGGGCAGCGCGTCGCCGCCGGGCACCGGGGACTGACGCAGGTTGTTGCAATGGTCGAGGATGTCGTCGAGATCGCCATCCTGCGGTTGGGGGTTTGCGGTCGCCATCGTCACGCTCCTCGCCGCCGAAATACGCATTGCGGTACCGCTTTGCATATTTGACCGACGCGACCCTCCGCTCCTTGATCCCGATCAACGATCGGGCGGACCCGGGGAGAACCCCCGCGGCACGGCCGGAAAGACCCTCACGCCGACGTGGCGCGCGGCTACAGCAGCGCGTCGCGGTCGAGTCCCGCCGCGGCGAGACGGGCGCGCAGCCGTTCGAGCGCCTCGACCTGGATCTGCCTCACGCGCTCGCGCGTGACGCCGAGTTCGCGCGACAGGTCGTCGAGCGTGGCGACTTCCGCGTGGTTGAGGCCGTAGCGCCGCTCGATGACGAGACGCTCGCGCGCGGGCAGCGCGGCCAGCCAGTCGGCGACGAAACGCTCGAGCGCGTCGTGGTGGAGCAGGAGTTCCGGCTCGATCGCGCCCTCGTCGGCGAGGCCGTCGCCGATCGTGAGCGACGGGTCGCGGTCGAGCGGCGCGTCGAGCGAGAGCACGTGCTCCTGCAGGCGCACCAGGCGCGCGACGTCGTCCAGCGGGCGGTCGATCAGGTGCGCGACGTCCTCGATCGTCGCCTCGCGGCCGTCGGCGGGCAGGTGGTTCTCGAGGTGCCGCAGCGCGCGCTGCACGACCGACAGTTCGCGCATCACGTGAGCCGGCAGGCGGATCGTGCGCGCCTGCTGGACGATCGCGCGCTCGATCGCCTGGCGGATCCACCACGTCGCGTAGGTCGAGAATCGGAAGCCGCGCTCCGGATCGAACTTGTCGAGCGCGTGCATGAGCCCCAGGTTGCCCTCCTCGATCAGGTCGGGCAGCGCGAGGCCGCGGTGCGCGTAGTGGCGCGCGATCGAGACGACGAGCCGCAGGTTGCGCTCGATCAACGTCTGGCGTGCGGCAAACTCGCCGCAGCGCATCGCGCGCGCGGTGGCGAGTTCCTCGTCGGCGCCAAGGAGCGGGTACTGTCCGATCTCGTCCAGGTAGAGCTGCGTGACGTCCGCGACGAAGTCGGCGGCGAGGCCGGGCGCAGGCTCGTCGAGCGGAAGCGGCGAGGTCAGCTCGTCGCGCAGCGGCGCTGCCGGATCGCTCGCAGCGTCGCCGTCCTCGTCGAGCGGGTCGGGCGCGGCGGGAGCCATCGACGACGCGGGGCGAAGGAATCAGGCGGGCGGAAGGAAGCGCAGCGGGTCCATCGGCTTGCCCAGGCGCCGGATCTCGAAATGCAGCTTCACGCGATCGGCGTCGGTCGAGCCCATCTCGGCGATCTTCTGTCCGCGCGCGACGCTCTGCCCCTCCTTCACCAGGATGTCGGCGTTGTGCGCGTAGGCGGTGAGGTAGGTCGCGTTGTGCTTGACGATGACGAGCTTGCCGTAGCCGCGCAGGCCGTTGCCCGCGTAGACGACCTTGCCCGGCGCGCTCGCGACCACCGCGTCCCCGGCGTTTCCCGCGATGTCGATGCCCTTGAGGCTCGCGCTCTCCGAGAACTGCGCGACCAGCTTGCCTTTCGCGGGCCAGACCCAGTCGAGACCCTCGTCGTCGCCGGGAGAGGGCCCGGGCGGCGCGGAAGGCGCGACGGCAACCGCCGGCGGTGGCGGGGGCGAAACGCCGGCCGGCGCGACGCCGGCCGCGGTCGCGGCTGCAGAGGTCGATGGCGGCGCGGACGGAGCCGGCGGCGCTTTGGCCGCAGCCACGACGGGTTCGGCGGACAGCCGCGCGACGTCGCGCATCGCCTGTGCCGACCACGGCTCCTTGATCGCCTTCGGCGAAGTCTTCGTGAGCCCGTCCGGCGGAGGCGCGGGCGACACTTGCGACGCCGCAGCGGTCGTTCCCGGGGGTAGCGGCGCGGCGTCCGGGCGCACGGCACCTCCGGTGACCGGCGGCACGGTGCGCAGCGGCGTGACGGTGGTTCCCGGTGCGCCTGCGTCGGGAACGGCCGCCATGGCCGGCGGCTCGCTGCCCGGCGCGGACAGGCGCAGCACCTGCCCGATCCGGATCACGTTGTGGTTCTCGATGCCGTTCCACGAAGCGAGGTCGCGGTAGTCGAGCCCGTGCTCGAGCGCGATCTGGTAGAGCGTGTCTCCGCGCTTGACCGTGTAGGTCGGCGGGCGCCAGTCGGGTTCGGGCGTCGCGCGCGCAGGCGCGCCCGGGGTCGCCGCGGGGACCGCAGTCGCGGGCGCGACCGGCTTGGCGCGGGGGACTGCCTGCCGCTCGACCACCGGAGCAGGCGATTTCGACGCGCAGCCGGCGGCGAGGATCGCGATCGCCGCGAGCGCGAGGACGCTCGGCGTGCGCGGAAGGTCGGTGGCGTGTCGGCTCGTCGTCATCCGGGCGCTCGGGGCGCCCGCACGCGAACGCGTCAGGCGAGGCCGGGCAGCAGTGGAACGAATCTTACCGCATCGAGCCGCTGCTCCCGAATGCCCGCGGGCGAGGCTTCGATCACGGTGAGGAACTGCGTTCCGCGCTCGCCCTCGCCTGCGGACGAGAGCGGGATCACCATCCGGCCGCCGGGCTTCAGGTGGCGCAGAAGCGCCGTGGGCACGTGCGATGCCCCCGCGGTGACGACGATCGCGTCCACTTCGAGTTCCTCGCCCAGGTCCGCGCTGCCGTCGCCGTGCTTCAGCGCGACGTTGCCGCACTTCAACGCCTGCAGGTTGCGCCGCGCCTTCGCCACCAGCGCCCCGATGCGCTCGACCGTCCACACCTTCTTCGCGACGCGCGAGAGCACCGCCGTCTGGTAGCCGCAACCGGTGCCGATCTCGAGGACGCCCTCGAGGTCGCGCCCGTTCCGTGCGAGTTCGGTCATGCGCGCCACCACCCAGGGCTGCGAGATCGTCTGCCCGTGGCCGATCGGGAGCGGAACGTCGTCGTAGGCGCGGATCGCGAGGGCCTCGTCGACGAACCGGTGGCGCGGAATCGCGAGCATCGCCGAGAGCACGACCTCGTCGCGGATCCCCTGCTCGCGCAGCCGCTCGATCAGGCGCGCATGCGTGCGCGCCGACGTCATGCCGATTCCGTGCTTGTCCATCGGCCGCCCTCCCCGGCGGTCAGGCGGATAGCCAGTCGCCCACTTCGCCCATCCGCTCGCGGTGCGTGAGGTCGATCTGCAGCGGCGTGATCGAGACCCTCTGCGTCTCGACCGCGTGGAAATCGGTGCCGTCCCCCGCATCCGCTGCGGGGCCCGCGCCGCCGACCCAGTACACGGTCTCTCCGCGCGGGCTCTTCATCCGGATCACGTTCTCGGCCTTGTGGCGGCGCCCGAGCCGGGTGATCACGGTCTCGCGCAGATCCGCGCGCGGGATGTCGGGCACGTTCACGTTGAGGAGCCAGGGACCGGCCGGCCGCTGCGCGTGCCGGCGCACCAGGTCGACCGCCACTTCGCAGGCGGTCTCGAAGTGCTTCGCGGTCTTCGAGGCGAGCGAGATCGCGATCGACGGGATCCCGAGGAGGAAGCCTTCGGTGGCCGCGGCAACGGTGCCCGAGTAGATCGTGTCGTCGCCCATGTTGGCGCCGAGATTGATGCCCGAGATCACCATGTCGGGCAGCTCTTCGAGGAGCCCGGTCACCGCGAGATGGACGCAGTCTGTCGGGGTGCCGTTCACGAACAGGAAGCCGTTCGGGGCGCGCCGCACCGACAGCGGCCGGTCGAGCGTGAGCGAATTCGACGCGCCGCTGCGGTCGCGCTCTGGCGCGACGACGGTGAGTTCGGCGTGCGGCGTCAGCGCGGCCGCAAGCCGTTCGAGCCCGGGCGCGAAGTAGCCGTCGTCGTTGGAGAGCAGGATGCGCATGCGGGCTTCGCGGCGATTATAGCCGCTGCGCCGGGCCGCCGCCTCCTATAATCCGGTTCATCGTGGGAGGCCGCCGCACGCTCGTCGTGGTCGCGATCGCGCTCGCCGCGCTCGCCGCGCTGCCGGTGGTCGCGGTGGTCGCCCGCGGCATCGCTCCCGGGGCGGGCGAGACCTGGGCGCACCTCGCCGACACGGTGCTCGCGCGCTACGTCGGCAACACGCTCGCGCTGGTCGTCATGGTCGGCGCCGGCGTCGCGTTCGGAGGCACGATCACCGGCTGGGCGATCGCGCAGTACCGGTTCCCCGGGTGCCGCGTATTCGAGTGGGCGCTGCTCCTGCCGCTCGCGATGCCCACCTACGTGATGGCCTACGCCTACACCGACTTCCTGCAGTACTCGGGGCCGGTGCAGTCGACGCTGCGCGCGGCGTTCGGCTGGCCTGGCGCGGGCCACGCGTTCCCGGATCTGCGCTCGGTGCCGGGCGCCGCGGCGATGTTCGTGTTCACGCTCTACCCGTACGCCTACCTGCTCGCGCGCACCGCGTTCGCCGAGCGCCCGCCCGCGTACGTCGAGGCGGCGCGCACGCTCGGCCTCGAGCGGCGGCGCGTGTTCTGGCGCGTCGAGCTGCCGCTCGCGAGGCCCGCGATCGCCGGCGGCGTCGCGCTGGCGCTCATGGAGACGCTCGCCGACTTCGGCACCGTCGCCTACTTCGCCGTCGACACGTTCACGACCGGCGTCTACCGGGCCTGGTTCACGCTGGGCGACCGGGCCGCGTCCGCCCAGCTCGCCGCAATGCTGCTCGGGTTCGTCCTCGTCGCTCTCTGGCTCGAACGCGCCTCGCGCGGGGCGGCCCGGACGGCCGGAGGCGCGCGCGCCCGGACGATCGCACGCGGGGCGCGTCCGCGCCTGACCGGTTGGAGAGGCGCCGCGCTCTCGGCACTGTGCTCGGTGCCGCTCGCGATCGGATTCGTGCTGCCGGTGCTGCTGCTGCTTCGGCTCCTGGGCTCCGAGCCCGACATTCCGGCGCTCGGCCGGTTCGTCGAAGGCGCCTGGAACAGCGTCCGCGTCGCCACCATCGCCGCAGCGGTGGCGGTCGCCTTCGCGATGCTCGTCGCCTACGCGAACCGGCTCTCTCCGGGACCCGGAACGCGCGCGGCGTCGCGCATCCTCGCGCTGGGCTACGCCGTTCCGGGAACCGTGCTGGCCGTGGGCGTCCTGCTGCCGCTGTCGACGCTCGACGGCTGGTTCGCCGGCGCCGTCCGCAGCGCCACCGGCGAACGCGCCGGGCTCATCCTCACCGGAACGGTCTTCGCGCTGGTCTACGCGTATCAGGTCCGCTATTTCACGGTCGCGTCGAACGCGATCGAACCGGCCTTCGACCGGATCACGCCTGCGATGGACGCCGCCGCCCGCAGCCTCGGCGCCGGGACGATGGGCACCTTCCGGCGCGTGCACGCGCCGCTCCTGTCGAGGAGCGCGGCGGCCGCGCTGCTGCTCGTGTTCGTCGACGTGATGAAGGAACTGTCGGCGACGCTGGTGCTGCGGCCGTTCAACTTCGACACGCTGGCGACCCAGGCGTTCTCGCTCGCCAGCGACGAGCGCCTCGCCGAGGCCGCCGTCCCGTCGCTCGCGATCGTCGCCGTCGGCCTCCTGCCGATCCTGCTGCTGTCGCGCGCCGCGATGAGACGCGCCGACGCCTCGACCTCCGGCCCCACGGACGTCCGTGGGGCCGGAGGGGTCGCGACGCGCTAGCGCCAGTCGGCGCGGTCGACGATCTTCTGCGCCGCAGGGATGTTCTTCGCGACGGTCGCGATCGACAGGTCGTCGGACTTGAACGGCCCCATCGCGTCGAGCGCCGGATTGCTCACCTTGACGCTCTTCACCGTCGGCCATTCGTTGTTGCCGTCCGCGAAGTAGCGCTGCGCGTCGTCGCTCGCGAGGTACTCGAGGAACTTGACCGCGTTCTCGCGGTGCGGCGCGTGCTTCAGCACGCCGGCGCCGGCCACGTTGACGTGGGTGCCGTGGCCGGCCTGATCCGGCCACACGAACGAGGTCTTCGCGACGATCTCGCGGTCCTCCGGCTTGGTCGAGCGCAGGATCCTGGCGTAGTAGTAGGAATTGACGACCGCGATGCCGCACTCGCCCGCGGCGGCACCCTTGATCTGGTCGGTGTCGCCGCCCTTCGGCGCCCGCGCGAAGTTCGCGACCACGCCGCGCGCCCACTCCTCCGCCTTCGCCTCGCCCATGTGGGCAACCATCGCGGCGACGAGCGACAGGTTGTAGGGGTGCGATCCGGAGCGGACGCAGATCTTTCCCTTGTTCTTCGGATCGGCGAGCGAGGCGTAGGTCGCGACGTCGGTCGGGTTCACCATCGCCTTGTTGTAGACGATGATGCGGGCGCGGCTCGAGAAGCCGAACCACTCGTCGTTGGTGCCGCGCATCGAGGGAGGCAGGCGCGAATCGAGCACCGCTGACTTCACCGGCTGGAACAAGCCGAGCTGTTGCGCGTTGTACAGACGCGACGCGTCGACGATCAGGAGCACGTCGGCGGGGCTCTGCGCGCCTTCCGCCTTGAGCCGCTCGAGCAGCTGCGCCTCGCCGGCCTCGATCCGGTTGACCTTGATGCCGGTGGCCCTGGTGAAACCGGCGTAGAGCGCCTCGTCGGTCGCATAGTGGCGCGCCGAGTACAGGTTGAGCACCTGCTCCTGGGCTGCTGCAGGGGCGGCGAACACGGCGACGAGCGCCGCGAGGGCGAACGCGGGACGGAACTTGGGCATGGAGACCTGCGATGGGGAACGGGACCGGGGCTCACTCTAGGGAACCGGCGCCGGGAAGTCAATAAGAATGCGAACTATTCTTGTTTTAGATCAACCTTCGACCCTCCGACCCCGCCCCGGCGACCCGAACGGGACCAGTCCCGGCGACCCGAACGGGCCCTGTCCCGCGACCCGACCGCCTTCGGGGGTCACCCGCTGTTGCGAAGCCCCGCGGCGAGGCCGTTGATGGTCAGGTGGATCGCCCGCCGGGTACGGTCGTCCGTCTGGCCGCCGCGGAAGCGCGTCAGGAGTTCGATCTGCAGGTGGTTCAGCGGGTCGAGGTAGGGCACCCGATCGCGCAGGCTGCGTGCGAGCGTCGGGTTGTCGGCCAGCGGATGACTCTCGCCGGTGATCTCGGCCAGCGCGGCGAGGGTGCGGTCGTGCTCGTCGGCGATGCGTCCGAAGATCGCGTCGCGCACCGCCGCGTCGGGCACGAGGTTCGCGTAGCGGGACGCGACAGCGAGGTCCGACTTCGCGAGCACCATGCCCATGTTCGACAGCACCGACGCGAAGAACGGCCAGCGCCGGTGCATTTCGCGCAGGAGCGCCATCGCGTCCTCGCGCTCGCGCCGCCACGCCTCGATCGCGCTGCCGACCCCGTACCAGCCGGGCAGCATCAGGCGGCACTGGCTCCAGCTGAACACCCAGGGGATGGCGCGCAGGTCCTCGATGCGCGTCGACGCCGTCCGCGACGCGGGCCGGCTGCCGATGTTGAGTTCGGCGATCTCGTTGATCGGCGTCGAGGCGCGGAAGTATTCGACGAACCCCCGCGTCCCGTAGACGAGGTCCCGGTACGCGGTGAGCGCGTGGGCCGACAGTTCGTCGAGCGCCCGGTAGTAGCGCTCCGCCCGGTCGCCCAGTTGCTCTGCGTCGGAGAGCGCGGCTTCGAGCGCGGCCGCGACGAAGGTCTCGAGGTTGCGGCGTCCGAGTTCCGGGTCCGAGTACTTGCTCGCGATGATCTCGCCCTGCTCGGTGAGACGCAGTCCGGCGTCCGCGCTCCCCTTCGGCTGCGCCAGGATCGCGTCGTACGACGGCCCCCCTCCCCGTCCGACCGTCCCGCCCCTCCCGTGGAACAGCGCGAGCGTCACGCGCGCTTCGCGGAACGCGGCGACCAGGTCGCGCTCCGCGCGGTAGAGCGCCCAGTGGGACGCGAGGTAGCCCCCGTCCTTGTTGCTGTCCGAGTAGCCCAGCATCACTTCCTGCCGGTCGCCGCGCCCTCCGACGAGCGCGCGCCACGCCGGCAGCGCGAACGCCTCGCGCATGATGCGCCCCGCCCGCTCGAGGTCGTCGATGGTCTCGAACAGCGGCACGATGTCGAGCGCCGAGCGGCCGCCGCGGCAGAGCCCGCCGCACTTGAGCAGCACCGCGACCTCGAGAAGGTCGGACACGGACTGGCACTTCGAGATCACGTAGTTCGGCACCGCGGCGGCCCCGTAGGCTGCGTGCACCGCGGCAGCCGCATCGACGACCGCGAGCTCGTCCTGCACGCGCTCCGAGTATCCGAGGAACGGCGAGCGAAGCGGCCGCGGATTGGCGAGTTCCGCGACGAGCGTCGCGACGCGCGCGCCCTCGTCGAGGTCCGCGTAGCCCGCGACGACGCCCGCCCGCTCCAGGAGTTCGCCCACCACCACCTCGTGCACGTCGGCGTTCTGGCGCAGGTCCAGCGACGCGAGGTGGAACCCGAACGCCGCGAGCGCGTACCGCAGGGGCAGCAACCGCTCCTCGGCGAGCGCCGCCGCCCCGTGCGTGTCGAGCGATGCGGCGATGGTCGCGAGATCGGAATCGAATTCTTCGGGGGACGCGTACGGCGGACGCGCGACCTGCGGGGCACGTGCGATCGTCGCGTCCGACTTCGCGACGGCCGTCGCGGCGAGCCGCGCGTAGACGCCGATCAGCGCCTGTCGATACGGTTCGTCCTGGCGGTGCGGATTCGCGTCGTTCGCTGCCCGGGCGAGATCGAGGAGTGCCGGAGTCGGGCGAACGAGCCGCGTCGACAGCGACAGCTCGCTGCCGAGACGATGCACCTCGTCCAGGTAGTGCGCGAACGCGACCGAGGACTGCGCCCTGACCGCCTGCACCAGCGTGCGCGCGGTCACGAACGGATTGCCGTCGCGATCGCCGCCGATCCACGAGCCCATGCGCAGGAACGGCGGCAGCAGCGATCCCGCGGGCAGCGCATCGCCCAGCCGCGCCGCGAAGTCGGCATAGAGCGAGGGCAACTCACCGAGGAACGTGTAGCGGTAATACGCGAGTCCGTTCTCGATCTCGTCGGCCACCTGCAGCCGCGACAGGCGCAGCATCGCGGTCTGCCACAGGCCGAGGATCCGACGGTGGAGCCGCCGCTCGTCCGCGGCGCGCTCGGCGGGCGTGAACTGCGTCCGGTCGCGACGCGCGATGAGAGCGGAGATCCCGCGCTCGGCGTCGAGGATGCTCTTGCGCTGGACCTCGGTCGGGTGCGCGGTGAGGACCGGGGAGAGCCGCGCCTCGCCGCACCAGCGCGCGACCGCGTCCGCTCCGACCCCCTGCCCGGCGAGCGCGTCGAGCGCCGCTTCGAGGCTGCCCCGCTGCGGCGGCGAGTTCGCGAGCGCGTGCATGCGGCGGCGGCGATTCTGGTGCACGTCCTCGGCGAGGTTCGCGAGCTGCGAGAAGTAGGAGAACGCCCGCACGACGTCGAGCACCTGCGCGACCGGCAACCCGTCGAGGAGCCGCGCCAGCTCCGCGCGCGCCGCGACCGCCTCGTCGCCCGCTCCGCGGCGGAACCGGACGGCCGCCTGTCGGATCGCCTCGACTCGCGCGTAGCCCGCCTCCCCGGTCTGCTGCCGCAGCACGTCGCCGAGGATGCGGCCGAGCAGGCGCGTGTCCTCGCGCAGCGGCCGGTCCTTGTCGACTTCGGGAAGGTTCGATTGCGGCAGGACTTCGTCAGCCATGGTGTGGTGCCCCGGGGAGCCGGCGCGCAACGCAGGGTTTCGCAGCAGGCCATTCGCTCCGTTGCCGGACTCGCGGCACGGTCCGACGCCGGCGGCAGCGGCCGGCCGGACGCTACAATGCCGCAGTATATGACGCTCGTGCTGACCGATTCCCTGCGCGCGGCTGCGCGCGCGCTCGCGACGACGCCGCTCGCTGCGCTGTTCGAGCGCGACGGACGACGCGCGGAACGCCTGACGTTCGAGTGGGAGGACTTCCGCGTCGACTTCGCCAAGGAGCGCATCACGCCCGAGGTGCTGGCCGATCTCGCCGGCCTCGCAGCAGAGGCCGGCGTCGAACGCTGGATCGCCGCGCTCTTCGCCGGCGAGAAGCTCAACGTCACCGAAGGTCGGCCGGTGCTCCATCCGGCGCTGCGCGATCCGTCGACCGATCCGCTGACCGTCGACGGCGTCGACGTGCGTGCGGCGATGCGCGAGGTCCGCTCGCGCGTGGCTGCGCTCGCCGGCGAGATCGGGCGCGGCGAGCGTCGAGGCGCCACCGGCGCGCCGATCCGCCACCTCGTCCATCTCGGCATCGGCGGCTCGGACCTGGGACCGCGGCTCGTGGTCGACGCGTTGCGTCCGGCAAACCGGAAGGGCGGCGTCGGCGTTTCGTTCGTCGCCAACGTGGATCCGGCAGCGCTCGATCGCGCGCTCGCGGACCTCGACCCTGCCGCCACGCTGTTCGTCGTCGCGTCGAAGAGCTTCTCGACTCGCGAAACGCTCGCCAACGCCCGTGCGGCGCGCGCGTGGCTCGCCGCCGGACTGCACGCGGGCGCGGACGTGGGGCGGCACTTCGTCGCGGCAACGGCCAATGTCGCGGCGGCCGCCGCGTTCGGCATCGCGCCCGAGGCGATCCTGCCGATGCACGAAGGCGTCGGCGGGCGCTTCTCGCTGTGGTCCTCGGTCGGCGTCACGATCGCCGTCGCGCTCGGGAATCCGGCGCACGCCGCGCTGCTCGACGGCGCGCACGCGATGGACCGCCACTTCGCGACCGCGCCGCTCGCCTCGAACCTGCCGGTCGTGATGGCGCTGGCCGGCCACTGGAACGCGAACGCGCTGGGATTGCGGCAGCGCGTCGTGGCGCCCTACGCGGACGCGCTCGCGCTCCTGCCCGCGTACCTGCAGCAACTGTCGCTCGAGAGCAACGGCAAGCGCGTCACCCGCGAGGGCGCGGCCGTCGAGGAGCGCACGGCGCCCGCGTTGTGGGGCGGCGTCGGCACCGACGGCCAGCACGCGTTCTTCCAGTGGCTGCACCAGGGCACCGACGTCGTTCCGGTCGAGTTCATCGTGCCGATGGTCCCCGCGCACGGCGACAGGGCACGGCACGCGCTGCTCGTGGCGAACGCGCTCGCCCAGGCGCAGGCGCTCGCCCTGGGCCGCAGCGCGGCCGACGTGGCCGCGGAACTCGCCGGCCGCGGCGCTGGCGCCGATGCCGCGGCGATCGCGGCGCGCGTGTGTCCCGGCAACCGGCCGTCGACGACGATCCTCCTGCCCCGCATCGGCGCGCGCACGCTCGGCGCACTCCTCGCGCTCTTCGAGCACCGCACCTTCGTCGAGGGGCTCCTGTGGGGAATCAACCCGTTCGACCAGTTCGGCGTCGAACTGGGCAAGATCCTCGCCGAGCCGATCGCGGCGTCGCTCACCGGCACCGGCGACCTCGCGCCGACCGTCGATCCGTCCACCCGGGCGCTCGCCGAGCGCGTTCGCCTCGCGATGGAGCGCTGACGCCCGCGCGAACTAGCGCGCGGCCCTGATCGCCTCGGCGAGGCGGATCACCGCGGTGGCGTAGAGGCGGCTGCGGTTGTAGCGCGTGATCACGTAGAAGTTCGGCCCGGCGATCCAGTAGCTCGCCTTCCCGTCGGGCTCTTCCAGCATCAGCAAGCCGACCGGATCGCCGTCCGGTTTCCCGGATGACGCGGGGCTGACGCCGTCGGAAGCCCACGCGTCGAGCGTGCGCCGCTCGCTCAGGCCGCCGTCGAGTTTGCGCAGGACCGCGTCGCGGTCGCCGTCCGCGATGATCGCCGGGTCGAGCAGTGCGCCGCCGGGCTGCCAGTCGTGCCGGGCGAGGTAGTTGGCGACGCTGCCGACGACGTCGGCGCCGTCGTTCCACAGGTCGATGCGCGTGTCGCCGTCGAAGTCCACCGCGTAGCGCCGGAAGCTGCCGGGCATGAACTGCGGCACGCCCATCGCGCCGGCGTAGGATCCCTTCGGGACGAGCGGCGAGAATCCCTGCTCGCGTGCAAGCAGCAGGAACTCCTTCAGTTCGCCGCGGAAGAAGGTCGCGCGCCGCGGATAGTCGAACGCGAGCGTCGCGAGCGCGTCGATCACCCGGAACGTCCCCTGGAGCGCGCCGTAGTTGGTCTCGACGCCGACGATCGCAGCGACGATCTCCGGCGGCACGCCCCATTTCGCTTCGGCGCGGGCGAGCGCTTCCTCGTTGGCCTTCCACCACGCGACGCCGCCGGCGATCCGCGCGGGGGAGAGGAACTTCGGCGCGTACTCGTGCCACCTGGGCGGCTCGACGTACGGCGCGCTCATCAGCGACACGATGCGCGGCAGGTAGCGCGCCTGCGCGAGCCAGCGTTCGACGCGCTGGCGGTCGAGCCCGTTCTCCGCCGCGACTTCCGTCGCGAACGCGCGGACGTCGGCGCGCGAGCCGTAGACGTGGCCGCCCTTGTCCTTGGGCGCCTGCGCGGGCGCCTCCGGCGTTGCGATCGGGACCGCAAGCACCACGAACGCGAACGCGAGGAGTCGATGTCGCACGGCGCGGCGATGGTATCATCGCGGCGCCTTGCGCTTCGCATGAACGCGAGGGTGCCCGTCTCCCGCTCAGGGTTCAGGCAGCGATGCCGGAGCGCTCGCGCGCGATGCCCTTCGTGCCACCGCCGCAAAACAGCGTGGTGATCCCCCTGCCGATGTGCGTTCGTGCGGGAGAGTGAGCAGAAGGACGCTGCCGCACCCGCGATGGCCTATCCGCTGATCCGCCCTGCGCTCTTCGCCCTCGATCCCGAGCGGGCGCACGCGTTGACGCTCGCAGCGCTCGACGTCGCGGCGAAAGCGGGCCTCGCGCGGCCCGCCGCGACCCGGGCAGAGGATGCGGTGCGCGTCATGGGCATCGCGTTTCCCAATCGCGTCGGGCTCGCCGCCGGCCTCGACAAGGACGCGGCCCACCTCGCGGGGCTCGGCTCGCTCGGATTCGGCTTTCTCGAGGCGGGCACCGTCACGCCGCGGCCGCAGCCGGGCAATCCGAAGCCGCGCATGTTCCGCCTGCCCGCCGCGCAGGCGCTGGTCAATCGCCTGGGATTCAACAATGGCGGCGTCGACCGGTTCGTCGCCAACGTCCGCACGTCCGGCTATCGCGGCGTGCTCGGCTGCAACATCGGCAGGAACGCGGACACGCCCAACGAACGCGCCGCGGACGACTATCTCGCCTGCCTCGCCGCGGTGGCGCCGTTCGCGAGCTACGTCACGGTCAACGTGAGTTCGCCCAACACCACCGGGCTGCGCGACCTGCAGTCGGAGGCTGCGCTCGACGCGTTGATCGCGCGTCTAGTCGCCGAGCGCGACGCACACGTGCAGACGCTCGGCCGCGCGCTGCCGCTGGCGATCAAGATCGCCCCCGACCTCGACGACGAGGCGGTCCGCGGCGTCGCGCGCGTCCTCGTGAATCGACGCGTCGATGCCGTGATCGCGACCAACACGACGATCGCCCGCGACGCGGTCGCCGGCCTGCCGCACGGCGACGAGCGCGGCGGCCTTTCGGGCCGGCCGCTGTTCGAGCGGTCGAACGCGGTGCTGCGGACGCTCGCCTCGGCGCTCGACGGCGCGCTGCCGATCATCGGCGTCGGCGGCATCCTGTCCGGCGACGACGCGCGTGAGAAGATCGCCTGCGGCGCGAGCCTCGTGCAGATCTACACCGGGCTCGTCTACCGGGGACCGTCGCTGGTCGGCGAGTGCGTGCGCGCGCTCGGTGTCAGACACGGTGTCTGACACCGTGTCTGACACCGGCGTTTGCTACTTCGGGAGCTGACGCTGGTTCGGCGGGACGCCGCCGCGCGCGGCCAGCCACGCCGGCGTCGCGTGGACGAGCATCCGGCCCTCGCCCTGCGCGACGGTCTCGCCGCGCTGGTTGACCGCGACCGCCGAGAGCGTCACGACGCCTCCCCCGTGCTTTGGCTTGTCGTCGATCGCGGTCACGGTCCAGGTGGTCGCGACCGTGTCGCCCGGCCGCACCGGAGCCGTGAAGCGCGAAGCGTGCTCGAGCAGCGCGATCGCCGTGCCGTGGAAGATCATGCCGAGCGCGCCGCCCATCATCGCGCTCGTCATGATGCCGTGCAGGATGCGCGTGCCGAAGCGCGTGCCGGCGGCGTAGCCGTCGTCGACATGGTGCGGGTTGAAGTCGCCGATCAGCCCCGCGCCGAGCACGAGGTGCGTGTCGGTGACCGTCAGCGCGCGCCGGAACCGGTCGCCGATGGCGATCTCGTCGTAATACCTGCCGCTGCCGTCCATTCCGTTCTCGTCCTCGTTTCATCGACTCGCTCGCGCGACCGGGCGAGCTTCGGTTCGGTCGTCGCGGGTTTCATCGAGGGCCAGCGCCGCCCGAGCGAATCGGCGCACCGCCTGCCGCGCGCGGCTCCGGGGAACGTCACATCGGTTCGTAGCGGTGTCCCGCGAGACGCACACCCGCGACGAGGTGGTCGAGCGCGGCGTCCGCATCGGTGCGCGGCCCGCGCACGCCCAGTTCGATCCTGCGCCCTCCGTCGGGCAGGAACGCCGGGAGGCTGAACAGCCTGACGGCGGGAAAGCGCGCGACGTTCTCCTCCATCAGCGGAACCAACTGGCTCTCGCCCACGTCGTAGACCGCGATCGCGCGCTCGACCGGCGGCTCGCGGCGCAGGTCCGCGTACTGCGTATCGAGCACCCACTCCATCATCGGCCAGGCCATCTGCGGGAATCCGGGCACGAAGTGGTGGTCGCGCAGCGAGAACGCGGCGACGCCGTTGAACGGGTTGGGAATGATCCGCGCTCCGGCGGGGAACTCGGCCATCTTCGCGCGGTTCGGGTTGATGTCCGCGCCGAAGCGCGCTTCGAGAGCCGCGCAGGCCTCGGGGTGACGCTCGAGCGGCACGCCGAGCGCCTCGGCCACGGCCTGCCTCGTCCGGTCGTCCGGCGTCGCGCCGATACCGCCGAACGAGAACACGAGGTCGCCGCGCGCGAAACTGTCGCGGAACAGCGCGGCGAGCCGCGCGCGATCGTCCCCGGCGTAGCTCGCCCAGTCGAGCGCGAGGCCGCGCCGCCCGAGCGCTTCGATCGCGTGTGGCAGGTGCTTGTCGACGCGCTTGCCGGAGAGGATCTCGTCGCCGACCACGACGACACCGATCGTCGGCACGCGGTCCGGCCGGCCGCTCATCCGGCCGCGGGCGCGATCCGCGTTTCGAGCTGCCCCACGACGCTCGACAGCGCACGGTCGAGCAGCGGCTCGGCCTCGACCGGGCGGGCGCGGTCGGCCCGGAACCGTTCGGCGAGTTCCTCGGCGGTCATCGACAGCGCCTTCTGGCCCTGGCGATTGGTGAAGAGGTAGGTGCCGCGCAGCGGGCTCACCCAGGCGAGCTTCGCGAACGCGAGCTGGCCGTCGTCGCCCTCGAACTCGATCCACATGCCGCGCTCCAGGCTTCTCGCGATCTCGAGGAACTGGTCCTCGAGCGGCTCGGACTCCTCGACCGGCGGGGCCGGCTCGGCGGGAGCCATCGCGTCGGCGAGGGCCTCGGCCTGACGCGCGCCCCGCTCGTCGCCCGCGGCCTTGGCGACCTCGGCCTGCACCTTCGCCGCCTCCGCCACCGCCGCGGTGGGCGACTCGACGTTCGCGAACGTCGGCTTCACCGCCGCCGCGTGCGCCTCGACGAGGTTCGCCATGAACGACTCGCGCGCTTCCGGCGACCAGGTGCCGCCCTGCACCCCGGCGGTCAGCCGCTTGAGGAGCGACGGCAGCAGCGCGACGAGGTGCTTTCGGTCCTCGGAGGTGCGCTTGGGCTGCACGCTCCAGACGAGATCCTCGAGCGTCGACACCGTCGTGCCCCAGGCTTCTCCCTGGTCGCCCTCGGTGGAGTAGACGCGCGCGAGCGCCGGCTGCCAGCGGTCCCGGAGGAAACCGGCGAGGAAGCGCGGAACCGGAGAACTCTCGATGCGCCGCTCGACCTCCCCGCGCGCCACGTTGCCGGCGATCTCGGCGCGATCGCGGAGGTTGATCTCCTCCGCGGAACTCGTGATGTTCGCTTCGGCGTTCTTCTCCTCCTCGGCGAGAAACGCTTCGAGTTCCACCCGAAGCTCGTCGAAGATCGCGAGGTCGTCGGAGAACCCGTCGAGGATCCGATGGACGATGCGGTCGATCTTGCGATAGAGGGGATCCTCGTTGCCCATCGACGGCGACCAGCCGCGGCCGGCCTCGGCGAGCGCGTTGACGAGCTGGCGCGACGGATGCGACTTCTTCGCGAAGAACGCGCCGTCGAGCATCGCGGCCTTGAGCACCGGGATCTGCAGGCGGGCGAGCAGTGCCTTGATGCCGTCGGGGAGGTCGCGCGTCTCGAAGATGAAGTCGAACAGCATCGCGACCATCTCGATGGTCATCGACTCGATCTGGTTCGCCTTGCGGCCGAGCGGCGACTCCTGGAGGTCGCGCAGGACGTTGTGCAGGCCCTCCGGGATGCCCGAGAAGCCGACGACCGCCCCGCCGCCCAGGTCGAAATCGCTCTGGCCCGCCTGCAGGCGGGTCAAGCCCTCGTGCAGCACCGGCGTCGCGATGATCGGCGCTCCCGGCACGTAACCCGACGGCGTCGGGGCCATCGGCGCGAAGGTCACCGGGGGAAGGCCGCCGGGCATCGCCATCGGCATCGAGATCTCGGGCAGATCCTCGCCGTGCCGGAAGGCCGGGTGGCCCGGCGGGCCGGAATGGGGCGAAGCCCCGTGCGCCGGGCCGGCAGCCATCGCCTGCGCGCCGGGAACGGAGCCGGACGACATCCGCCTGAAGAGCGCCATCACGTCGATCTCGGAGCGGACGGCCTGCGCTGCCGCCGCGGCCTTCGCGTCTGCGGCCGCCCTCCTCGCGTCGGCTCCGACCGCGCGATTGACGATCGACGGGCGAATCGCCGCCGGGATGACCTGGAGGTTCGCGAGGTGGCGGTTGATGTCGCCGTAGATCGACGCGATGTCGCCGAGCGAGGCCTGGTTCAGTTCCTTCAGGATCTGGAACTTGATGCGGGTCTCGCTCTTCACCTCCCGCAGCGCGTCGGCGAAAGCGTCGACGATCATGACCGGCGCGAGCGGATTGTCCGGCGTCTCGAGGTCGGGCTTGCCCATCAGATGGCCGATGCCCCGGTTGAGCAGCCCGAGTTCCTCGTGGCAGGCGTTTTCGACGATCCGCGTGATGTTGCCGGTGACGACCGACTCGTCCATCGCCGAGGTGTCGACCAGCGTGAGCTTGCTGGGGTCGACGGTGGAGAAGTCGGGCTTCGCGTCGTCCCGGCCGGTGAGGCGGTCGTCGACTCTCTGGCGAAGCCGCTGCTCGAACTCCGCCATCAGCGTGGCGCGCTCGGTCTTCAGGAGCGCGCGGGCGTCGAGGTAGAGCGTCTGCTCGTCGCGCACGTCGGTGCGTGCCGCACGATCCATCAGGAGGTCGCCGACCCGGTCGAGCATCGCGCTGAACGCGAGCATCAGCCGGTGCACCGCGAGGTCCCGGCAATCCCCGAGGATCTTCGCGAGCTCGCGCGGCGTCGGACGCCGTGTCGACGTTTCGGCCGTCGTCGCGTTCACGCTCGGATCCGATCCCCTGAAGGTCCGGGTAACCAGCAAGCACTTTCCGGGCCCCGGAGGCCGGGAAGCAGGCGCGCCGCCGTCCCGATCTCGCCAAATCACTACAGGAGCGGGCGCCAACCCACTGTAGCACGGAGGGTTTTGCGCTGCCAACGCCGCGGGCGCCGTTCAACCGCCGCGAAGCGCCGCCCAGGCCTTTTCGACACGCTTCAACGAAACCGGGAACGGCGTTCGGAGCTCCTGGGCGAAAAGCGACACCTTGAGCTCCTCGAGGAGCCACCCGAATTCGTCCAGGGCCGGGTCCGGCCGGCCGGCGGCCCGGGCACGATCCCGCCGCTCCCTCCACCGGCGGGTCCAGTCCGCGACCCCCGGGCCGTGGCGCGCCTCCCGGTCCGGGCGCTCCCGGGCCTTGGCCCAGCGGCGGTCGATCGCCTCGAGATAGCGCGGCAGGTGCTGCAACTGGCTCCAGGGCGTCTCCCGGAAGAAGCCCGGCCGGACGAGGTCGTCGCGCTGCGAGCGCAGTTCGGCCGCGAGGCGTGAAAGAGCCCCGGGCGCATTCCCCAGCGTCGCGCCCAGACCGTGTTGGTGTTTCGCGATCGTGCCGAGCAACCGGAACGCCCCGTCCGCGACCGCCGGAAGACGGGTCCGGGCGCGCTTGACCTGTTCGTCGAACGCACGCGCCGTGCGCGGAAGAGGATCCTCGCCGACGAAGGCCCGGTCGGCGATCGCGTCCAGCACGTCGCCCAGGAGCCGGTCCGTCGCGATTCCGGGCTTGAAGGCCAGCGCGGACTGGGTGAAGCCCGGGACGCCCTTTTCGTAACGGGCCATCGGTTCGCGCAGGGCGAGCCGGATGAGCCGCACGACCCCCTGCCGGGTCGAGGCCTCTGCGGCTTCGCGGGTGTCCGCCAGCGTGAGTGACACGCTTGCACCGTCGTCGACGAGCGCGGGCCAGGCGAGGAGTTTCTCGCCGCGCCGCTCGACCGAGAGCGTCTCCGGCAGGTCGCCGAAGTCCCAGCGCGCAAGGCCGCTGCGACCGAAGGCGGGTCCCGCGGCGGCGACGCTGGCCTTGGCGGCCTCGCCGAAACGGGTTCGCAACTCGTCCAGATCGCGCCCGGAGCCCAGTTCCCTGCCGGCCGCGTCGACGACGACGAGGTTCATCGCGAGGTGCGGGGGCAGGGTCTGCGCGTCCCAGGCATCGTCGGGTGGCGCGTCGCCGAGTTTCCCGCCGAGCCAGGCGCGGACCGCGTGGGCGAGCGGCGTCGTCCCCGGTTTCGCCTGTTCGAGGAACTCGGTGACCGCGGGCGGCAGCGGCACCAACCGGTTGCGCCAGGCCTTCGGCAGCGCCTTCAGCATCCAGCCGACCTTCTCGCGCACCATCCCCGGCACGAGCCAGGTGAGCGCGCCGGCGTCGACCTGGTTCAGCCGGGCGAGCGGCACGGTGAGCGTGAGGCCGTCGAGCGGATGGCCCGGCGCGAAGCGATACTTGACCGGAAGACTGGCTCCCGCGAGTTCGAGCCGCTCCGGGAACAGTTCGAGCGTGACGTCCTGCGCCGCGTGGCGCATCAGGAACTCCCGCGTCATGAACAGGCGTTTCGGGTCGCGCTTCTCGGCCGCTTCCCGCCACCGCTCGAACGCCGCGGCGGTCGACACGTCGCGCGGCACGCGCTCCGCGTAGAACGCCGCGAGCGCGTCGTCGTCGACCAGCACGTCCTGCCGGCGCGCCTTGTGTTCGAGATCCGCGACATCGGCCGCGAGCTTCCGGTTGTGCGCGAGGAACGCGCCGCGGGTCGCGAGCGCGCCGGGAACCAGCGCCTCGCGAACGAACACCTCGTGAGCGGCGCTCGGGTCCAGCGACGACAAGGACACCGGCCGCGACGCGACCAGCGTGAGCCCCTGGAACGACACGCGTTCGCGCGCCACCACCTCGCCCCGCTTCGCATCCCACGAAGGGTCGAAGCGCTCGCGCGTGACGCGGTTCCCGGCAGCCGCCTCGATCCACTCGGGCTCGACGCGCGCGGCACAGCGCGCGTACAGGCGGGTCGTCTCGACCAGTTCCGCCGCGAGGATGAAGCGCCCGCCCTTCTTCGCGAGGCCGCTGCCCGGGTGCAGGTGGAAGCGCAGGCCGCGCGGGCCGGAGTAGCCCTCGGCCTGCGCCCTGCGCAACGGGGTGGGATCGCCCGCACCCGCGCCGGGAGGCAGGCGAGTCTCTCGCCCGCCCTGCGTCTCGGCATCGCGGAGGCCGATGTTCGACAGGAGTCCCGCGAGCAGCACCTCGTGGATGACGCGGTAGCGGACCGCGTCGACGGTCGGGGGCAGCTCCGCCTTCCAGGTCCACCCGCCTTCCTCGAGCTGTCGCGAGAGTTCGCGGTGCACGTCGCGCCACTCGCGCATCCGCAGGTGGTTGACGAACATCGCGCGGCAGCGCTCGACCTGGCGGCGGTGCGGGAGCTTCTCGGCAGCGAGCGCTTCGAACACCTGCCACAGGTTCACGAGCGAGAGAAAGTCGGAGCGCTCGTCGCGGAAGCGCAGGTGCGCCTGGTCCGCGGCCTGCGCCTTCTCGAGCGGGCGCTCGCGCGGATCGGGAACCGACAGCGCGCTCGCGATCACCAGCGCTTCGGGGAGGCAGCCGCGCTCGCGGGCGGCGAGGACGATCCGGCCGATGCGCGGGTCGAGCGGCAGCTTCGCGAGTTCGTGTCCGATCGGCGTGAGCGCACGCGCCTCGTCGACCGCGCCGAGGTCCTGCAGGAGCTGGTAGCCGTCGGCGATCGCGCGCCCGCCGGGCGGCTCGACGAACGGGAACGCGTCGACCGGCCCCAACTCGAGCGAGGTCATCTGCAGGATCACGCTCGCGAGCGAGCTCCTCAGGATCTCCGGTTCGGCGAACCGCGGGCGCGCGTCGTAGTCGGCCTCCGGGTAGAGCCGCACGCAGATGCCGTCCTGCACGCGACCGCAGCGCCCGGCGCGCTGGTCGGCGTTCGCGCGCGCGATCTTCTCGATCCGGAGCAGCGTCGTCTTGTTGCGCGGCGCGTAGCGCTTGACGCGCGCGAGCCCGGTGTCGATCACGTAGCGTATGCCCGGCACCGTCAGCGAGGTCTCGGCGACGTTGGTCGCGAGCACGATGCGCCTGCCGTTCGAAGGCGCGAAGGCGCGTTGCTGCTCTTCCGGCGACAGGCGCGCGTACAGCGGCAGGATCTCCGCAGCCTGGCCCCAGGGCCGCCGCCGGAGGTCGGCGCGCAGGAGTTCGGCGGTGTCGCGGATCTCGCGCTCGCCGGGCAGGAAGGCGAGGATGTCGCCCGGCCCCTCGCGCCACAACTCACCCGCGGCGTCGACGATCGCCTCCTCGACGTCCTCCTCGTCGTCGGTCGCCTCGTCGTCGGGATCGGCCCCGGCCGCGCGGTAGCGGATCTCGACCGGGAAGAGGCGTCCCGAGACCTCGATCACCGGCGCCGGGTGCGCTTCGTCGACTCCGAAGTGGCGCGCGAAACAAAGGGCGTCGAGCGTCGCCGACGTGATCACGACCTTGAGATCGGGACGCCGCGCGAGGAGCTGTTTGAGATACCCGAGCAGGAAGTCGATGTTGAGGCTGCGCTCGTGCGCCTCGTCGACGATGAGCGTGTCGTAGGCGAGGAGGTCGCGGTCGCCCCGCGTCTCGGCAAGCAGGATGCCGTCGGTCATCACCTTGATCCACGCCTCGGGCGAGGTCCTGTCGGCGAAGCGCACCTTGTAGCCGACCGCACCGCCCACCGGAGCCGCGAGTTCGTGCGCGATGCGCGAGGCGACCGCGCGCGCGGCGAGCCGGCGCGGCTGCGTGTGGCCGATCAACCCGCGCGTACCGAGTCCCGCGGCGATGCAGATCTTGGGGAGTTGCGTGGTCTTCCCGGAGCCGGTCTCGCCGCAGACGATCACGACCGGGTGGGTCCGGATCGCGTCGGCGATGTCGTCAGCGCGCTTCGACACCGGCAGTTCCGGCGGGAACCGGATCGCCGGGCGGTTCGCGAGGCGCGCTTCCCTGCGCGCGGCCGCACAGTCGACCTCGGCCGCGAGCCTGCGCAGGGCTTCGCTGCCGGCCTTCCTCGCCAGCGCTTCGCGGATACGCGGGCCCAGACGCGCGGCGTCGGCGGCGGAAACGCCGTCGAGCCGGCCGAGGAGGTTTGCGGAATCTCGGGTCGTCATGTCGCAGGGGCCGGGTGAGCGCCACCTTGCCCCTCGTTGCGGGCGGTCCGGGGCCAGGCCGAGCGGGACCGCTGCGGCTTGCCAGCCCCGCAGCGGTCCGCGGGAACGCGGCCGGCGGGCGCGGATTCTACCGTCCTGCCGGCGTGCCGGCGCCTCCGCTATGATCCGCCCGTTCGCGGCGTACCGCCGCGCGCGCCAACTCCGGAGGACGTCATGAAACGCCTCGCCCGTTCCGTCCGCGCCCCGATGCTGGTCCTTGCCGCGAGCCTCGCGGCCGCACTCGCCGCCGCGCCCTTCGCCGACGCGAAGACGCTGCGCTGGGCCGGCCGCGGCGACCCGCAGACGATGGATCCGTTCTCGCAGAACGAGAACCTGACCAACAACATCAACAACCTCGTCTACGACACGCTGGTGATGCGGGACAAGGACCTCAAGGTCATCCCGGGCCTCGCGACGTCGTGGGAGCAGGTCAACCCGACCACCTGGCGCTTCAAGCTCCGGCAGGGCGTCAAGTTCCACGACGGCACGCCGTTCACGGCCGACGACGTCGTGTTCTCGATGCAGCGCGCCGCGGAGGACACCTCGCAGATCCGCGCCTACTCGAACGCCGCGGGCAAGCCGAGGAAGATCGACGAGTCGACGGTCGAGTTCGTGACCTCCGGTCCGAACCCGATCGAGCTCGAGCATCTCGTGACGCTCTTCATCATGTCGAAGGCCTGGTGCGAGAAGAACAAGTGCATGAAGCCGCTCGACTTCAAGGCGAAGGAGGAGATGATCACCGCGCGCAACGCGAACGGCACCGGCGCGTATTCGCTCAAGTCGCGCGAGCCGGACGTCAAGACGGTCCTGGTCCGCAACCCCGACTGGTGGGGCTGGAAGGACAAGCGCTTCGACGGCAACGTCGACGAGGTGGTCTACACGCCGATCGCGAACGATGCGACGCGCCTCGCGGCGCTGGTGGCCGGGAACGTCGACATCATCAACGACCCGGCGCCGCAGGACGTGCCGCGACTGCATCAGACGCCTGGCGTGAAGGTGATCGACGGGTTCGAGCAACGCATCGTGTTCATCGGCATGGACCAGGCGCGCGACGAACTGCTGTATTCGAGCGTCAAGGGCAAGAACCCGTTCAAGGACAAGCGCGTGCGCGAGGCGCTCTACAAGGCGGTCGACATCGACGCGATCCACAAGGCGACGATGCGCGGGCTGTCGAAGCCTTCCGGCGCGATGACGCCCTCGCCGGTGCAGACGACGCCCGAGATAGAGAAGCGCTTCGCCTACGACCCGGCTGCCTCGAAGAAGCTCCTGGCCGAAGCCGGATACCCGAACGGCTTCGAGGTGACGCTCGACTGCCCGAACAACCGCTACGTCAACGACGAGAAGATCTGCCAGGCGCTCGCCGCGATGTGGACCAAGATCGGCGTGAACACGAAGCTCGTCACGCTGCCGCGCGCCCAGTACTTCCCCAAGCTCGAGAAGCTCGACACGAGTCTCTACATGCTGGGCTGGGGCGGCGCGTCCACCGACGCGATCTTCACGCTGCAGCCGGTGCTCTCGACCTACAACGGCAAGGGCGACGGCGACTTCAACTACGGGCGCTACACCGACCCCAAGTTCGACGCGATCACCGCCGAGGTCAAGGTCGAGATGAACCCCGACAAGCGCCTCGCGCTCATCCGCCGCGCGCTCGAGATCCAGCGGAACGAGATGTACCACCTGCCGCTGCACCGCCAGGTGATCCCGTGGGCCGCGCGCAGCAACGTCGACATCCCGCACCGCGCCGACAACCAGGTCTGGCCGATCTGGGCGAAGATGAAGTAACCGCGCAGGCGCGCTGAACGCGAGCGATGGGCGGCTTCCTCGTCCGCATCGTGCTGGCGGTCGCGCTGGTGCTCGCGACCTGGAATCCGGCCGGCTGGTCCTACGCGCAGTGGGCACTTTCCGGCGCCGGCGGGATCGACGCGACGAAGTCGCTGGTCGGCCTCCTCCTGCTCGGCGGGTGGATCCTGTGCCTGCGCGCCACCTGGGTGTCGCTCGGAGCGCTCGGCGTCGTGTTCCTCGCCGCGCTGATCGCGGCGTTCGTCTGGTGGCTCGCGTCGATGGGCTACGTCGCCACCGACCAGCGCACGCTCGCGTGGATCGCGGCGGTCGCGATCGGCATCGTGCTCGGCGTCGGGATGGGCTGGTCGCTCCTGCGCCAGAAGGCGACCGGGCAGGTCGAAGTCGAGTGAGCGCGGTTCGGTGGGCTGCCCGGCGCTGGAGATCGCCCCTCGAATCTGCCGGCGCTGCCGCGGCGGCACGCGCGACCGGTGCAGGCCGGAACTATCGACTCCGGCGGCGAGCGCCCCCCCACCACGCCGCGATCGCGAGCAGCGCCGCGAGCAGGGCGGCAGCGCGCGCGCCGAGTGCGGGAACGGGTTCCGCATTCGACCGCGGCACGACGAGCAGCAACGTCGACTCCTTCGCGATGTTGTAGTCGGCGAGCGTGCGACCGCTCTCGAGTTCCTGCCCTTCGTAGAACAGCCGCTGCACGCCCGGCGGGATACCGATCTTGTCCTGGATCTTCTGCTTGACCGAGTCGATCGTGTCGTTCCCCTCGACTTCGAGCGTGATCTGCGAACCGCCGCCCGCCGGCTGAACAAAGATCTGCATCGCCACTGCGTGCAGCGGCGTCGCGAGCAAGGCGAGCGCTGCGAGCAGGAACGTCCAGCGGCGAACGCGCGTCGCCGCCGTGGACGCCGGGCCGCTCATGCTTTCAGCGCCGCCAGCACCTCGTCGAGCATCTTCTTCGCGTCGCCGAACAGCATCCGGTTGTTGTCCTTGTAGAACAGCGGATTGTCGACGCCCGCGTAGCCGGACGCCATGCTGCGCTTCATCACGACCGAGTGCTTTGCCTTCCACACCTCGAGCACCGGCATGCCGGCGATCGGGCTCGCGGGATCCTCCTGCGCCGCGGGGTTCACGATGTCGTTGGCCCCGATCACCATCGCCACGTCCGCGTCCGGGAAGTCCTCGTTCAGCTCGTCCATCTCGAACACGATGTCGTAGGGCACCTTGGCTTCCGCGAGCAGCACGTTCATGTGGCCCGGCATGCGGCCGGCGACCGGGTGGATACCGAAGCGCACCTTCAGGCCGCGTTCGCGCAGCGCCTTCGTGATCTCGTAGACCGTGTGCTGCGCCTGAGCGACCGCCATGCCGTAGCCGGGGACGATGATGACGTCCTTGG
>JADLBN010000321.1 GCA_020847675.1 Burkholderiales bacterium | reverse complement strand
TTCAGCAAGGCTTCACGCTCATCGAACTGATGATCGTGGTGGCGATCATCGGCATCCTGGCCGCGATCGCGATTCCGCAGTACCAGAACTACACCGGGCGGGCGCAGTTGGCAGACGCCATCACGATGGCTTCGGGCCTTAAGACCGCAGTATCCGAGATCTACCAGACGACCGGTGATTTCGACGGCGCCGACGATGGACAGAACGGGCTGTCAAGCGCGATTTCCACTGGGGCCGGCTCGTATGCCGATGGGATTTCGGTCAGCAACGGTGTCATCACAGTGACGATGAAGGGCAGCGGCGTGGCGACATGCGTTTCGGCAAAGACCGTCACCCTGACGCCGACCGCTGGTGCCACGCAAGACGCGCCGATAAAGTGGGCCTGCACGACCAACGCCGATCCGGGTTGCCGCCCGTCGACGTGCGGAAGCGGCGCCGCGCCGACGACCTGATCGACGGCTAGATCGAACTTGACGCAAGGGAAAGGGGGCCTCATCGGGCCCCCTTTCTGCTTCCGGATCCAGCAAATCGAATGCCGATGCGTGCGTTTCGCGACTGTCGGGGGTTCACGCTGATCGAGTTGATGATCGTCGTCGCGATCGTGGGCATCCTCGCGGCGATTGCGATCCCGCAATACCAGATCTATGCCGGTCGCGCCCAGCTCGCCGAGGCGATCCATCTCACGGAGGGCCTGAAGACCGCCATCGCCGAGCGCCTCATGAATACTGGCGATCCGGCCGGGATCAACGGCGGCACCGATGGCTTGCCTGTGGACATTTCCTCGAATGCCGGCACCTATGTCGAAGAGTTGTCGGTCAACGACGGTACGATCACGGCCACCATGAAGCTTGCGGGAACTTCGCCATGTGCAGCGGGCCAGACGATCAAGCTCATGCCATTGCCGTTCGCGAACGGTGATCCGGCTGTTCGGTGGGCCTGCTCGACGACATCGACGTGCAAGCCCTTGACTTGTGCCTCGTAGACTTCGATTGGAACGGGTGTCGCTGCTCGTCCGGGACGACCCCGGACGGTAGCCGGCGCCCGGCGTTCGCCGTTGTTCCTCCCGAACCAGCGCCCGTGGATCGCACGTACCGCGCTGGCCGCATGGATCGCGCTGCTGACATTGCCGCCGATCCTCGCGCTTCCGGTCTGGCCATGGGCCGACGTCGCGCCGCAGTTCTCCGGCTCGCGCGACGCCTTGCTCAGGGGCGGCGCGCTCGGTGCTCTCGCCGCATCGCTCCTCATTACCGTGGTGGCGCTCGCGCTGGTGCGGCGGGCCACGATCTTCGTGTGGATCACGCTCCCGCTCATGGTGTTCGTGCCGATCGAATCCTGGTATGTCTACCACTACGGGCAGCCGAGCACGGCGCATGTCATCGGCGTGATCGCGGAGACCAACTGGGGCGAGTTGCGGGAGTTCGTCACCGGACGGCTTCTCCTCGTGCTCGCCCTCGCGGCGCTGTACGCGCTGCTGGCGATACCGGCTGCGTGGTGGATCGGCCGGCTCGGCTTGCGCTGGGATCATCGCAGTCGACTTTGGGTCGTCGCGGCTGCGGTGCTGGCCGTCGCCGCCGGCGTCGGCGCCAGTCTTGTGGAGGAGGCTTCGCACAACGACACTTCGGCGGACGCGGACCCGTCGAGGGCGTTCGCGCGTTTCCTCCCCCCTCAGCTCGACGGCCTCGAACGTGCGTTCCCTTGGGGCGTACCGCTACGGTACGCGGAATACGCCGGACAACGGCGCAAGATCGAACGCGGGATGCGCGAGCTCGCATCCAGGCGGGTCGGAGCCACGCTCGGAGCGGGGATCGCGCCCACCAACGTGATCCTGGTCATCGGGGAAACCGCCCGTTCCGATCGATTCGGAATCAACGGCTACACCCGCGACACGACGCCGCAGCTCTCCAGGATCGAAGGATTGGTGAGCTTTCCGGATGCCGTCTCCGCAACGGCGGCGAGCCGCACGTCCATTCCGTTCCTGCTGACGCGCATGCAGCCAGGGACCAACCTGATGACTGCCCTCGTCACCGAGAAATCCATCGTTAGCGCATTCTCGGAAGCTGGCTATCGCACATGGTGGATTTCCAACCAGATGACGGTGAGCGAATGGGACAACGGGATTTCTCTCTACGCGGAAGAGGCGGACGTTCGGCGCTATCTGAACCTCGCGGGATTCGGTGGTCGCAGCGACTACGACGAGGTTCTCCTCCCAGAACTCGATCGCGCGCTCGCTATACCCGCGCAGCACCGCTTCATCGTGCTCCACACGCTCGGCAGCCATTTCAACTACCGGAACCGCTATCCGGATGAGTTCGACCGGTTTCAGCCGTCGATTGCGCGGGGCGAGCGCGTGACGATCTTCGACCGGGACCGCCGCGAACAACTCTCCAACGCCTACGACAACTCGATCCTGTATACCGACAAGGTGCTCGCCGATGTGATTTCCCGTGCCGGAGCGACCGGTGAGGACAGCGTGCTGGTCTACATCGCGGATCACGGAGAGGCGCTGTTCGAAGGGGGTTGCGACAATGCCGGCCACGGCGTCGCCTCGGCGTCCAACTTCCGGGTCCCGCTCTTCGTGTGGATGTCTCCGAAGGCGCGCTTGCGCGATCAGGACGCCTGGCGTCATTTGCAATCGCACCGCGCGGCGCCGGTGACATCCGGGTCGGTCTTTCCGACGCTCGCCGCCCTCGGCGGCATCGTGCTGCCGCGCGACAGGCGTGAGTTGAACCTCGCATCGGAGCGTCTGGCGAGGCCTCCGCGCCTGGTTTCCGGCGATTCGACGCATTGGATGGATTTCGACACGCAGCTTCCGAAGGTGGATTGCGCGCTTCGCGGCCGCGATACTGCGACGGACTTCGGCTCGACGCCGTCGCGCGCGACCGCGGGAGTCGGACCTTAGCCCGGCCTCATGAACAACGAGCCGGCGGAATCCAGGTCCGTGCTGCCCGGGCGAGCCGCGTGGCGGAGCCGCGTGGTTCCGGCGATCCTGATGGTTGTTTGGGTCATTGCGCTCGCGCTGCCGAATCTGGCGGCAATCCCGATCTGGTCCTGGACGCCCGAGCCCTGGATCCCGGCAGGCGGCGACGACACGTTGGCGATCGCGAGTCGCGCAGCCGTGGTTGCCTTGCTGGGGAGCGTTGCGATGTCGCTGTTGTTGTTGGGGGTGCTTGGCCGCTACGGACGCTTCACGCTGCTGACCCTTCCTCTCATGCTCCTGGTGCCAGCCGAGATCTGGTACGTCGTGGAGTACGGACAATCGTCCAGCGCCCACGTTGTCGGCATTCTGGCCGAGTCGAATCTCGCGGAACTGGCCGAGTTCGCGAGCGGTCGGGCCGTGGTCGTGATTACCGCGTATGCAGCCTTCGTGTCGACGGCGGTGGTGGCAGCATGGTCCATCTGCCGTTTCGACGCAGGCTGGTCGCCCCGCGTTCGCGCCTGGACCGGCGGACTTTGTGCCGCGCTGCTCGTGGTCGCCTTTTCTCCCAGCTTTCCTCCGCTGGCAGGCGCGAACGCCGCTCCACACGGAGATGCGACGTTCGTGCAGGACAGCGGTTGGTGGCGGTTCTGGGACGATACCTCGGCCCTGTTCCCCTGGGGAGTTCCGGTCCGATTCGGGCAGTATGTCGCCGAGCGAACAGCGATTCGCGCCCGTACCGAACGCTCGCGAAGCATGCATGCGGGCGCAAGGTTCGACGGGTCGCGGGCGGCGTTGGACGTGGTCCTGGTGATCGGGGAATCCGCGCGGGCAGACCGGTTCGGCACTGGTCCGGATGCTCCTCGAACCTCCCCGCGGTCCGCGGGACTCGAAGGAATGTTCTCGTTCGCCGACGTCGTCACACCCGCGGCAGCGACGCGGCTCGCGGTTCCGCGCATCGTGACCGGAGGCCTCGAGGCGGATTCTTCCGGCGCCGAGTTCCGACCGTCGATCGTGGGAACCTTCCGGGAGGCGGGCTACCGGACATGGTGGATCTCCAACCACAACACTGTCGGCCTGCACGACGACACCATCGTTCCGTACGCCGATGAAGCCGACGTCCGGCGCTTCGAGAACGCGGGAACGTCGATCGGGACCAGCTCCTTTGACGGGGCTCTCGTCGGCCAACTGGAGCGCGCCCTGGCCGCTCCTGCCGCTCGCCGATTCGTCGTTCTGCACATGCTGGGAAGCCACGTCAACTATCGGCTTCGCTATCCCGACGAGTTCGACCGGTTCCAGCCGTCGCTCAGGCGCGACCAGGCCACCAGCATCTACGATGCAACGCAACGGGAGCTGATACGTAATGCGTACGACAACTCGATCCTCTACACGGATTACGTTCTCGCCGAGCTGGTTGGCGCGCTGGCGCGCACCGGGAGGCCGAGCGCCCTGGTCTTCGTCTCGGATCACGGCCAGGCGTTGTTCGAAGGGCTGTGCGGAAAGGCCGGACACGGCTTTCACAGCGCCCTGACCTATCGGGTCCCGCTGCTGGTCTGGATGTCGCCGGGTCTTCGCGAACTCCGCCCTGACGCCATGGCGGCATTCCGATCCCACCGGCGAACGCCCTTCACGGTCGAATCGGTCGCACCTACGCTCGCGGACCTTGGAGGAGTCGTTCTTCTCGGCGTTCCCGCGTCCAGGAGTGTCGCATCGGAAACGTTTGCGCCGCCGAACCGGCGCCGAGTGACGACCGATGACCGGAAGTGGGTCGATTTCGACCGCGACGTGCCTTCGATCGATTGCGCTACCGCGCACACGCGGGCCAGGGCCCCTCATTGATGTCGAGCACGCCCGGCGCGCCTAGTCGATTCGCGGTGACGCGAGCGGACCGCCGCGTCCATGTCGAAACTCCGTGGCCATGTTGTCGTCGGTGATGATGTCGAGCGGCCGCCCGCGCATCTTCGCGACGCTCTCCGGAGAAACCCAGGGTACGGCGAACATTGCGGTGACGGCATGGACATCGGCGGGATCCGATTCGCTCAGGAGCGGACGGCCTGGTGCGCCGATTGCCCACACGCGCGCGCGGTTCGCCTCGAGGTCCGCCAGGAAGTCGTGCTCGGCGACGTAGGCGAAATTGACGTACCTGCGCACGAAGGGAAACACCGCATGTGCTGTCCACAGCACGTCGGGAGATCCAGTCGTGTTGTACGTCATGACACCGCCCGGGGCGAGGTGCCCTCGCGCTAGTTGCAGGACTTCGCGCGACAGCAGGTTGGTCGCATAGGCGCGCCAGTAGTAGCTCGTATTCATCACGATCAGGTCGTAGCGTTGACCAGGGTGCCGCACCAGCCAGCGGCGCGCATCGTCGATGTCGATCGTGACGCGCGGGTCGTCGAGTATCGGCGCCACCTCCGGGTGCAACCGGATGAGTTCGAGATAGCCTGGATTGATCTCGACCACGTCGATGCGTTCGACGCCGGGGAACTGGGCGATCACGCGCGTCCACGATCCTGCGCTCAGGCCCAGCACCAGCACACGCGAGGGCTTCGGGTGCAGGGCGGCCAGGATGTAGGCGCGATTGATTCCGTTGCTGTTGACGCGCAAGTCCGTATTGACCCGCCCGTCGTAGACGTTGCCGCCGAAGACCATGTCGCCGCCCGTCGGCCGCGCGAACGTGTGGACGATGCCGCTGCGCGTTTGTGCGATGAAGTTCGGCGCCTCCTTACCGGTCCGCCCCCCCGCAAAGCTCGCCACCAGGCGGTCTGGCGCAACCAGAGTCGCTGCCGCGCCGACTGCGCACGCGAGTGAAACGGCGACCGCGCGCACAGGCTTCGCCGAGGCCAGGCATGCAGCTCCCAGCAGGCCGGTGCCGAGCGCGACGATGTGGAAGGCGCGCTCGAGGGAGACCAGGTCGAGCAGGACGAATCCGGTGACGAGCGGACCGAGCGTGGCGCCGGCGATGTTGCACGCGTAGACCTTCGAGATGGAGCGCCCGATGCGCTCGCCGACCCAAACCGAACCGAGCTCATGCGCGATCGGAAACAGCACACTTTTCAGCGCGGCGGTTACGAGGATCAGCGCGCCGAGCGCAAGTGGCGTGAACGGCGAGCCCGACGCCAGCGACGCGAGCGTCGGCACCGCGGCGTCCAGGAGGGCGGCACAGACGAGGACGACGCCTCCCGCGACGCGCAGGTCGCTGCCGCGCGCACACCACCGCTTGCCTGCGTTGGCGCCGAACGCGATGCCCAAGAGGAAGAACACGAGTACGAACGCGAATGCGCTCGGGAGGGACTCGTACGCGAAGCTCGCGAGCCGGACGAATAGGATCTCCTGCGAGAGGCTCAGGAATCCAACTCCGAACGACAGCGCGCGCGCGAACCGGACGATGTTCACCGCCCCCTCCAGGCGAGGACTGTGGCGCCGGACGCGGCAGTGAAGTTGATCAGGGCGGCGAGGGAGATTGCTTGCGGCAGTTCGAGAACCACGAACAGGCCGATCGCGAGAAGCAGCGCTCCCGTCGCGGCGCCCATCGTGTTGACGAAGTAGAGTGCGCCGATCGATACGCCGACCCCACCATGTCGGCGTACCGCATCGGTCACGAGGATCGGCAACGTCGCGCCCATCAACGAGGTCGGCACGAGCAGAATCGCGAAGTTCACGGTCGCGACGATGGCGCGGGGCGAAGTCGCGAACGCCTCCCCG
>JADLBN010000320.1 GCA_020847675.1 Burkholderiales bacterium | reverse complement strand
TCCGGATACAGCCAGGCCGCGCTGAACAAGATCGCACGACGGCTCAACGAACGACCCCGCGAGACGTTAAACTGGCTCACGCCTCACGAAGCACTCAAGGCAGCTGTTGCAACGACGGGTTGAGACCACCCAGACCCCCATTTCGGCGGAGCCGGCCGATGCCGAAATGGGGGTCTGTCCCCGAATTTGCCGTCCCCGAATTTGCCCCGCAACCGTGGGACGTCCCACGGTCCGGAGTTGGGTCCGCGTTTCAGGTCGTGAGATTCGCCTCGAAGAACGCGAGCGTGCGCTTCCAGGCGAGATCCGCCGCCGCCGCGTTGTAGCGCGCCCCCGCGGTGTCGTTGTTGAAGCCGTGCTCGGTGCCCTCGTAGAAGAACGCGCGGTGATCGACGTTGGCCGCCTTGAGCGCCGCGTCGTAGTCCGGCCAGGACGCGTTGATGCGCGGATCGTTGCCCGCGTAGTGGATCAGGAGCTTCGCGCGGATCTTCGCGACGTCCGACGTTGGCGGCGCCGAGCCGTAGAACGGCACCGCCGCGACGAGCGCGGGCGACGCCGTCGCGAGCAGGTTCGCCATTGCGCCACCCCAGCAGAAGCCCACGACGCCGACCTTGCCGTTGGAATCGGGGCGCGCCTTCATCCAGTCGACGACCGCGGCGAGGTCGCGCACCGCAGCGTTGCGGTCGACTCGCGAGAACATCTCGCGCGCCTTGTCCTCGTCGGCGGGCGTGCCGCCCTGCGGGTAGAGCATATCGACCGCCGCCGCCGTGAACCCCGCCACCGCGAGGCGCCGCGCGATGTCGCGGATGTGCGGGTTGAGGCCGCGGTTCTCGTGGATCACGACGATGCCGCCGCGCCGCGCCGGGCCGTCCTTCGGCGTGGCGACGTACGCCGCCATCGTGCCGCCGGGCAGCGCGATGCGCACGACGTCGGCTCCGATGCGCGAGTCGTTCGGCTCGACCACCGCAGCGTTCGCGTAGTTGTTGTCGAGCATCGGCAGGAGCGCCGCGGCCGCGGCGGAACTGCCGGCGAGCGCGACCAGCCGCTCGAGGAACACCCGCCGCGGCAGCGGCGCGTGCGTGTACTCGTCGTAGAGCGCGATGATCTTCGGATCCAAGTCGTCCCTCCCGCTGCGCGACGGATTCAGGAGCGGCCGCTGCGCGGCCGGCGGCGCAGGAGCCAGCCGAACATGCAGGCGATGACGCCTCCGGCGAGCACGTGCTTCAGGTTGTGGCCGGAGACGGCCTGCCCGGTCGCCTCGTAGATCTCGCGGTCGAAGCGCTCGGCAGCCATCATCGCTACCGCGATCGTGACGGACGCCCACAGCCAGCGATCGCCGAACGTGCGGCCCGGCCGCACGACCAGCAGCACTGCCAGCATCACCATCGTTCCGATGCGCACGACACCGTAGAGCAGGAGGTCGCCGTGTCCCAGACGCTCGGTGACCGCCCACCAGAGAACGCCCGCCACGCCGAGCGTCGCCAGCGGGACCAGCGCGGCGCGCGCGTGACGACCGTCGACCCGATCGGCAAGCACCAGGGTCAGCAACGCGGCCATCACCAGCGTCATCGGCAGTCGATCCCAGACGAGCGTCGGATTCGACGGCGCGAGATGGTAGTACGCCGAGCCGATCGCGGTGAGGATCGCGCCGGCGACGAGCAAGCGGTACGCGGGCCGCTCGTCGGCATCGAGATGTGCGCGCTTGCCGATCGAGGCGCCCCAGAGGCCCGCGGCCAGGATCGCGAGGTTGGTGAGCACATCGCCGGCGCGCGGAATGCCCCAGTAGCTGCGCGTGTCGGCGAAGTCGTGGTACGACGCCCATTGAGGCATCGCGCCCAGGAAGAAGCGAAGCACCGCCCACAGCCCGACCGCTATTCCGGCGAAGACCCAGGCATCGCGGCGGATGCGCGCGTACGGCGGCTGCGCCGCGCCGTCCAGCGTGCCGATGCGGGAACCCACGTTACTGGAGCCTCGGCTTGCGCAGGAGCGCCGCGCGATCGACGCTCGAGAGCGTGACGCGGCGTGCGTTTGCGTCGCGCACGACGGTGAGCGCCACGGTGACGCCGGCCGCTCCCTGTCGCCACAGCACGCGCCACGCGTGACCGACCTGCACGATCGGCTGGTCGGCGATCGCCGCGATCTGGTCGCCCGCGCAGAGGCCGGCTTCCGCCGCCGGCCCGCCCGGGGCGACGTCCTGCACGACGACCTTGCCATCCTCGTCGTGCAGGTAGATCCCGAGCCACGGGCGCGGCGGCTCGTCGCGCCGTCCGAGGCGCAGGAGGTCCGGCAGGATCGGGTCGAGCAGTTCGGCCGGAACGAACATATTGCCGCGCGACGTGTCGCCGCCGATCGCCTGCTGGACGAAGAGCGAACCGATCCCGACCAGCCGTCCGCGCGTGTCCAGCAATGCGGCGCCGCTCCACGCGGGGTGCAGCGGCGCGGTGAAGAGTGCCTCGTCGAGCAGGTACTCCCAATAACCGGCGAACTCGTTCTTCGCGACCACGCGCGCGGCGAGGGCGTGGCGACGCCCGCCGTGCGAGATCGCGGTCACCGGATCGCCCGGCGAGAGCGACGCGATCCCTCCGCGCGGGAGCGCCGGCACGTCGAGCGTGCCGAGCGGCTGGACCAGACCGAGTCCGCTCGCGAAATCGACCGCGATCGGGTGGGCCTCGACGACCCGGCCGTCGTTCGTGGTGAGGGTCAGGCCGATCGCCTCGGTCACGAGGTAGCCGATGGTGAGCGCGAGGCCGTCCTCGCGGATGACCACCGCGCTGCCGGTGCGCTCGGTGCCGAGGATCGACGCGGTCATCGCATCGGCCGGAATGCGGGCATTCAGCGCGACCACCGCCGACAGCGCGCGATCGAGGTCGAAGCGGGCCGCGTCCGCTTCGGGCTGGAACTCGGGCGGGAACGCCCACTCCTCTTCGTCGCTCATCGGATATCCTGTCGCCCGCCGCGCTGTGCCACCGCGGGTCCTCCACCAGACCCCGTGCCGCGACATTCGTTCGCCGGCCGCCGGCGCTCGCGCGCCCCCTCGGCTGGCCTTCGCGCCACGATCGCGGGATCCACGTGGAGGGCAAACCCCAGCCGCCGCAGGGTCGCGCACGCCCGGGCGGCTCCGGAGAGGTATTCTCCATCGACCGCCCCCGCACGGAACACATCGTACTGGATCCGCGGCGGGACCTCGCCCGCGAGCATCGCAGGACGTTCGTAGACGCGCCCGTCGGACTTCGCTTCCTCGATCAGCGCGTCCGCCGCCCGGCGCGACAGGAGCAGCACCCCGGCGCCGACGCGATCGACGATCAGGAGCGGTCCCGACTCGCCGACCGCGCGCCCCAGGTCGAACTCCCGTTCGCCCGACGCCTCGGCCCCTTCGAGCGCCACCGGCGCCGCGACGACGTCGCGTCCATGCCCGAGCAGGCGGACGATCGCCGATGCCGGCACCGACAGCTCCGGATCGAGGAACAGCAGGTGCGAGTATCCGGGACGCGCACCGAAGGTCGCGAGCAGCGCATTGCGCGCGTGGGACGGAAGCCGCTCGTCCGCCGCGACGAGCGAGAACGCGACACCGGCCGCGCGCAGGTCGAGCAGCGTGACCGCGAATCCGACGTGCACGTTCCCGCCTGTGGTCGCGGTGGCCACCATGAGACGGATCGCCCGCGCCACGTCCATGGCCGGATCGGCGGCACCGCCGGGAGCCCTCGCGGAACTCATCGGCCGCCGGGCACGTACTTGTCGCGCCGTCCGTGAAGCTGGCGCTGGATCGCTGCGAGCTGAGCGAGCGCCGCGACATCGCAACGGACGTAGTCGTCCGGCAACGCGGAATCGGACGCGTCCTGCGCCGCCACGCCCGCTTCCCCGGACGCCTCCGGACTCCACAGGCGGAGCGCCGGTCCCGGATCGAGTTCGCAGGTGGCGAGCCGCGCGAGTTCGACCTTCGCCGTCATCGCGAAAGAGCTGCCGGCGGAATCCGCGAATCGCTCGTCGAAGGTGCCGATCGCGGCGAACGCATCGCGCCGGATCGCGAACCAGCCGTCGCACAGCCACGACCGCCCGTCGGTCGCGTCGCGCCCGCGTCCCGCGCCCGCATCGACGGCCGGCAGCGCGCGACCGCCCCGCTCGTGCACGAGTCGCGTCTCGTCCGGCGTGAGCCCGACCATCGTCCGATACGGCTTCACCAGATCAACGCTCGCCGCGCAATGGCCGGCGGCCGCCGCGAGACCGCCGGGCACGACGACGTCGTGCTCTCCGAACAGCAGCACGCCTCCATTCGCGTGCCGCGCACCGACGTTGAGGCCCCAGGACCGGTTGAAACGCCCGGGATTGAACGCGAACACCACGCGCGCGGCGGGGTTCGCCATCGGCGCCTCGAGGCGCGGATGGACGTCCTGCTCGACGACGATCACCTCGTGCCCGGGCGCCTCCAGGAGCCACGCAACGACCGCGTCGAGATTGGCGCGACGGGCGCCGCCGGCGCCGTCGCGATAGGTCAGAATGGCGCTCGCGCGCACTCGCTCGCCCCGCATCCATCCGATGAAGCCGTCCATCTTACCCTGCGCGGCGCGCCGGCGACGCGCCCCTTCCCCGCGATGCTGTTGAGCGCGCTCACCGTCACGCGCCCGGCGTCGCTGCCGCATCTCGCGGCGTCGTTCGCCGACCTCGCGGGTCAGCGCGGTGTCGACTGCGAACTCGTCGTCGTGCACGACGGCGACGCGGCGTTCCACGTCGCAGTCGGGGAGATCGCGCGGCGCTGCGGCCTGCGCGCGACGATCGAGCGCGCGACGGCCGGCCGCACGCTGGGCGAACTGCGAAACCTCGCGGTCTCGCTCGCGCGCGGAGAACTCGTCGCCCAGTGGGATGACGACGACCGGCACCACCCGGAACGTCTCGCGCGCCAGGTCGACGCGCTCGCCGAGCGCGGTGCCGCGTTCGCGTTCCTCACCGGGCAGCTCCACTGGTTCCCCGGGCGCGGCACGCTGTACTGGGAGGACTGGTCGACCGAAGCCTGGCCGCTGGACTTCGTGCAGGGCACGCTCGTCGGACGTCGCGATGCGATGCCCGCCTACCCGCCGTTGCGCCGCGGCGAGGACACCGCCTTGTGCAGGAGCATCGTCGCCGCGGGTGCGACGATCGCGCGAGTGCGCGACGCCGGGTGGAGCTACGTCTACACGTTCCACGGCGGAAACGCCTTTCCCGAGCGCCACCACTTCGCGACCGCGCGCGCGAAGCACCTGCCGCAGGCGCGGCTGCTAGCGCGGGAGCGGACGCTGCGCGAGCGACTCGCCGAATACGATCCGCCACTGCCCGCGGTTCTCGTGCCCTGCGGCGACGACCCGATCGAAATCGCCGGCGGCGCCGGCGCCCGGGATCTCCCGCCCGATGTGCGGGATCAGGTGGATCGCGGCAGATAGCGGCGCGCGAGCCGGGCCACGGTCGACTCGCCGCGCGCCACCCATTCGGGCGTGAACGCGCCGGCGTGGAAGCGCGAGAAGTCGGTGCGCGTTTCGTCCCACCACAGGTGCGCCCACAGGTGCAGGCTCGCGACGCCCTCCAGCCGCTCGTCGACCTCCTCGAACAACGCCGCAAGTCCGGCGCGCGTCGGTCCGTGACGGTAGAACGTGCGCTGCGGAACGACGTGGAGAGCGTCGCCAGCCTGCGGCCACAGCCGCGCCGCCGCTGCGCAGGAATGACTGCTCCAGGTGCCATCGAACGAGGCGCGGGCTTCGTCGAGCCAGCGCGCGACGAATCGCGCACCGGGCCGGGCGAGGATCACCGCATTGCACAGCGAGGGCTTCAGGACGCCGTCGTTCCCGGTCAGCGCAGGTTCTTCGCCGACGACGCACTCGCGGGCGAACCACTCGTCCGGATAACGCGCGACGAACAGCGTGTCGATGTCGGCGTACGCACCGCCATGGTCGAGCAGGATCTCGAGGCGCAGGAAGTCGGCCTCGTGCGCGTAGTCCCAACCGTGTTCGGCGATGAGTCGGCCCTCGCGGCTGTCGACGTAGCGCGCGGGGTCGAAGCCGCGCGGCACCGCTTCGACGCGGTGAAGAGCGAGGTGCGGCGCGATGCGTTCCCACCACGGCCCCATGAGCTCGTGGCGGTGGTGCAGGTGGATCGCGTCGGGCACTTGCGTGAGCCGGCAGGATTCGAGCGCGAGCCAGTGCGCGAAGGGGAACGGCTCGCGCTGCGGGCGCAGACCGAACACGAAGTGGAACTCCCTGCGCGGCGGTTGCACGGCGGTGGCGTTCACCCGATGGCCTCGATGAGCTCGCGCGCCACGGCCGGCTCCGCGTAGCGGTTCGCGATCCGCTCGGCGATGGCGGCGGCAGCAGCGCGTGCCGGCCCGGGGTCGTCGGCGAGCGCGCGAATTGCCGCGATCGCGGCGTCGCGATCGGGCGTCGCCCAGTGCTGCGACGGCCAGTACGAGGGCTTGAAGGTCGGCCACACCGGCACGCGCGTCATCCGGAACGCCAGCGCGCCCGGCCAATCCGCGCCTAAGTAGTCGAGCTGCCCGCCCCACCCGGTCGCGATCGCCGGCGTCCCGCGCGTCGCGGCGTCGAAGAGCCCGAGTCCCCAGCCTTCGCCGTGCGACAGCGAAACGAAGGCGTCGCCCGTCTCGTGGACGAGGTCGATGCCGCGGCCGTCGAGTTCGCACGGAAGAACGCAGATCGGTGGAGCATCGCGGTCGAGTTCGTCGGTCGCCGCGTCGACCGCAAGCTGCGCCATCGGAAGCGTGGGCCCGACGGGATGGAGCGGCGGCGGGCCGCTGCCGATCGGCGAGGTCTTGAGGACCAGCGCAACGCCGTCCTCGTCGCGGAACGCGCGCACGAAGGCGTCGAGCAATGCCGGCAACGCCTTGCGCGGATCCCAGCTATTGATCGAATAGAACACGAACCGCGCCCCATCGATCCCGAAACGCCTGCGCGCGGCTTCGATCTCGCGCGGCGTGAAGGCGTTCCACGCGTGCCGGCGGACGTGGGGAACGACGCGCGGCGCGCGGCGGACGCCGCCAGCGACGAAGGTGTCGCGATTCATCGTGCACGGCACGAGCACACGGTCGGCGAGGTCGAGCAGCGCCCGCCAATGCGCCGGGATGCGGTCGGTCTCCCACGCCGTGCAGCCGACGTTGCGCCTGTGCGGCTCGAACAGGTCCGGCCAGTGCTCCGGCACCGTGTGCGCGACGATCGTGTCGACCGCGATCGGCGTCGAGGTCGCGGTGAGGAGCGCCGGAAGATCCGCGAGCGCCTCGTCCGCGGTCGAGAGCAGCGGCAGCGGGACCGCTTCGCCAGCCCCGAGAGGGCGGACACCGTCTCCGTCGTGCACGATCGGCACCCAATGCACCGGGACGCCGGCGTTCACGAGCGAGCGCACGTAGGCTATCGCGGCCAGCCCGTAGCCCGTCGGCTCGACGAACGAGTAGTACCGCAAACCTCTGATCAACGTCGCCGCCTCCGCCCGGCCTGCGAGTCTAGCGGCACGGCGGGCGACGTGCCATCGCAGTCCGTGCCAGAATGCCGCCCATGCTGCGGATCGCCGCCCTGCTCCTCCTCGCCGGTTCGTTCGCCGCCCAGGCGCAGGTGCCGCCCTCCGCTGCCGAGCGCGCGGCGTACCGCGGCCTGTTCGCGGCAGCCGCCACGGGCGATGCCGCAGCCGTCCGCCGCGAGGCAGCCGCGGGCGCGAAGGTCGATTCGCGGGACGCCCACGGCCGCACGCCGTTCCACGTCGCCGCGTTCGCGCGGCAGCACGAGGCGATGCGCGCGCTGGTCGGCGCGGGCGCGAACCCGAACGCGCTGGAGAACGACCGTTACGACGCGGTGACGATAGCCTCCGTCGCGAATGACCTCGACACGCTGAAGGTCGCGCTTGCGCTCGGCAACAGCGCGAAGAACGTGACCAGCCGCTACGACGGCACCGCTCTGATCGCGGCTGCCCACCTCGGGCACGACGGCGTCGTGCGCGTCCTGATCGCGGCCGGCGCGCCGCTCGACCACGTCAACAATCTCGGCTGGACCGCGCTGATCGAGTCGATCGTGCTGGGCGACGGCGGTCCGCGCCACGTAGCCACGTTGAAGGCGCTGGTCGAAGCGGGTGCGAACGTGAACCTCGCGGACCGCAGCGGCACGACGCCGCTCGCGCTCGCGCGCTCGCGCGGCTACCGGGAGATGGTCGCGATCCTCGAACGCGCCGGCGCACGCTGACCGGGCCCGCGCTCCTTGCGCGGGACGCCGCGCCGCCCCCCGCCGTTTGCTACAGTCCCGGCCACTCCCCCGACCGTCCCGCCCCGATGTTCGCCTGGATCGCCGACCCGAACGCCTGGATCGCGCTGGCGACGCTGACCGCGCTCGAGATCGTGCTCGGCGTCGACAACATCATCTTCATCTCGGTGCTGGTCGGGCGGGTCGAGCCCGCGCGGCGCGAACTCGCGCGACGGCTGGGTCTCGCGCTCGCGATGGGCACGCGCATCCTGCTGCTGCTCTCCCTCGCCTGGATGATGCGGCTCACCCAGCCGCTGTTCACGCTCGTCCAGGCGTTCTCGGGCCGCGACCTGATCCTGATCGCCGGCGGCCTGTTCCTGCTGTGGAAGAGCGTCCACGAGATCCACAACGCGCTCGAGGGCTCGGACGACGGGCACGGCGGGCCGGCGCCTGTTGCGGGCTTTGCCGGAGTGCTCGTCCAGATCGCGATCATCGACATCGTGTTCTCGCTCGACTCGGTGATCACCGCGGTCGGCATGGCCGACCACATCCCGGTCATGGTGCTCGCGATCGTGCTCTCGGTCGGCGTCATGATGATCGCCGCACGTCCCATCGGCGAGTTCGTCGAGGCGCATCCGACGATCAAGATGCTCGCGCTCTCGTTCCTGGTCCTGGTCGGCGTCACGCTGATCGCCGAGGGGTTCGAGACGCACGTCCCGAAGGGCTACGTGTATTTCGCGATGGCGTTCTCGGTGGCGGTCGAGATGCTCAACCTGCGGCTGCGTGCGAGGCGCGAGGCGCGTAACCCGGTGAGGCTGCGCAAGCACGCGCCGGGAGCGCGCAGGGCGGCGCCGGAGAATCCGGACGGGTGACCCCGGTGACGCGACGCCGGCCTTCGCCGCCCGGCGACCCGTCACCGTCCGTCGCGAAGCGAAGGCCGCGAAAGCGGGCACGAGGCGTCGCAGCGGCCGCCTCGGTTCCGTCGCCCTTCCTGCTACGCTTCTGCCGTGCATCACGACGCCGACCCCGGACGCCGCGGATTTCTCGCGCTCGCGCTCGCCGCGGGCATCGCACCCGGCGTTCTTTCCTGCTCGCAGCTTCGCCGCTGGCCCTACGACCCGTTCGCGCTCGGCGTCGCGTCCGGCTGCCCGCGTCCCGACAGCGTCGTGCTGTGGACGCGCCTCGCACCGCAGTCCGTGCCCGGCGTCAACGAGACGGTCCGCTGGGAGGTCGCGGTCGATGAACGCTTCGAGCGCGTGCTGCGCTCCGGCGTCGAAGAAGTCCACGCATCGGACGCCCACAGCGTCCACCTGAAAGTCGAGGGCCTCGAACCGTCGCGCTGGTACTGGTACCGCTTCACGGCGTCGGGCGCGCGCAGCGAGACCGGCCGCACGCGCACCGCGCCGGCGCCCGGAAGCGTCGAGCCGCTCTCGTTCGCGATCGCGTCGTGCCAGCGCTTCGACGACGGCCACTACGCCGCGTGGCGCCACCTCGCGGACGAATCGCCCGACCTCGTCGTGTTCCTCGGCGACTACATCTACGAGAGCGCGCCGCGCAAGGGTCGCGTGCGTACCCACGTTGGACAGGGCGCGGCCGCGACGCTCGCCGACTACCGTGCGCGCTACGAACAGTACCGGTCCGACCCGGCGCTCCGGCGCATCCACGCGAGCGCGCCGTGGATCCTGACCTGGGACGACCACGAGGTGCAGAACGACTACGCGGCCGACCGCGGGCAGGACCTCGCCTCCGACTTCCTCGCGCGCCGCGCCGCCGCCTATCGCGCGTGGTGGGAGCACATGCCGCTGCCGACGTCGATGCGCCCGGTCGATGCGAACCTCTCCGTCTACGACCGCTACGCCTGGGGCGCTCTCGCACGCTTTCACGTGCTCGACGACCGCCAGTACCGCGACGCGCAGGCGTGTCCGCCGGCCGGACGCGGAGGTTCGACGACGGTCGATGACGCCGCGTGCCCGCCGCTGTACGCCCCGGAGCGCACGATCCTCGGGCGCGAGCAGGAACGCTGGCTCGCCGACGGACTCTCCGCGCGCGGAGCGCACTGGAACCTGATCGCGCAGCAGACGCTGATGGCGCCGTTCACCTGGACGAAGGAGGGGCGCCACTGGACCGACGGCTGGTCGGGCTACCCCGCGGCGCGCGAGCGCCTGCTCGACACGATCGTCGAGCGACGGGTCGAGAACGTCGTCGTGCTGTCGGGAGACGTCCACTGCAACTACGTCTGCGACCTCAAGCGCCGCGTGGACGACCCGCCCGGCTCGGTGATCGCCTCCGAGTTCTGCGGCACCTCGATCTCCAGCGCCGGGCTTCCGCAGTCCCGCATCGATGCGGTGTTGCCGCTCAACCCGCACATCCGCTACGCGCGGTCGGACGAACGCGGCTACGTGGCGCTCCGCGTGACGCCCGGCCGCGTCGACGCTCGCCTGCGCGTGGTCTCCGACGTGAACGATCCCGCCGCATCGATCCGCACGGCCGCGGAATACGGCGTGGAAGACGGCCGGGCCGGCGCGCAGACCGCGTGACCGGCACCCGGCGGAGCGTTCAGCCGCCGCGCGCGAGTGTCACGAACCGGCGCACTTTCCCGCCCGGCCCCGGCTCGATCCGGTCGACGAAGTCGACGCGCACCTGCGCGTCCTCGCCGATCACGCGCCGGACCGTCGCCACGGCGTGGTCCGCGGCAGCCGCCCGGTCGCACCCCGCCCCCGCGACGATGCGCGCGACGAATCGCAGGCGCTCCACTTCCTCGAGCTGGAACTGCCACAGGCCCGGTGTGCGCGAGAAGGCGATCGTCAGAGCCATCGGAACGACCGGGGAGCCGTCCGCGCGCGCGAACACGTCGTCCCGGCGACCGTCGAGACTCGCGAGGAGCGGCAGTCCGCGGCCGCAGGGGCACGGCTCCGGCGACAAGGTGCCGAAGTCGCCGATCCGGTAGTTGACCAGCACGGTGGCGCGGTTGACGAGATTCGACACGATCACTTCGCCGTCGCCGCCGATCCGCATCGGATACAGGTCGACGTTCAGGTGGTATCCGATCCGACGCTCGCACTGGAAGGCGATCTTGAACGCCTCGATCGCCTCGTAGGTCGAGAACACCGGCACGCCGAGGTCACGCTCGAGGCAGGTCCGGGTCGCAGCACCCAGTTCGTCCGAACTGGTGGTCACGACCCGCGGACGGACGAACTCCGCGCCGGTGGCGGCGACGTTCGCCATCATGAGGTCCAGCATCGAACCGTACGCGTGCACCACGTGCGGCCGGAAGGCGTTGAGTTCGGCGATGGTCGCGGGCACCGGCTCCAGCGGCGACAGGTAGCGGCGCTCGATGTCCGCGCGCGCGGGCAACACCACGCCGCGGCGCAGGAAGCGCTGCACGGAAGCGTCGGATCCATACGGCACGCCGAGGAGCGCCTCGCGGTAGCCGGTGCGCGGAACGAGCGGCCCGGCCCAGACCGACCGGTCCCGCTCGCCGTGGGCGGCGTTCGCGATGACCGCGCCAAGATCGTGCCAGACGGTCACCGGCTTGCCGCTTCCGCCGCTGCTGCGAAGTTCGAGGAGGTCGCCTGTCGCGAACGTGTCCGACCGGAACCGCTCGGGGTCGCGCTGCAGATCGAAGCGATCGACGACCGGAAGCCGTTCGAGGTCGGCGGCGGCGCGGAAATCCGCCGGCGTCAGTCCGAGCCGGCGCATCGTGTCGCGGTAGTAGGGGACGCTGCGCCACGCGTGCGCCATCATGGCGCTCACGCGGCGCGACTGGGCGCGGCGAACAGCTTCAGGCGAGCGAAAAGCGAATCGCGCCTGCACGGCGAGCCCTGCCGCGAGGCGCGCGGATCCCGCGATGCGTGCGGGCCACGGCAGCATGGGCGGAATCGAGGGATGCGGCGAACGCAAAACCTGGCCCTCCCGTTCGTGCCACGATCCGGGTCCGCTGGCTCGGGACGTCGCCAGCCCTTTCGCTGGTCAGGCGCTTCTGCCGCATCGAGCGGCGCGGCTGACGCCTTGCACCGCGATTCCCGCGACGTCACGCCGTGGATCCCACGGATGCCGGACAGGTTAGCATCCCCGGATGACCGGCCCGCTTCCGCTCGGTATCCGCACCCACCCTCGACACCGCGTCGCGGAGGAGGCCCGCGTCGTCGCGATGATCGCGCTCAACGGCTGGGCGGCCGACATTCGCGACGGCCGCGAGGCGCACGCGCTGCTCGAGGCGGCCGTGGCGCTCGACCGGTGGGTGTCGCTCGGCCTGGGCTTCGAGCGGGACTCGCGAGGCGGGCGCCGGTTCGACATCGCCGAAGTCGTCAACTTCGCGAAGGGGCTGGCGCCGCTGCGAGGCGACACCACCGCCGAGCGTTTCGTCCGGCAGCAGCGGGCGCTCGCGCTCGGTCATTTCTCCGCCGGTACGCTTTCCGATCCGCCTCCCTCGCCGGAGCTGCTGCCGCCGGCCCAATTCGAGGTCACCCTCGTGCGCGAGCTTGCTTCCGCGAACGCGAGCGATGGCGGCTCGCAGTTCCTGCGCCTGCCGATGCCGATCGAGGGACCGGCGCTGCGCGACGTGTTGTTCGACCTCCTTCCGCCGCCCGGAGTCGAGCCCGACGTCGCGTTGAACCCGGGCCATCTGGACATCCGGATCCGCACGGCTGCCGCAGTCGACGTCCGCTGCGGCGTTCGGTGGTCGTTCGTCTGCGACCCGGCGAGCGCGACGCAGGCGAGCCACCCCCTCGACGGCCACGAACGCGATCGGTGGACGATGCCGGACGAGGGTCTGGTCAAGGTCAGCGACCGGGTGCGCGCACTCGCGGTCGAGATCGCCGGCGAGGAGAAGGACGCGGGCAACCTCGTGCAGCGCTTCTTCGACCACGCGATCGACTGCCTGTGGTCGGGCGTCCTGCACTACGACGAGTTCGACGTCGACGAGCCGATCGACCGGCTGCTCGACGGCGGATGGGGCGATTCGCGGATGGGCGCCGCGCTGGTCGTCGCCCTGTGCCGCGCGCGAGGCATTCCCGCGCGACTCGTAGCGGGCTTCGCGCTCGATCCCGCGTGTCCTTCGGAGCGGAGCTGGCTCGAAGCGTGGATCGACGGACGCGGCTGGACGTCCTGGGACGTCCTCGCCTCGGACCTCTCGGCCAACGGACGGGATGCTGCGTGGCGTGCGTACTGCGCGGGCCGCGTCGGCTACCGGATGAAGACGCGGATCCTGCCCGATGGCGCCGCGCTCATGCCGGGCGTGCTCCTGCCGCCGGCCTGGTACACGATGACGCGCGCCTCGGGCGACGGCGTCGAGATCGCCACGTTCGACGTCGCGACCGGCGAGGTGCTGTGCACCGACCGGCTCGTCGTCCGGCGCACGGATCCGATGGGAGCCGCGTGAAGCCCGGTTCTCCCGCCCGCGTCGTCCTTCGCGGGCTTCACGACCTTCGCCGGGGCTTCGCCTTGCCGCTCGCCTTCGCCGCGCGCGGGTAGAGGTCGCGCAGCGAGGACTCGAGTTCGTCGCGCAGCCACGCGCGGAAGGCCGCGAGCGGCGGCCAGTCGCGCAGGTTCGGCGGGTAGCACAGGTGGTAGGGCTGCGCGTCCGGGTGCGTGATCGCGATCGGCGACAGGCGCAGGAGCCGGCCGTCGCGCAGCGCGTCGGCCGCGAGGATCTCGCGCGACAGCGCGAGCCCGAGGTTCTGCTCGGCAGCCTGCAGCATCAGTCCCGCGTCGTTGAACACCGCGACGGTGCGCACGTTGGTCTTGAAACCTGCCGCAGCGAACCAGTCGCGCCACAGGTCGTCGTCGCCCAGCAGCGGTTCGCGCGCCAGGGCTTCCGGCTGCGCACCGGCGAGCCGCCTCGCCGCAGACGGCGATCCGACGACGATGATCGGCGGCAGCTCGAACAGCCGCTGCGACTCGAGTCCCGGCCACGGTCCCACGCCCTGCCGCACGGCGGCGTGGAAGCCTTCGCGCGGCAGGTCGACTGCGCGGATCGACGCGTCGATCTCGAGCGGCAGCTGGGGAAACTTCTCGCGCCAGCGCCCGATGCGCGGCAGGAGCCAGCGATTCGCGAACGACGGCAGCACCGTGACGCGCAGCCGCGGCGCTTCGCCGCTCGCGGCCGCGGCGGCGGCCTGAACGCCGTCCTCGAGCGTCGCGAGCGCCGCCTGCACGCTGCGGAGCAACGCGGCGCCAGCGGGGTTGAGCACGATCCTGCGTCCGCGGCGATCGAAGAGGTCGAAGCCCAGTTGCCCCTCCAGCCCGCGGATCTGCTGGCTCACCGCGCTGTGCGTGAGGTTGAGCTCCTCGGCCGCTGCGCGCAGGTTCTGAAGCTGCGCGACCACGCGGAACGCGCTGATCGTGTTGAGGGGGAGTCGTGAGCCGGGCATGGGGAGGCTGGTAAGTTCAACCGACCAGATCGGTCAGAACTCATCGCTTCCAAGGGGTTTGCTGGGTCATTAGGATGACCAGCGTACCGGATCCCCCAGGAGAACGCCATGCCCCACGTCGACGAATGGCTCGGAACGGTGACCGTCGCCGCAGCTGGACTCGCCGTCGCCATCGCCATGCAGCCACAGCCCCCATCGCCCGCGCAGCTCGCGGCCGCAGCCACGACGCGCGAAAGCGTCGCGGCAGCCTACCGGGTCGCCGATCCCATCCCGATGGTTCCGATCGAGGTGATCGCTCGACGCGGTGACGCACTCCCGCCGGATTCGCGCCGGGCCGGAACGCCCTCCACGAAGCCGGCGGCCTGACTTCCGGGCGCCCGGACCACGATCGATCAGGACTTGCCTCATCAGGACTTCCCATGACAAACCCGACCGCAAATTCCCTGCCTTCTCCCGGCCTCGCGCGCCTCGGATCCGCGCTTGGCGCGCTCTGGCAGTCGTCGGCCGCGCTCCTCGCACGGCTCGACGCCTTGCTGGGCGCACGCAGGCGCGCCGCGCAGGATCGCGACGCCCTCGCCGTGATGAGCGACCGCGAACTCGCCGACATCGGCCTGCCGCGTTCGAGCGTCGACTACGCGGCGACCGGCGCGTGGAAGCGCGACCTCCTGCGCTGAGCGAGGAGTCGCTGTCCTCGCTGCATGCCCCGCGGTGCTGCCGGCACGCGGACAGCGGAGGCCGCGCAGCCTCCCCGCGGGTTCGGAGCCAACGGCCCGGGGGCGATTCGGGCTGGCGCAGCGCACGTCGGGAGCGCGCGTGTGGCAAGATCTGCGCACGCAGCCGCCGGCTTCGCCGGACCGGAAGCAGTTCCGGCGGCCTCCGACCACGCCTGCATTTGCCGTCCATGCCCGCGATCGCCGATGTTCGCTGTCACGTCCTGCGCGCGCCGATCGCGGAGCCGGTCGCGAATGCGGTCGGCGCCATGTCGAACCGTCCGGCGGTGTTCCTGCGCGTCGAAGCGGGCGATGGCGCGTTCGGCTGGGGCGAGGTGTTTGCCAATTTCCCGCAGGTCGGTGCGGAGCATCGTGCCCGGCTGGTCGCGAGCACGTTCGCGCCGCTCCTGATCGGGTCGCCCGGAGACGATCCGGCCACCGTGCGCGCGATGCTCGAGCGCCGCACCCATGCGCTCGCGATCCAGTGCGGCGAGCCCGGGCCGTTCGCGCAGATCGCCGGAGCCGTCGACCAGGCGTTGTGGGACATGGCAGCGCGCCGCGCGGGCGCTCCGCTGTGGAGACACCTCGGCGCAGCCTCGCCGCGCGTGCGCGTGTACGCGAGCGGCATCGGTCCGGATCGCGTCACGGCCCTCGCGCTCGCGAAGCGCGCGCAGGGCTTTCGCGCCTTCAAGCTCAAGGTGGGCTTCGGCCCGGACCGGGATCGCGCGAACCTCGCCGCCATGCGCGAGGCGCTGGGGGACGAAGCGACGATCATGCTCGACGCGAACCAGGCGTGGTCGCCGGACGAGGCGCCCGCGCGCATCGCCGAACTCGCATCGTTCCGCCCGCTCTGGATCGAGGAGCCGATCGCGGCCGACCGGCCGATGGGTGAATGGCGCGCACTCGCGCGAGCGAGCCCCGTGCCGCTCGCGGCAGGAGAGAACATCCGCGGGCTCGACGCCTACCGGGCCATGATCGACGAAGGCGTGCTCGGCTTCGTGCAGCCGGATGTGGGCAAATGGGGCGGCATCTCGGGCGGGGCCGAGGTCGGCCGCGTGGCCGTCGCGCGCGGCGTTGCGCTGTGTCCGCACTGGCTCGCCGGAGGTGTCGGCCTCGCGGCGTCGATGCACCTGCTCGCGGCTGCGGATGCCGCGAAGGGCTGGCTCGAGGTCGACGCGAATCCGAATCCGCTGCGCGAGGAGGTATTCCCGTTCGAGGTGCGCGACGGTTTCGCGACGCTCTCCGGGCGTCCCGGCCTCGGCATCGAGCCCGACCTCGACAGGCTCGCCCGCTACTCGGTGTCCTGATCCGCGCAAGCGCCGGCCTCGCACCGCGGTCGCGACACGGCCGCGCAACCGAACGGAGATCCGCCGTGCAATTCATGCTCCTCGTGCTCGAACCCCACGGCCAGCGCGCCGGGCGCAGCGATGCGGAAGGCCGCGCGGCCTACGACAGCATGCTGCGCTACGCCGAGACGCTCAAGGCGCGCGGCGTGCTCCAGGCGGCGCAGTCGCTGCGCACCGACACCGAAGGCGTGCGCGTCGAGGTGCGTGCCGGCAAACGCACGCTCGTCGACGG
>JADLBN010000319.1 GCA_020847675.1 Burkholderiales bacterium | reverse complement strand
TACGTCCCGACGTACTGATAGGTCGTCGGCTGCGCGGTCGCGACGCCGCACAGGAGCATCGCGGCGACGGCCGCGAATCCACTGCCCATCCAGAACGTCTTCATCGTGGACTTCCCTAGCCGTGATCCGGCAGCGGTTGGAAGCCGACGATTCTACGCTTCGCCGCGATGCCGTGGCAGGGGTGGCGCCGGATCCACGCGGATCGGTTTCGACCGGGAGACGAGCCAGCAGGTCGGGTTCGGAGCCCGTTTCGGAGGAGTCGCGTCCGGACGGTTGGTGCCCGGACGCCTGAGCAGCAGCGCCCGAGCGATCCGCCGGCGCGCCGCCATCGATGCTCGACGGTGATACAGTCGCGGCATGCTAACCGCGCCGCCTGTCGTGATCGTTGGCGCGGGCATCGTCGGCCTCGCCTGCGCCGCGCACCTGCAGCGCCGCGGTCATCCGGTGACGCTGATCGACCCGGAACCGCCGGGCTCGCAGTGCTCGTCGGGCAACGCGGGGATGCTCTCTCGCGCGTCCTGCGTGCCGCTCGGGCTGCCCGGCCTTTCGCGCAAGGTGCCCGGGTGGCTCCTCGATCCCGCAGGCCCGCTGGTGATCCGCCCATCTTACGCGGCCGCGATCGCGCCGTGGCTGTGGCGCTTCTGGCGTTCGACCTCGATGGCGCGCGTCAACCAGATCGCGAACGCGCTCCACGCGCTGCTCGATCCCACCATCGTGAAGTGGCGCGACCTCGCCCACTGGGCGGGCGTGCCGGACCTCGTGCGTCAGGAAGGCTACGCGTTCGCCTACCGCTCGCGCGAAGCCTTCGAAGGCGACGCGCTGGGACGAAGGCTGCGGCAGGAGCGCGGCATTCGCATCGCCACGCTCGAGGGTGGCATGGTGCGCGAATTCGACCCCGCGCTCTCGCCCGGGATCACGCACCTCGTCGTGCTCCCGGAGCAGGGGCACGTCGTGAATCCGCTGCGCCTCGCGCAGGCACTCGCGCGGCGCCTCTCGGAAGGCGGCGCACGATTCGTCACCGCGCGGGTGCGCGGGTTCGACCTCGCGGACGGCCACGTGCGCCGCGTGCTGACCGACGCGGAACCGGTCGAGGCGGGCGCGGTCGTGGTCGCGGCCGGCGCTTACGCGAAGCCGCTCGCTGCCGAACTCGGCGCGAACGTGCCGCTCGACACCGAGCGCGGCTACCACGTCATGCTCTCGGAACCGAGCGTCGTTCCGCGCATTCCGGTGTGCGACGGCGCGGCGAAGTGGTTCGTGACGCCGATGGAAGAGGGCTTGCGCGTGGCCGGCACGGTCGAGTTCGCCGGCCTCGACGCCGATCCCGACTGGCGGCGCGCCGATCACATGCTCGGCGGCATCCGCAGGATGCTGCCGGGCCTCACGTTCGGCGCGGTCGAGCGCTGGATGGGGCGCCGGCCGTCGATGCCCGACTCGCTCCCGGTGATCGGGCGCGCGCCGCGCGCGTCGAACGCGTTCTTCGCGTTCGGCCACGGCCACGTCGGCGTGGCCGGCGCCGCACCGACTGGCGAGATCATCGCGGCGCTGGTTGCGGGCGAGCGCCCGTTCATCGATCCCGCGCCCTACGCTGCGGCGCGGTTCGCCTGATCCCGGACTCCCGGGAGGGTGCGACGTTCCGGCCTGCAGCGGGCGACCTGCCTCCCGGCAGACGGTTTCCCCCGCGGCGCAATGGGCATAGACTGCCCGTTCCTTTCCACCAGCCGGAGGAAGCCGACATGGATCGTCGCAAGTTCGTCACCGGCGGAGGCGCTGTCTTGAGCGCTGCCGCAGTCTCCCAGGCGGTCGCGCAGACGCCGTCGCTGCCCAACCTGCGCTGGCGCTGCGCGTCGAGCTTCCCCAAGAGCCTCGACACCATCTATGGCGGCGGCGAGGTGGTCGCCAAGCGGGTCGAGCAGCTCACCGGCGGAAAATTCCAGATCCGCGTGTTCGCCGCGGGGGAGATCGTGCCGGCGTTCGGCGTGGTCGATGCGTTGCAGCAGGGCACGATCGAGTGCGCGCACACCGCGAGTTACTACTTCGTGGGCAAGAACAAGGCCTTCGCGTTCGATACGACGCTGCCGTTCGGACTCAACCAGCGCCAGCAGAACGCGTGGATCTACTTCGGCGGCGGCCTGGAACTCGTGCGGGAGTTCCTGCGCGACTTCGGGATCGTCTCGTTCCCGGCCGGCAACACCGGCGTGCAGATGGGCGGATGGTGGCGCAAGGAGGTGAAGACGGTCGCCGATCTCAAGGGTGCCAAGATGCGCATCGCGGGCCTCGGTGGCGAGGTCATGTCGCGGCTCGGCGCGGTGCCGCAGCAGATCGCGGGCGGTGACATCTATCCAGCCCTCGAGCGCGGAGCCATCGACTCCGCCGAATGGGTCGGCCCCTACGACGACGAGACGCTGGGCTTCTTCAAGGTCGCGCCCCACTACTACTTTCCCGGGTGGTGGGAGAGCAACTCGATGTATTCGTTCTACGTGGCCACCAAGGAATGGGACAAGCTGCCCAAGGAGTACCAGGCGGCCATCGAGACCGCGTCCTACGAGGCCAACATCGACATGATGGCCAAGTACGACGCCAAGAACCCGCCCGCCCTCGAGCGCCTGGTGAAGAACGGCGTGAAGCTGCACGCGTTCTCGACCGACATCATGAAGGCTGCGATGAGCGCCTCGATCGAGCTCTACGAGGAGGAGGCGGGCAAGAACCCGGCGTGGAAGAAGATGTACGAGCCGTGGAAGAAGTTCCGCAGCCAGATCTTCCTGTGGCACCGGGTCGCCGAATACACCTACGAGCAGTTCGCCTTCAACCACCCGTTCGTCAAGTAGCTACTGCTGCTTCAACAGGCGCTCGATCTCCGACCCCGAATCGGCGGGCTCGGGCGCCTCTCCCTTCGTCCCGGGCACACCGGGCGCGCTCCTGCTGCCCTCGAGCTGACGGCGCAGTTCGTCCGCGCCCGATCCCTTGATCGCGTTCGGCGCGTGCTCGACGTTGCCGGTGACAATGCGGGGGAAGGCGATGATCGCGGCAACCATCAGCACCTGGATCGCCACGAACGGGATCGCGCCCCAGTAGATGTCCATGGTCTTGACGCTCTTCGGCGCGACGCTGCGCAGGTAGAAGAGCGCGAAGCCGAACGGCGGGTGCAGGAACGACGTCTGCATGTTGACCGCGAGCAGCACTCCGAACCACACCAGGTCGATGCCGAGCTTCTGCGCCACCGGCGTGAGCAGCGGCACCATGATGAACGCGATCTCGAAGTAGTCGAGGAAGAACGCAAGGATGAAGATCATCACGTTCACGACGATCAGGAAGCCGATCGCGCCGCCCGGAAGCGTGCCGAGCAGGTGCTCGACCCAGAGATCGCCATCCACGCCGCGGAACACGAGACTGAACACAGTCGAGCCCACGAGGATGAACATCACGAAGCTGGTCATCTCGGCGGTCGATTCGATCGCCTGCTTCAGCAGAGATAACGAAAGCTTGCGCTTGGCGAGCGCCATCACGATGGCCCCGGTTGCGCCCATGGCGCCGCCCTCGGTCGGGGTGGCCACGCCGAGGAAGATCGTGCCCAGCACGAGGAAGATCAGCACCAGCGGCGGGATCATCGAGGTGAGCACCCGGAGCGCGAGCGCTCCTCCGAAGAGCGTGCGCGCCTCCGGTGGGCAGCCGGGCGCGGCCTCGGGCTTGACGATGGACATGATCAGCACCCAGCCGGCGTAGCACGCGGCGAGTCCCAATCCCGGAATCAGCGCACCTTGGTAGAAGTCACCCACCGAGGCGCCCATCTGGTCGGCGAGCACAATCAGCACGAGGCTCGGAGGAATGATCTGCGCGAGCGTGCCGGATGCCGCGATGACGCCGGCGGAGAGGCGGTTGGAGTAACCGTAGCGCATCATCACCGGCAGCGAGATGAGGCCCATCGCGAGCACCGAGGCGGCGACGACGCCGGTGGTGGCAGCGAGCAGCGCTCCGACGAAGATCACCGCGTACGCGAGTCCGCCGCGGATCGAACCGAACACCTGCCCGATGGTGTCGAGGAGGTCCTCCGCCATCCCGCTGCGTTCGAGGATCAGTCCCATGAACGTGAAGAACGGGATGGCGAGCAGCGTCGAGTTCGACATGATCCCCAGCACGCGCTCGGGCAGCGCCTGCAGGAGCGCGAGTTCGAGCGAGCCGTGCCAGATGCCGATCCCCGCGAACAGGAGCCCGGTGAACGCGAGCGAGAAGGCCACGGGATAGCCGAGCAGAAGGAACACCACCAGCCCGGCGAACATGATCGGCGCCATCAGTTCGAACGACATCAGGCCCGTCCCTTCTTCTCGAAGGTCGAGAACGGCAACAGGCCGCGCAGGAAAGCGACTCGCTTGATGATCTCGGACACGCCCTGCAGCGCCAGCAGGCCGAAGGCGACCGGAATGAGAAGGCGAACCGGCCAGCGGATGAGCCCGCCCGGATCCGACGAGACCTCGTCGATGTGCCACGAGTTGACCAGCGAGGGCCAGCTGTACCAGGCGATGATGATCGAGACCGGGAGCAGCATGACGAGCCCGCCGAGGAGATCGACCCACGCCTGCGCGCGCTCGGAGAGGCGGCCGACGATCACGTCGATGCGCACGTGCTCGTTGCGCTTCAACGCGTAGCCCGCGATCAGCAGGAACACGGCCGAGTTGAGATACCACTGCAACTCGAGCCAGGCGTTGGAGCCGGTGTGGAACGCGTAGCGGGCGAGTGCGTTGCCGGTGCAGACGAGCACCGCGCCGAGTCCCAGCCACGCGGCGGACTTGCCGATCCACGCGTTCAGTGCATCGATCGCGGTGGAAAAACGCAGCAATGCCTGCATGGAAGCCTCCTCGCTCTGGCGTCGCGTCAGGGTATCATGGCGCGATGATCCAGCCCACACGTTCGACGCGGGGTATGGCCGTCGCTCCGCATGCGCTCGCGGCGCAGTCCGCGCTCGCGGTGCTGAGGGAAGGCGGCAACGCCCTCGAGGCGATGGTCGCGGCCGCAGCAACCATCGCAGTCGTCTACCCGCACATGAACGCGATCGGGGGTGACGCCTTCTGGTGTGTGAGCGTTCCCGGCTCGCCGCCTCGTTCGATCGACGCCTGCGGCGCCGCGGCGGGCTCCGCCTCGATCGACTTCTACCGCGAGCGCGGATTGGCGACGATTCCCTTTCGGGGCGGCGTCGCGGCGAACACGGTCGCGGGCACCGTCTCCGGCTGGGAACTCGCGCTCGAACTCTCGGCCTCGCTCGGCGGCCGCTTGCCGCTTCCGCGGCTCCTCGCCGACGCGATCGGCTACGCGCGCGACGGCATCCCGGTGACGCGGAGCCAGTCGGCCACCACGCGCGTCAAGTGCGAGGGGCTCGCGGGACAGCCCGGGTTCGACGAGACGTTCCTGGTCGACGGCGCCGCGCCGGCCGTCGGCACCCGGTTCCGGAACGCGCGCCTCGGCGCCACGCTGGAGCGACTTGCGCACGCCGGACTCGCGGACTTCTACCGCGGCGACCTCGCGCGCTCGTTCGCGAAGGATCTTGCCGCGGTGGGAAGCCCGCTCTCGCTCGCCGATTTCGAATCGCATCTTGCCCGATGGACGGTTCCGCTCGCGCTCGCGCATTCGCGCGGCACGGTGCTGAACGTGCCCCCGCCGACCCAGGGCGTGGTGTCGCTTCTCATACTCGGCATCCTCGACCGGTTGGACGTTGGCCGCGTCGATCCCGCGGGCGCGGACTACGTGCACCTGTGCGTCGAGGCGGTGAAGCAGGCGTTCGCGGTGCGCGACCGGCACGTGACCGATCCCGCGTACATGGACGTCGACGCGCAGGACCTGCTCGCGCCGGGACGCATCGCGGATCTCGCCGCTCGGATCGACCGTTCGCGTGCTGCGCCGTGGGGCGCTTCCCGCGGACCGGCGGACACGATCTGGATGGGCGTGGTCGACGGCGACGGACGTGCCGTGAGCTTCATCCAGAGCATCTACCACGAGTTCGGCAGCGGCGTGGTGCTGCGCGAGTCCGGCGTGAACTGGCAGAACCGCGGCTGCAGCTTCTCGCTCGACGAGCGCGCGCTGAACGTCCTGAAACCCGGACGCAAGCCGTTCCACACGCTCAACCCGGCGATGGCACTGCTCGACGACGGGCGCACGATGGTCTACGGCAACATGGGCGGCGACGGCCAGCCGCAGTCGCAGAGCGCGGTGTTCACGCGTACCGTGCTCTTCGGCATGGACCCGCAGGCGGCGGTCTCGGCGCCCCGGTGGCTGCTCGGGCGCACCTGGGGCAACGCGAGCGACACGCTCAAGCTCGAAGCTCGCTTCCCCGCGACCGTGGTCGACGAGCTGCGCCGTCGTGGTCACGAGGTCGAGATGCTCGCCGACTACGACGAGGCCGTGGGCCATGCGGGAGCGATCGTGCGCAGCCGGGACGGCATGCTCGAAGGCGGGAGCGATCCGCGCTCGGACGGCGGCGTCGCTGGTTACTAAGACCTTCATTCTTCCCGAACGACCTCCGAGCCATGCCCCAGCGCAAACCCAACCTCCTCGTCATCCTGATCGACGACCTGCGCTACGACGAGTTCGGCGCGGGCGGCCACCCGTACATGGTGACGCCGAACATCGACCGGCTCGCGCGCGAAGGCGCGCTCTTCGAGCGCGCGTTCCACACGACGCCGATCTGCTCGCCCAACCGCGCGTCGATCGTGACCGGGCAGTACGCGAGCCGGCACGGCATCATCGACAACGTCGCGCGCGACGCGATGAGCCATCGCCTGCCCAACTACCACCTCGAACTCCAGCGGCTGGGCTACGAGACCGCGCACATCGGCAAGTGGCACATGGGCAACGACGGGATGCCGCGCCCGGGTTACGACACCTGGGTGAGCTACGACGGCCACGGCAAGCTCATGAACCCGCGGCTCAATCACGGCGGCAAGTACGTCCAGCACGACGGCTACATCACCGACATCATGAACGGCCTCGCGGTCGAGTTCCTCGAACGCAAGCGGACGAAGCCGTTCTCGCTCTTCTTCGCGCACAAGGCCGTTCACCCGGATGCCGAGCAGGCAGCCGACGGCACGCTGCGCATCTCCGCGCAGGGCGGCTACGTGGTCGCGGAGCGCCATCGCGATCTCTACCGCGACGCGCTGTTCCCGGCGACGCCGAACATGATGTCGCCCGAGGAGGTCGCGCGCCGCAAGCCGGCGTGGGCCGAGGCCTTCGCCATGAAGGGCGGGGCCACCGCGCAGGAGATCCTGTCGGCGCTCAAGTCGGGCTCGCAGGACGAGATCCGCCAGCGCGCGCGCATGATGGCCGCGGTCGACGAGGGCATGGGCGCGATCTTCGCCACGCTCGAGCGGCAGGGCGAACTGGACAACACGTTCATCGTGTTCCTCGGCGACAACGGCTTCTTCTTCGGCGAGCACGCGCTCGGCCCCGAGCGTCGATTCGCCTACGAGGAGGGGATCCGCTCGCCGTTCCTCGTGCGCTGGCCGCGCCGCGTGAAGGCGGGCACGCGCGTGCGAGACCTCGTGATCTGCCAGGACATCGCGCCGACGATGATCGAACTGGCGGGAGGGCGGCCGGGACCGCAGATCCAGGGGCGCTCTCTCCTCCCGCTGTTCGCGCGCGGCTCGAAGCCCGCGCGGAAGGGGAGCCGCGAAGGGTGGCGCAAGTCGTTCCTGGTCGAATACTGGGCCGAGCAGGCGATGCCCTGGCTCGTCGGGATGACCTACAAGGCGGTGCGCACCGACCGCTGGAAGCTCATCCACTGGGTCAACCGCGGGCGGGCGGGCGAACTCGACGAGCTCTACGACCTCGACAGCGACCCGTACGAACTCGACAACCTCAACCGCAGCCGTGCGGCGGGTCCGGTGCGTGAGCGGCTGCGTCGGGAGCTGCGCCGGCTGGTCGGCGACGCGATGGGTCTTTGACGCGAACGGGAGTCAGTTCGCTGTTGCTCCGGCGGCCTTCACGATCGGCACCCACTTCACCATGTCGCCGGAGATGATCGACGCGAACTCCGCGGGCGACTTGGGCGGCGGCAGGTCGAAGCCCTGCGGTCCGAGCTTCTCCTTCGCCGCCGGCGAGGCGAAGATCCGGTTGAACTCGGCGTTGAGCTTCGCGACGACGTCGGGAGGCGTGCCTGCCGGCGCGACGAATCCGAACCAGGTGTTGACCTCGTAGCCCTTGATGCCCTGCTCGTCGAGCGTGGGCAGGTCGGGCAAGAGGGGCGAGCGCGTGAGGCTCGTGACCCCGAGCGGGCGGACCTGTCCGCCCTTGATCTGCCCGATCACCGTCGGGGTGTTGAAGAATCCCATCGCGACTTCGCCGGCCATCACCGCCTGCACGCCCTGCGGCGAGCCCTTGTAGGGGACGTGCACGAGCTTCGTGTCGGTGAGATTGGCGAAGAGCACGCCCGACAGGTGGTGGCTCGTGCCCGCGCCGCCCGAGGAGAAAGTGAGTTCGCCCGGCTTCGCCTTCGCCTCGGCGACGATGTCGAGCGGCTTCGCGGCCTTGCTGCCCGGCGGCACGATCATCACGTTCGACACGCCGCCGACGAACGCCACCGGCGCGAAGTCCTTGAGCGAGTCGTAACCGGGCTTCGCGTAGATCGCCTGGTTGAACACGAGCGTTCCCTGCGAGGCGAACGCGATCGTGTAGCCGTCGGGCGCCGCGCGCGCGAGTTCCGCCATCGCGATGGTGCCGCCCGCGCCGGGCTTGTTCTCGATGACGACCGGCTGCCCGAGGGCCTTCGACAGTTCCTGTCCGCCGAAGCGCGACACGATGTCGGCGGTGCTGCCGGCAGCGAGCGGGACGAGGAGCCGGATCGGCTTGGTCGGATAGCCCTGGGCGGCGGCGGTCGCGGCGGCGAGGGCGAACAGGGCGCCGAGCGCGCGGGAGCGGATACGACGGAGCGTAGTCATGCGGACCCTCCCCGGGGACGTGCGTCGCATGATACCCCTGTCAGCGGTGGTGTCACCCGCCCGTTCGGGGCCGGCTGCCCGCGCGGACACGCGCGAGAAATGCCCTGCCCAGCGTCCGGACGAGTCCGAAGAAGGTCAGTGCCCACGCCGCGAGCGCGACGGTGAGCAGGTACGGCGGGATCGGGAACAGGAACTCGAGTTCCAGTGCGTGCGCCAGCTCGTAGGTGCAGGCGGCGTACATGCCGAGCGGGAACACCGCGCCCCAGTAGAGCGGGTCGTAGGTCAGCGGAAAGCGCGCGTAGACGTGCCGCCACACGAGCAGCACGACGAGCATCGGAATCCACCAGGTGCCGGTCGCCCAGTAGAGGACGGTGAATCCCTTGAGGAACGGGCCGAGCGAGGCGAGGAACGGCGCATCGGGCATGTTGAGGATGAGCCGCGAGCCGGCAAGCGTCGAGATCGCCATCGCGCCCATGTTGATCCAGTAGGGCGGCGACAGGTCGTTGGGCTGGAAGCGCAGGAACGTGTAGCGGTAGAAGATGAGCGAGATCATCCAGATGTAGAGCATTCCGCCCCACAGCCACATCGACAGCGCGAGGAAGTTGAGTTCGAGCCGGTACGGCCGCTCCCAGTGCGCGGCGAGGTAGGAACTCAGCACCGCGATCGACTGTGCGGCGACGACCGCCAGGAGCCACGCGCCGGAGATGCCCTTGTCGAGGGGCGGCTTCGTCTCCTTGATCGTGAACGCGGTGAACACCGTGTAGTTGAGGCCGAGCCAGAGCACGATCGCGAGGATCCAAAGCGTCTTGGCGACCGCGAAGTCGCCACCGAGCACGATGAACTGGCTGCCGAGCACGCCCGAGGCCGCGACGCTGGTGAAGAACCCGAAGCCGCGGGCGTGGTCGGTCAGGTCGCGCCACAGTTCGCGCGGATACCAGATCGCGCGAAGCACCGTGAGCAGCCAGATGACGGCATAGGCTGCGACGTTCAGCCGGAACAGCGCCTGCGCCGTGCGCGGCAGGTCCATCAGGTGCGCCGCGAGCGACACGATGCCGGTGGCCATCACCATCGCGAAGTACGCCGGGGAGAGCGAGCGGGCGGCGTCGCGCAGCACGCCCGCGGAACCTCCGGCGTGCTGCGGCGGGGGTGCGGCAGGTGCGGGATCCGTGGCCACGTTCCTGACGATTCTCCCACGGGCCTTGTGCGGCCGCATGGCGGCGGATCCGCCGCGCGCCGATGTGGTCGGGAAGGTTTTCAGCGCGGCGGCGAGATTGGAACTGGAGGCGGGGGTCGGAATCGAACCGGCGTAGACGGCTTTGCAGGCCGCTGCATGACCACTCTGCCACCCCGCCAGGAGCGGCGCCGGCGGGCGCGTCAGGGCGCCCGCGGGTCAGACGAAAAGGGAGAGCCGGGCTTCGGCACGGCTCTCCCTCGGGAGACTGGAGCGGGAAACGAGTCTCGAACTCGCGACCTCAACCTTGGCAAGGTTGCGCTCTACCAACTGAGCTATTCCCGCGTAGGACAGCCTTGAATTATAGCGGATTTCTCCGGCCGGTCAAAACCGCGTCGGCGCCCGCGCCGGCTACGCCTGGCGGATGACCGCCGCGACCGCCGCGGCGACCTTGTCGACGTTGTTCGTGTTGAGCGCGGCGACGCAGATGCGTCCGGTGTCGATCGCGTAGACCGCGTGCTCGGCCCGGAGCTTCTCTACCTGCGGCTTGGTGAGCCCCGAGTACGAGAACATCCCACGCTGGCGCAGCATGAACGAGAAGTCGCTGCCCGGCACGCGCGCCTGGAGCTTCTCGACCAGGAGCTTGCGCATCGCCTTGATGCGGTCGCGCATGCCGGCGAGTTCGGTTTCCCACTCGTTGCGCAGGGCCGGTGTCGTCAGGACGCTCGCGACGATCTTGCAGCCGTGCGTGGGCGGATTCGAGTAGTTGGCGCGCACGATGCGCTTCAGCTGCGACAGCGCGCGCGTGGCCTCCTCGCGGCTCGCGGCAACCAGCGTGATGGCGCCGATCCGCTCGCCGTAGAGCGAGAACGACTTCGAGAACGAACTCGCGACCAGGAGCGGCCCGGGCGTCGCGGCGAAATCGCGAAGCACCGCGCCGTCCGCGTCGATGCCGTCGCCGAAGCCCTGGTAGGCGAGGTCGAGGAACGGGATCAGGCCGCGCTTGCGCACGGTCGCGAGGATCCGCTTCCACTGATCGGGCGTCGGGTCGACGCCGGTCGGATTGTGGCAGCAGGTGTGCAGGACGACGATGTGGCCCTCCGGCACGCGCTCGAGCGCACCCATCATGCCGTCGAAGTCGAGGCCGCGCGTCGGGGCGTGGAAGTAGGGGTAGGTGTTGACGGTGAAGCCCGCGGCCTCGAAGAGCGCACGGTGGTTCTCCCACGACGGGTCGCTGATCCACACCTGCGCGCCGGGCGCGAAGCGGCGCAGGAAGTCCGCGCCCACGCGCAGGCCGCCGGTGCCGCCGAGCGCCTGCACGGTGCACGCGCGGCCCGAGGCGACGATCTCGCTGCCGGTCCCGAACAGGAGCGCCTGCACCGCCTTGTCGTAGGCGGCGAGCCCGTCGATCGGCAGGTAGGTCCGCGGCAGCGCCTGCGCGGTCATCTCGGCTTCGGCGCGCTTCACGCAGGCGAGGAGCGGCACCTTGCCGTTCTCGTCGGTGTAGACGCCCACGCCGAGGTTGACCTTGTCGGCGCGTGTGTCGGCGTTGAACGCCTCGCTGATGCCGAGGATCGGGTCGCGCGGCGCGAGGTCGACGGCGCCGAGGAAGGAGGGAGGTTGCGGTGCGTTCATGGGCGGATGCGTCGCAGTCGGGGCTGCTATTCTACCGTGCCCGCGCGGCACCACCCCGTCGGCGCCCTTGCGCCACGGCGCGTATGCGACGCACGCGACCGATGGCCCAACGCGCTTCGAACCGAGTCGAGACTCCCAAGCTTCCGCCGCTCACCGCGCTGCGCGTGCTGGCGCGCGTGTGGCAGTTCCTGGTGCCGTACCGATGGCGCGTCGCGGTGGCCGCGGTGGCCCTTATCGTCGCAGCGACGGCGATGCTCGCGCTGGGGCAGGGCCTCAAGGCGGTGGTCGACCGCGGGTTCCTCGCCGGGAATCCGGTCGAACTCGACCGCACGCTCGGCTGGGCACTGGTCGTGATCGTCGTGATGGCGGTGGCGAGCTACCTGCGATTCTACTGCGTGGCGTGGCTGGGCGGGCGCGTGACGGCGGACCTGCGCCGCAAGGTGTTCGATCACCTGCTGACCTTGCCGCCGGGATGGTTCGAGGTGTCCCGTACCGGCGAGGTCATCGCCCGCATGACCAGCGACACCGCGATGCTGGAGGCGGTGGTCGGCTGGACGGCGTCGATGGCGCTGCGCAACCTGCTGCTGCTCGCAGGCGGGCTCGTCATGCTCGCGCTCACCAGCGCGAAGCTCACGGTCATGGTGCTCGTCGTGGTGCCGTTCGTCGTCGCGCCGATCGTGGTGCTCGGCCGGCGGGTTCGCAGGCTCTCGCGTGCCACGCAGGATCGCGTCGGGGATGTCGGCGCCTACGTCGACGAGGCGCTGCACGAGATCCGCACGGTGCAGGCCTACGTCCACGAAGCCGAGGATCGGGGCGCGCTGCGTGCCCGGGTCGAGGCCACGTTCGACGCGGCACGCGAGCAGATCAGCCTGCGGGCGACGACGATCGCGACGGTAATTCTCGTCGTGTACGCGGCGATCGGGCTCGTCCTGTGGGTCGGCGGGCACGATGTCCTCGACGGCCGCATGACGGCAGGAGACCTGTCGGCGTTCGTGTTCTACGCGATCATCGTCGCCAGTGCGGTGGCGTCGATGAGCGAACTGATCGGGCAGTTGCAGAGGGCGGCCGGAGCCACCGAGCGGCTGTTCGAACTGCTGGCGGTTCGTTCGGACATCCGCAGTCCCGACCGGCCGGCGGCGTTGCCCGTGCCGCCGCGCGGCGAGATCGCGTTCCGCGACGTCACGTTCCGGTATCCGTCGCGTCCGGACCACGTTGCGCTCGAGCGCGTGTCGATCGATGTGCGTCCGGGCGAGCACGTCGCCCTCGTCGGTCCTTCGGGTGCCGGCAAGACGACGGTGTTCCAGCTGCTGCTGCGCTTCTACGACCCGCAGCAGGGGAGCGTGCGCATCGACGGCGTGGACGTGCGGGAAGCCGATCCGGCGGAGGTCCGGTGCCGCGTTGCCGTCGTGCCGCAGGAACCCGTCGTCTTCGCCGCCAGCGTGCTCGAGAACGTGCGCTACGGGAGGCCGGACGCGAGCGACGAGGAGGTCCGGGCGGCATGCGATGCCGCTTACGCGACCGAGTTCATCGAGCGCCTGCCCGAGGCCCACGAGACTTTCCTCGGGGAGCGCGGCGTGCGTCTGTCGGGAGGGCAGCGCCAGCGCATCGCGATCGCGCGCGCGGTCCTGGCGGACCGTCCGATCCTGCTCCTCGACGAGGCCACGAGCGCGCTCGACGCCGAGAGCGAGCGGATGGTGCAGCTCGCGCTCGAGCGCCTGATGTCGCACCGCACGACGCTCGTCATCGCCCATCGCCTCGCGACCGTTCGGCACGCCGACCGCATCGTCGTGATGGACCGGGGGCGCGTGATCGCGTCGGGCACGCACGACGAACTGGTGCGCGACAGCGCGCTCTACGCCAGGCTCGCCGAGTTGCAGTTTGTCGCCACCTGAACCCCGGTGTCAGACACGGTGTCAGACACCGTGTCTGACACCGGAGCGAAGTGCGCGCCCTGCGCCCGTCCGGCGCGGATGTCGGCGATCGTCGCCGGATCGAGGGATTCGCCGAATCGACCGCGGTAGATCGTGCGGGCGTCCCGTCCGGCATACGAAAGCGCTGCGAACGTGGGGTGCGGGACGAGTGGATCCAACCGCTCGAGGCCGACGTTCGCGCGATGGCTGGACCACCGGTACTCCTCGGGCGTCGCAACCATTCCGGCCCGTACGGGATTGAGTTCGATGTACTGGTAACAGGCGAGAACGTAGGCATCGGACGTGACGGGCGATGCCCTGAATCGGCATTCCCAGAGCGATCCGGTGCGCTGGTACTTGCGATTGGTCAGCGCGGAGTAGCGCTGGCCGAGCCGCTTCACCAGCGCGGACGCCGATGCGGATTCGCGCGCGGTCAGCAGCAGGTGGACGTGGTTGGTCATCAGCACGTAGGCGTGCAACTCGCATCCCGTGACGACCGCGAGGTCGTGGAGCATCGTCAGGTACGTCGCACGGTCGGTGTCGCACGCGAAGCACGCGGACCGATTGTTGCCGCGCTGGATCACGTGCAGCGTCTGGCCGGCGGCGAAGGCCCGTGGATGGCGGGGCATGGGGAAGGGGACGTGCGGTGCGGGGCGGGGGATCGGGAGAACGGATTCTGTGCCGGGACTCCGACCGGGCGACATCGTCCGTCAGGCCGTAACCACCCCCGGTGTCAGACACGGTGTCTGACACCGGGGGTGATGCCAAGGTGGCGGACGAACGATCGTTCGACGTACAATGGGCGATTGCCCGCCGCGCCAGGATCATGGTCGTCACGTTTCCCGACAGCCCCTACGAACTCCACCAGCCGTTCCTTCCCGCAGGCGATCAGCCGGAGGCGATCGAGAAGTTGGTCGAAGGCCTCGCGGACGGGCTCTCGTTCCAGACTCTGCTCGGGGTGACCGGCTCCGGCAAGACGTTCACGATGGCCAACGTGATCGCGCGCACCGGCCGCCCGGCGCTCGTGCTCGCGCCGAACAAGACGCTCGCCGCCCAGCTCTACTCCGAGTTCCGCGAGTTCTTCCCTCAGAACTGCGTCGAGTATTTCGTCAGCTACTACGACTACTACCAGCCCGAGGCCTACGTCCCGTCGCGCGACCTCTACATCGAGAAGGACAGCTCGATCAACGAGCACATCGAGCAGATGCGGCTGTCGGCGACCAAGGCGATCCTCGAGCGCCGCGACTGCGTGATCGTCGCGACGGTGTCGGCGATCTACGGCATCGGAGACCCGTCCGAGTACCACAACATGATCCTGCACCTGAAGCAGGGCGACCGGCTCTCGCAGCGCGACGCGATCAAGCGCCTGACCGAGCTCCAGTACACGCGCAACGAGACCGACTTCAAGCGCGGCACCTTCCGCGTCCGCGGCGACGTGCTGGACATCTTTCCGGCCGAGCACGCCGAGAACGCGGTGCGCGTATCCTGCTTCGACGACGAGATCGAGTCGCTGCAGCTCTTCGACCCGCTGACCGGCCGCGTGCGGCAGAAGATCGCGCGCTTCACGGTGTTCCCGTCCTCGCACTACGTGACCGGGCGCCAGAAGGTGCTCGACGCGGTCGAGGCGATCAAGGTCGAGCGCGCGCAGCAGAAGGAGTTTTTCATCGCGCAGATGAAGCTGATCGAGGCGCAGCGCATCGAGCAGCGCACGCGCTTCGACCTCGAGATGATGGTCGAGATCGGCTTCTGCAAGGGCATCGAGAACTACTCGCGGCACCTCTCGGGGCGCAAGCCCGGCGAGCCGCCCCCGACGCTGATCGACTATCTGCCGCGCGACGCGCTCATGTTCGTCGACGAGAGCCACGTGACGATCCCGCAGGTGGGCGGCATGTTCCGCGGTGACCGCGCGCGCAAGGAGAACCTCGTCAACTACGGCTTCCGGCTGCCCTCGGCGCTCGACAACCGGCCGCTCACGTTCGAGGAGTTCGAGCGCCTGCTCCCGCAGACGACGTTCGTGTCGGCCACGCCGGCGGATTACGAGCGCGCGCACGCGGGCCAGGTGGTCGAGCAGCTGGTGCGCCCGACCGGACTGGTCGACCCGGTGCTCGAGGTGCGCCCGGCGCGAACGCAGGTCGACGACCTGCTCTCCGAGATCGGGCTCCGCGTCGAGCGGCAGGAACGCGTGCTGGTGACCACGCTCACCAAGCGGATGGCCGAGGACCTCACCGACTACCTGGGCGAGCACGGCGTCAAGGTGCGCTACCTGCACTCGGACATCGACACGGTGGAGCGGGTCGAGATCATCCGCGACCTGCGGCTGGGCGAGTTCGACGTGCTGGTCGGCATCAACCTGCTGCGGGAGGGACTCGACATCCCCGAGGTGTCGCTGGTCGCGGTGCTCGACGCCGACAAGGAGGGGTTCCTGCGCGCCGAGCGGAGCCTGATCCAGACCATCGGCCGCGCGGCGCGCCACCTGAACGGCACCGCGATCCTGTACGCCGACACGATGACCGGGTCGATGAAGGCGGCGATCGAAGAGACCGAGCGGCGGCGGGCGAAGCAGGTCGCGTACAACCTGGCGCAGGGGATCACGCCGAAGGGCGTGCAGAAGCGCATCAAGGACATCATCGACGGAGTGACCGATCTCGACGAAGGCCGCCGCGAGATGAAGGCTGCGCAGGCGCAGGCGAAGTACGGCGAGATGAGCGGCAAGGGCCTCGAGAAGGAACTGAAGCTCCTCGAGCGGGAGATGCTCGAAGCCGCGAAGAACCTCGAGTTCGAGAAGGCGGCCGGATTGCGCGACCGACTCTACGCGCTCAAGGAGAAGCTCTTCGGCGTGGCTCTGCCGACCGAGACCTGACTCGCGAGTGCGCGCGACTGTTCACCATGTCCGGAGGAAGCTCCGGCGCCAGCCATGAAACGTCGATCGATCCTGTTCGTCTGCCTCGGCAACATCTGCCGTTCGCCGACCGCGGAGGCGGTGTTCCGCGCGAAGGCACAGCGCGCGGGCCTCGCCTCGCGGCTGGTCATCGATTCGGCCGGCACCGGCAGCTGGCACGTCGGCAACCCGCCGGACTGGCGCGCGAGCGCGCACGCCGCGAAGCGCGGCTACGACCTCTCGTCGCTGCGCGCGCGCCAGATCGTGCGCGAGGATTTCGCCCGCTTCGATCGGATCTTCGCGATGGATCACGCGAACCTCGCGGACCTCGAACGGTTGCGCCAGGGCGCGGGTGCAGGACACCTCGGGCTGTTCCTCGATCTGGTGCCGCGTCTGCGCGGCCGCGACGTCCCGGACCCCTACGACGGGGGCGAGGACGGCTTCGAGAAAGTGCTCGACCTGGTCGAGGAGGCGAGCGCCGCGCTGGTCACGCAGCTCGCGCAGGACGACGGATAGAGGCGAAAAAAGAGGCGGGCCCTCGGGCCCGCCTCGTTCCTGCGTTGCCGACCGGTCGCCGTCAGGGAGCCGGAGGCGAGTCCTTGCGTGTTTCGACGAACTCGAGCGGCTCGTCCTGGGCGACCGCACGCGGCGGACGCACCCGGCGCGCGCGCGGGGCCTCGACTTCCTCGACCGCAGGCTGCGGCACGAGCGTGTGCTGCGTCTCGACCATCTCGAGGCCGGAGTCGGCCGGCAGCACGTACGGCGCCGGCGCCGACTGTGCGCGGGCGACACTGCGCTCGGCCCGTGGTGCCGGGCTCGGATCGCTCCAGGTCGGTGTCGCGACGGCGACGCTGCGCTCGACAGGTTGATCCTGCCGCGGCTCGACCGGCAGCGGTGAGCCCGTGGTGCCTTCGTCGATCTTTGCGGTGGACTGGTCGCGTGCCGGCTCAGCCGCTTCCGCCGGTTCCGCCCCTTGGCGCGGCGACTCCGCGTCGGCTTCGAACGCGGACGGCAGGACGAACTTCGCCGGCACGTCGTGCGAGGTCAGTGCATCGTGCTGCGCAGCCGGAGCGCCATCCCCGGCTGCCGATGCGTTGCCCTGGGCCTGCTTGTCCGCGCCTCCGCGGCCGCGTCGGCGTCTGCGCCGGCCGCCTTCGCGACGCTCCTCGGCGCCCCCGGCAACTGCGCCGCCCGCCGCGACCAGAGCTCCAGCGCCGTTCGCGGCCTGCTCCAGCGCCTGCGGCCGGGCTTCATCGGCCGCGGCGCGCTCGGAACGCTGCCCGTCCCGCCGCTCGCGCTCCTGCTTCGGTGCCTGCTCGCGCTCGGCCGAGTCGCCCCGCGCCGCGTCTTCGCGTCGCTGGTCGCTGCGCCGCGTGTCCCCGCGACGCTGATCGTTGCGCTGTCCCTGCCCGGCGGCGCGCTGCCCCTGCTGCTGTCCGCGCGACTGACCGTCACGGCGTTCGTCACGGCGTTCGTCGCGCCGGCCTTCATCGCGCCGGCCTTCGTCGCGCCGGTCGCGTCCTTCCTGCCGACCTTCGCCGCGTCGCTCGTGGCGTCGCTGCTGACCACCTCCTTCCCGTCGGTCCTGCGGAGCGCCGCGTCCGCCACGGTTGTCGCGCCCGTCGCGGCGCTGGCGATCCTGCTGGGCGGGGGCGGCCGGAGCGGCCGCGGGAGCGCTCGTCGCAGCCGGCTTGTGCCGGAACCAGCCCATCACCTTGTCGAACCAGCCCCCCGCCTGCGGCTGCGCTGCGGCGCGCTGCGGCGGAGGTGCCGCGGCAGCAGGCGCCGGTTCCGCGACAGGCACCGGTGCGGGCTGCGCGGGCGTGATGCCCTTGACGACCGCTTCCTGCCGGACCTCCTTCGCTTCCTCCTTCTTCTCCTTCGCGAGGTCCGGCTGCGCGGGAGCCTCCACCATGTCGAAGCTCATCGGCAGCGGCTCGGCATGATTGAGGTCGTCGTGTCGCAGGCGCTCGACCTTGAAGTTCGGCGTTTCGAGGTGGCGGTTCGGGACCAGCAGCAGGTTCACCTTGAAGCGCGACTCGATCGACAGCACCTCGTTGCGCTTCTCGTTCAGCAGGAAGGTCGCGACGTCGACCGGGATCTGCGCGACGACCTGCGCCGTGTTGTCCTTCATCGCCTCCTCCTGCAGGATGCGCAGGATGTGGAGCGCCGTGGATTCGGTGCCGCGGATGTGGCCGATGCCGTGGCAGCGCGGGCAGGGGAGGTACGCGGACTCGGCCAGCGCCGGGCGCAGCCGCTGCCGCGAGAGTTCCATCAGGCCGAAGCGCGAGATCTTGCCGAGCTGGATGCGCGCGCGGTCGTAGCGCAGCGCGTCGCGCAGACGGTTCTCGACCTCGCGCTGGTTCTTCGCCGATTCCATGTCGATGAAGTCGACGACGATCAGGCCGCCCAGGTCGCGCAGGCGAAGCTGCCGGGCGAGTTCGTCGGCGGCCTCGAGGTTGGTGTTGAACGCCGTGGTCTCGATGTCGCCGCCCTTGGTCGCGCGCGCCGAGTTGACGTCGATCGCGACCAGCGCCTCGGTGTGGTCGATCACGATCGCTCCGCCGGACGGCAGCGGCACCTGCCTGCCGTACGCGGTCTCGATCTGGTGCTCGATCTGGAAGCGCGAGAACAGCGGCACGTCGTCCTTGTAGAGCTTCACGCGGTGCACGTTGTCCGGCATCACGTGGCCCATGAACTGCTGCGCCTGCTCGTAGATCGCCTCGGTGTCGATCAGGATCTCGCCGATGTCGGCGTGGAAGTAGTCGCGGATCGCTCGGATCACCAGACTCGATTCCTGGTAGATCAGGTACGCGCCCTGCTGGAGTTTCGAGGCCTCCTCGATCGCGCGCCAAAGCTGGAGCAGGTAGTTGAGATCCCACTGCAGCTCTTCCGCGGTGCGCCCGATGCCCGCAGTCCGGGCGATGACGCTCATGCCGGAGGGCACATCGAGCTGCGCGATCGCGTCGCGGAGTTCGTTGCGGTCCTCGCCCTCGATCCGGCGCGACACGCCGCCGCCGCGCGGATTGTTCGGCATCAGGACGAGATAGCGCCCGGCCAGCGAAATGTAGGTGGTGAGCGCCGCGCCCTTGTTGCCGCGCTCGTCCTTGTCCACCTGGACGATGAGCTCCATGCCCTCGCGGACGTCCGCCCGGCGGGCGCCGCTGTCCTCGTCATCTTCACCGCGGCGGCCGCCCTTGAGCATCTGGCGGCTGATTTCCTTGAACGGCAGGAAACCGTGGCGGTCGGTGCCGTAGTCGACGAAGCAGGCTTCGAGCGACGGCTCGACGCGGGTCACGACCGCCTTGTAGATGTTGGACTTCCGCTGCTCCTTGGCGGCGGACTCGATGTCGAGATCGACGAGCCGCTGGCCGTCGACGATGGCCACGCGCAGCTCTTCGGCCTGCGTGGCGTTGAACAACATGCGTTTCATGCGTTTTCCTTCGCGCGGCCGGCGGCCGTGCGGAAGCGAAGACGCGAGGCGGGACCAGCGGGTCGGGTGACCCGCGGACCCCGGTCAGGCGGGTGCGGCGGGGATCGACGCGACGCGACGCCCGGGCGACTTGCCGGGGCGGGGAACGGGGCAGGCGGAGGGATGCATCGCTGTTCCGGCCCGTCACGACCGTGGGGTCGGGCGGGCGCCGTTCGGTTGCGCGTTACGCGGTCTTTCCGTCAGGACGGAGGATCCTGCGATCCGGGCCGGGGTTCGCCGGGGCCTGTCGCCGCGCCGGTTCGCCGGTCCGCATCGTCGTGATCGTGGTCGTTCGCCGCACAGCCTTGAGCCTCGGGTCCGCGCTACTCGCGGAACGGCGCTTCGGGGCTGCGCTGATGCCTTACAGTCGCTCTTTCCTGGGTGGTACGAGTTCGCCCGGCGAGCGAGTTCCCGGACACCGCCCGCAGTCGGGCGGCGCCGCGCGGCACCTTCGGGGCCGTGGTCCGGTGCGGGCGATGCGCCTCGGCGGCCGGGACGGCGCCCTCGGGAATCCGGGCGCGGCAAACCATGCAAGTATAAAGGAATGAACAGCTTACGCAACCACGGCGTGCGGGAAGTCGCGATCGACGGCGGGAGCGCCGGGCAGCGGATCGACAACTTTCTCGCGCGAACCCTGAAAGGGGTCCCGAAGAGCCACCTCTACCGGATTCTGAGATCGGGCGAGGTCCGGGTGAACGGCCGGCGGGCGGCGCCCGACACCCGGCTCGCCGAGGGCGACCGGGTCCGGTTGCCGCCGGTCCGCACCGGCGAGCCGGCCCGACCCGTGGCGAACCCGGCCGCCGCGGCCCGGGCGGGCGGGCAACTCGAAGTGCTGCACGAGGACGACGACCTCGTGGCGCTCGACAAGCCTGCGGGGGTCGCGGTCCACGGGGGCAGCGGCATCGCCCACGGCGTGATCGAGCGCCTGCGGGCGGCGCGCCCGGCGGCGCGCTTCCTCGAACTCGTCCATCGCCTCGACCGCGAGACCTCCGGTGTGCTCCTCGTCGCCAAACGGCGCCCGGCGCTGGTGGCGCTGCACGCCGCGTGGCGCGCGGGCGAAGTCGACAAGCGCTATTTCGTGCTCGCGCGCGGGCGCTGGCGCGACGCGAAGCGCGTCGTCCGGCTGCCGGTGCACCGCTTTCTCACGCGCGAGGGCGAGCGCCGCGTGCGCGTCGAGGACGAAGGACAGCAAGCGCAGACGACGTTCCGCCGGCTCGCGACCTGGACCATGCACGATCCGCCGCTCGCGCTCCTGGAGGCCGAACTCCACACCGGTCGCACGCACCAGATCCGCGTTCACCTGACGCACCTGGGCTTTCCGCTCGCCGGCGACGACAAGTACGGCGACTTCGCGTGGAACCGCTTGCTTGCCAAAGAGGGCTTGCGACGGATGTTCCTGCACGCGGCGAGCCTCGAACTCGCGCACCCGCGCACGGGTGCGCCGCTTCATCTAGTGTCGCGCCTGCCTCCGGACCTGTCCGCGTTCGTCGCCTCGCTGGGCGCGCCGTCGAACGGTGCCGCGCCGCAGGACCGCCGCTCCGAAGCGCGGCAGCATGACCGCCATGGCTGAGCCGCGCCCGCGCCGCTTCCGGCTGGTCGTGTTCGACTGGGACGGCACGCTCGCCGATTCGACCGCGCTGATCGCCGCAGCGATCCGCCACGCCTGCGGTGCGATCGGGCGGCCGGTGCCCAGCGACGCCGACGCGCGCTACGTGATCGGACTGGGGCTCTCCGACGCCCTCGCGCACGTGGCGCCGGGTCTCACCGCCGGCGAGCAGCGCGAACTCGCGGGCCACTACCGTCGCCACTACCTCGACGGCGAGGCGGCGATCCCGCTGTTCGACGGCGCGCGCGAACTGCTGCGCGACCTCGACGGTGCGGGCGTCCTGCTCGGTGTCGCGACCGGGAAGTCGCGCGCGGGCCTCGATCGGGCGATCGCGCTCAACGCGCTGGGCGGGCGCTTCCACGCGACGCGATGCGCCGACGAGGGCTTCCCCAAGCCGCACCCGGACATGCTGCTCGCGCTGATGGACCGCCTCGCGGTCGATCCGCGCGAGACGCTCATGGTCGGCGACACGACGCACGACCTCGAACTCGCGCGCAACGCGGGCACCGCGGCGCTCGCGGTCGCGTGGGGCGCGCACGATGCCGAAGGACTCGCCGCGCAGCGACCGCTCGGCACGATGCGATCGTTCGCCGAACTGCACCGGTGGCTGTTCGAGCGCACGTAGCGGGATCGCGGCGCCACCGACGTTCGTGGAACGGCCGGCGCTGCCGGCAGGGGTAGACTTCGGACCCGCGGACATCGACGGCAACGGAGTGCGGCATGGCGGAAGAGGGCTGGGAACGCAGGGCACTGGAGGCGCTGGCCAACGACATCGTGGTCGAACGGCGCCGCGCGCGGCGCTGGTCGATCTTCTTCCGGTTCCTCACGCTCGGCGTGGTCGCGTTCGGGCTCTTCCTGATGCTCGGGAACTTCGCCGCGCGCGGCCATCCGTGCACCGACGCGTGCACCGCGGTCGTGGCGCTCGACGGCGAGATCGACCACGACGGCCAGGCGAGCGCGGACAACATCATCGAGGGGTTGAAGGCAGCGTTCGAGAGCCCGGGGACTCGCGGCGTGGTGCTGCGCATCAACAGCCCCGGCGGAAGCCCGGTCCAGGCCGGCCGCATCTACGGCGAGATGCAGCGCCTGCGCGCGAAGCACCCGAAGATTCCGCTGCACGCGGTGGTCGAGGAGATGGCCGCCTCGGGTGCGTACTACGTCGCGGCCGCGGCGGATCGCATCTACGTCGATCCGGCGAGCCTCGTCGGGTCGATCGGCGTGATCATCGACTCGTTCGGCGTCGTCGACGCGATGGAGAAGATCGGCGTCGAGCGGCGCGCGATCACCGCGGGCGAGAACAAGGCGTTCCTCGACCCGTTCTCGCCGCTGCCCGACCGGCAGCGCGCCTATGCCGGGGAGATGATCGAGGACATCCACCGCCAGTTCATCGCCGCGGTGAAGGGCGGGCGCGGCGACCGTCTGAAGGAGACGCCCGAGATGTTCAGCGGTCGCGTCTGGAACGGGCAGCGCGCGGTGGAACTGGGGCTCGCCGACGCCTACGGATCGGTCGAGAGCGTCGCGCGCGACGTGTTCCAGGCGGAGGAGATCGTCGACTTCACGCCGGAGGAGGATCTCGCGACGCGCATCGCGCGGCGGCTGGGAACCGAGGCCGGACGCTTCACGCTGAAGGCGCTGCGTTCGGCGTCGTTCTCGGCGCCGATGTTGCGCTGAAGGCGTGAATTCGGGGACAGACCCCAATTTCCGATTTCCCTGAAATCGGGGTCTGTCCCCGAATTCCCCGAATTCGCGAATTGCGCCCTACGCATCGCCCCAGCGGCGCAGCAGGTTGTGGTAGCAACCGGTGAGCGTGACGAGCGAAGGGTGATCCTTCGCGTCGCGCGCGAGACGCACGAGCGCCATGTCCATGTCGAACAGGAGCGAGCGCTCTCCGTCGTCGCGCACCATGCTCTCGATCCAGAAGAACGACGAGGTGCGCTCGCCCCGGGTCACCGGCGTCACGCGATGCACGCTCGTCGCCGGGTACACCACGAGGTCGCCAGCGGGCAGCTTGACCCCCTGCGTGCCGTAGGTATCCTCGATCGTGAGTTCGCCGCCGTCGTAGTCCTCCGGCGGCGTCAGGAACAGCGTCGCGGAGACGTCGGTGCGGATGCGCCGCGACGTCGGCGGGTGCACGCGGATCGCGCTGTCGACGTGGTTGCCGAACGTCATGCCCACGCCGTAGCGGTTGAACAGCGGCGGGTAGACCTGCCGCGGCAGCGCCGCAGAGAAGAACAGCGCGCTGCGGGCGAGCGCGGCGAGGATCGCCTCGCCGCACTCCCGCGCGGCATCGCTGTCCTCCGGGAGCTGGAGGTTCGTCTTCGCGCGCGCGGACTGGTGGCCGGACGTGACGTTGCCGTCGACCCAGTCCGCCGCGTCGATGCGCGCGCGGATGCGGCGCACCTCGTCGGCGGTCAGGACGTCAGGGACGTGCAGCAGCATCGGCGGGACCTCAGAACCGGTAGGTGAAGGTGCCGGACACCGAGACCGGCGCGCCCGGCAGCACGCGGTTCGGCGAGTTGTTGTAGCCCCCGATGTAGTACGTCTCGTCGGCGAGGTTGTATCCGTTGATGCGCACCTCCCACTTCGGCTGCACGTAGGCGACCATTGCGTCGAGCACGACGTAGGTCGGGATCTGCGAGCCCGGAATGTTGGTATCGGTGAGCCAGGTGCCCTTCTGGCCGCGCAGGCCGCCGCCCACTTGCCAGCCGCCGCCGAACTTGTAGACGGTCCACACGCTGCCCTGGACTTCGGCGACACCGAGCGGGGTCTTGCCCTGCACGCTGGCCGGGCCGCGCACGATCTCGCCGTCCATGAACGCGAGTCCGCCGTAGATCTCCCAGTCGGGCGTGATCGATCCGGACAGTTCGAACTCGATGCCGTCGACGCGGCGCTTGCCGTCGAGCACCGTCGTGCCGGTGTCGTCGACCATCCTCGCATTGGTCTTCTCGTTGCGGAAGACCGCCGAGCGGAGCTGAAGGGCGCCGATGTCCCACTGCGCGCCGACCTCGTAGTTCACCGTCTCCTCGGGGTCGAGGGTTTCGTTGACGGCGTTGAGGTTCGTGTTCGCGGTCCCGCCGTACACACCGAGTTCGCCCGAGGGGTTGTAGGCGTTGCCCACGGCGACGTAGTACGACTGGCGGTCGGTCGGCTGCCAGATCGCGCCGGCTCGCCCGCTCCACATGACGTCGGTGCGTTCGTACGGGCCGGTCGACAGCACGCCGGGGGCGAGTCCGGTCGTGTAGGCGCGCGCGTCGTAATGGTCGTACCGGACGCCGAGGAGCGCCTTCCACCGGGGCGAGAACTCCATCTGGTCCTGCACGTAGAGCGAGAAGCTGTCCGCGGTCGAGTTGCCGCGCGCGTTCTCGATCTTCGTGTACGAGAGCGCGGTCGACGGGTCCGGATCGACGAACGACGTGATCGCCGAGGGCGCCTGCACCCCCGGCGTGTTCGGGTCGGCGTCGAGCTGGTAGTTGAGCCGGTCCAGGTTCTCGCGCGCGAGCAGGACACCGCCCAGCACCTGGTGCCTCACCGAACCGGTCGCGGCCTTCCACACGAGCTCGGTCTGGCTGATCAGCGCCTCGTCGTCGTTGTCGCGCGTTCGCCCGGTGTCGTGGCGGCGGTTCACCCGCAGGAGCTCGACGGGCGTGTCGCGCGTCACCGGGTTGCCGTTGAAGTCGGTCGTGTCCAGCGTCGAGATCGTCGACTCGGACTGCCGCTCGTAGCGCGCCCAGCGCAGCGTCGAGGAGAGCGACAGGTCGCCGGTGAACTGGAGGTCGAGGCGCAGGTCGCCGATGTTGACCTCGTAGTCGGCGTAGTCGTAGCGTTCGAAACCGTAGTACTTGCGCGGCGAGACCATCTCCGGGTAGCCCCAGAATCCCAGGGCCCCCGTGTAGAGCGAGGGCTGGCCGTAGTCGGTGACGTTGCGCTGCTTGAACCAGTACCAGGAGCCGCTGACCTGCGCGGTGGGCGAAAGGTCCCACAGGAAGCTCGGCGCGAAGCCGTAGGACTCGGTGTCCTGCGGATAGCGGTAGTTTCCGGAACCGTCTGCCATCGCCACGAAGCGGACCGCGCCGTTCGCGCCCGTGCGCAGGTTGACGTCGCCCACCGCGCGCTTCTGGTCGAACGAGCCCGCCGTCAGGTCGACCTGGCTCGCGTCGACCTTGTACGCGCTCTTGAACGTCTGGTTGACGAGGCCGCCGGGCGAGCCGCGTCCGAAGATCAGCGCCGAAGCGCCCTTCAGCACCTCGACCGACTCGGTCGCGAACAGGTCGCGGTTGTACTCGCCGATGTCGCGCACGCCGTTGACGAAGATGTCCTGGTTCAGCGGAAAGCCGCGCAGGAACAGCACCTGGTTCGCCTGCGTGCCGCCTTCGGCGGCGGCGAACGAGATCCCCGGAACGTTGCGCAGCACGTCGACGAGCGACGTGGCGCCCTGCGAGCGGATCACTTCCTGCGGAATGATGTTGACGAACTGCGGAATGTCGCGCAGCGGCGTCTCGGTGCCGGTGACCGTGCTCGTCGCGTCGGTCCGGAAGCTGTCGCGGTCGCGGACACGCACTTCCGGGAGGGTGGGAGGGGGTGCGGTCGGCGTCTGCGCCCAGGCGCCGCCCTCGGC
>JADLBN010000318.1 GCA_020847675.1 Burkholderiales bacterium | reverse complement strand
GCCAGCACGCCGACTGTGTGTCCCTTGGCGAGCCGCACCCGCGCCAGCTCGGAGATCAGCGCGCTCTTGCCGGCGCCGGGTGGCCCCGTAATGCCGATCCTGCGGCTGCCGGAGTGCCGCGCCTGCGACAGGCCCCGCAGCGCTTCTTCGACGGTCGCGAAGCTCACTCGGGTGAGCGCGCGGCTCAGCGCGCGACGATCGAACGCTTCGTCGTGCGCCGTGCCGGCAGCCGTGTCGCAGCGCGATCGCGCCGCATCGGCGGGGAGTTGGGATCTGTCCACGTTCGTGCTTGACAAGCCCTGCTCCACAGATTCTAATCGCGTTTAGAAACTGCGTGCAACCGGATTTTCGGTGTCGACCGATTGGCAGTTGCAGCGCAGGTGAAGCGTTCCATCGACGGCTACGACGAGGTCACCGATGAGCGAGGAGTTGAGCGCGACGCTCGAGCGGGCATATCGGGCCGGGGCGACGGAGACGACGACCTGGTCGGGGCTCCCATGCAAGGAGTTCTACGGCCCCCAGGACGTGCGCACGAGCGAATACGCCGCGTCGATAGCGGATCCCGGGTCGTTTCCGTACACGCGCGGAATTCACCGCAACATGTACCGGGGCCGGCTGTGGACCAAGCGCGAGGTCTGTGGATTCGGCTCCGGTCGCGACACCAATCAGCGAATGCGCTATCAGCTCGCGAACGGCGTGACCGGGCTGAGTGTGATCAACGACAACAACGGGTCGCTTGGCGTCGACGCCGATCATCCGATGGGCATCCACGACAACGGGATGCAGGGGGTGAGCGTCAGCTCGCTCGCGGATTTCGAGGAACTGTTCGACGGAATCCCGATCGACAAGGTGAGCATGGCCTTCGACCTCTCCGGGCTCGATTCGATCGCGTGGATGGCGATGTACAACGCGCTCGCGGAGAAGCGGGGCATCGACAGGTCGACCCTGCGTGGAACCATCCAGAACGACACGCTGCACTTCCAGTTCTGTGGGTACGGTGACTCCTGTCCCGTCGATCTCGGACTGAAGACCTCGATTGACATCATCGAGTACTGCACCCGACACATGCCGCTCTGGCACACCGGGAACGTGAACCTCTACGATCTCCGGGAGGCCGGGATCGACGCAGCGCAGGAAGTCGCATTCGGATTGTCGTGCGCGATCGAGTACATAAGGGAGACATGCGCGCGGGGTCTCGACGTCGACTCGTTCGCAGGTCGGCGCAGCTTCTATTGCTCCGCTCACGTCGACATCTTCGAGGAAGTCGCGAAGCTTCGCGCGGCGCGCCGCATGTGGGCCCGGATCATGCAGGAGGAGTTCGGCGCGAAGGATCCGCGCTCGATGCAGTTCCGCTTCGGGGTGCATACCGCCGGCGTGTCGCTGCAGGCTCAACAGCCTCTGAACAACATCGTTCGAGTGGCGTACCAGGCGCTGACGGCCGCGCTCGCGGGCGCGCAGTCGATCCACTGCTGCTCGTACGATGAGCCGATCGGTCTGCCGACGGAGACGTCCCAGACGGTTGCGCTGCGTACGCAGCAGATCCTCGCTTACGAGAGTGGTGTCACCCGCGTGGCCGACCCGCTCGGCGGCTCCTATTACGTCGAATCGCTGACCGACCAGATCGAGTCGAAGGCGAAAGAGATCATGGCGACGATCCGCGAAATCGGGGGAATGGCAAGCGCGATCCGTTCGGGTTGGGTGATCGGAGAGATCGACGCAGCGATCCGTCTGCGGCAGGACGAGATAACCAGGGGCGAGAAGACGATCGTCGGCGTCAACGCGTTCCGGCAGCCGCAGGAGGAGCGTACGCCGGGTGGCGTTCATGTCTCGCCGCCCAATCAAGGGGAGGCGTTGGCCGACGCTGTGAGGCGGCTCAGGGCGAGTCGCGACAACGACGCCGTGCGTCGATCGCTGCTGCGATTGCGCGACGAGGCCAGGCTCGGAAAGGAGCACAACCTCCTCCCCGCGATGATCGTCGCCGCGCACGCATACGCAACCGTCGGTGAGATGCTGGGCACCGTGCGATTTGCGCTCGGCCATTCGTACGATCACCTTCGTGTCGTCGATCCGCCGGCGTTTCTGTCGGAGTCGTGATGAACGCTGGCAGCGTGGCGAGGGGCGTGGCGAGGCAGCCGCTTCGGATCCTTCTCGGAAAGACCGGGCTGGACGGACACGATCGCGGCATGAAGGTCGTTGCGATGATGCTGCGCGATGCCGGCATGGATGTCGTCTACATGGGCATCCATTGCACGACCGCGACCATCGTTCGCACGGCGATCGAGGAGGACGTCGACGTGATCGGTCTGTCGAGCCTCGGCGGGACGCATCTCGCGCACGCCAGGGAACTGATCGGGGAACTGCGCCAGCAGGGGCTGGACGACCTCCCGGTGGTGATCGGCGGAACCATTCCGGTGGAGGATTTCCCCGCGCTGGAGGAGATCGGCATCCGTGCGGTGCTCCGTGCCGGATCTCCGCGAGAGGAGATCGTGGCAGTGATCGAGCGGTTCGGAGTTGAGAGGCGGCGCGTTCGTGATGAATCGCCCGCCGAATAGCGGCGTCGGGCCCGGCGACGACGGGCCTTAACCTGGAGAGGATGACGATGAGAGCACGATGGCTCGGCTGCATTGCAGCGGCGTTGATCTGGACCGGTGCGTATGCGCAAGGCGCCGGGGGAGGAATCAGGATCGGCGTTCTCAGTGACTTCAGCGGTCCCTACTCGGCTTGGGGCGCCAAGGGGTCGGTGATCGCCGCCGAGATGGCGGTCGAGGATTTTCGCAAGACCAATCCAGCGTTCCCGTACAAGGTGGAGATCGTGTCGGGCGACTTCCAGCTGAAGGCCGACCAGGCGGTTGCGATCGCCAAGAAATGGCTCGGCGAGGGAATCAACGCGATCATCGACATTCCGCATTCGCCCTCGGCGCTGGCGGTCAACGCGGTGGTTCGCGGGACGTCGACCGCGCTGCTCGTGAACGGATCGGCACACAACGATCTGGTGACCAAGGAATGCTCGCCGAACCAGGTCCATTGGACCTATGACCAGCATTCCATCGG
>JADLBN010000317.1 GCA_020847675.1 Burkholderiales bacterium | reverse complement strand
GGCAGGGGCGCACGCGCTCCTGCCTTTTCCTTTTGTGCGCCCGGCACGGGCGCACTCCTGGGATCGCTTTCGTGAGGGAAATCACCCCCGCGCGCCCGTCGGTCACCGTCGCCGCGATCGTCGAGCGCGACGGCGCGTTCCTGCTCGTGCGCGAGCACACGCGGAGCGGCCTCAAGCTCAACCAGCCTGCCGGGCACCTCGAGCCGGGCGAATCGCCGCAACAGGGTGCCGCGCGCGAGACGCTCGAGGAGGCGGCGTGGCGCGTCGAGGCGACCGCCCTGGTCGGCATCTACCGGTGGGAAGCGCCCGACAACGGCGCGACCTTCGTGCGCTTCGCGTACGCGGCGCGTCCGCTCGCGCAGGTGCAGGGCCGCGCGCTCGACGAGGGCATCGTCGAGGCGCTGTGGCTTCCCTACGACGAGATCCTCGCGCGCCGGAGCGAACACCGCAGTCCGCTGGTCCTGCGCTCGATCGACGATTTCCGGGCCGGGCGACGCTGGCCGCTCGACGTCGTCGAGGACGTGGTCGGCGAGGGCGCGGGACTCGCCCGCCGATGAAGCGCGAGCGTGTCGTCGTCGGGCTGTCGGGAGGGGTGGACTCCTCGGTCGCCGCGCTGCTCGAACGGGACGCCGGCCACGAGGTGGTCGGCGTCTTCATGAAGAACTGGGAGGGCGACGAGGAGTGCCGGTCGCGCGAGGACCTGGTCGACGCGGCCGCGGTCGCCGATGTCCTGGGTATCGAACTCGAGGCGGTCAACTTCGCCGCCGAATACCGCGAGCGCGTGTTCGCGAGCTTTCTCGCCGACTACCGTGCCGGACGGACGCCGAATCCCGACGTCCTGTGCAACAGCGAGATCAAGTTCCGCGCGTTCCTCGACCACGCGCTCGCGCTCGGCGCCGACCGCATCGCGACCGGTCACTACGCCCGCGTGCGCCGCGCCGGCGGGCGCGTCGAACTTCTCAAGGCGACGGACGCAGGCAAGGACCAGAGCTATTTCCTGCACCGGCTGACGCAGGAACAGCTCGCGCCGGTGTCGTTCCCGGTGGGCGAACTCACGAAGCGCCGCGTCCGGGAGATCGCGCGCGACGCCGGATTGCCGACCCACGCGAAGCGCGACTCGACCGGGATCTGTTTCATCGGCGAGCGGCCGTTCCGCGAGTTCCTCGCGCGGTACCTGCCGCGCGAGCCGGGCCCGATCGTCACGCCCGACGGCCGGGAAGTCGGCGTGCACCAGGGGCTCGCCTACTACACGCTCGGGCAGCGCCAGGGACTGGGCATCGGCGGGGCGCGGGGCGCCGCGGAAGCGCCGTGGTTCGTCGCCGCGAAGGATCCGTCGCGCAACGCGCTCGTCGTCGTGCAGGGGCACGACCACCCGATGCTTCATGCTTCAGGCGTCGACGCGACCGATCCGCACTGGATCGCCGGCGAGGCGCCGAGACTCCCCGCGCGCTATGCCGCCAAGACCCGATACCGGATGGCGGATGCGCCCTGCGAGCTGGCGCCGCGCGACGGCGGATTGACTGCGGTGTTCGACACCGCGCAGTTCGCGCCGACGCCGGGCCAGTACCTCGTGGTCTACGACGGCGAGGTCTGCCTGGGGGGGGCGGAAATCACCGGGTCCGGATCCGGTCCATCCACTGTCGGCGAACGTCGGACCGGCCAGGTCGCCGAGATGATGGCTGGCGGGTCATCCCTCCTTGTGCCATAATAACCAGTTTCCCGTGGCATTGGCGCTGCGGGACTTCCCTTCGACGGAGAACTCGATGGAAACCAATGATTCGCGGCGCAAGTTCGTTGCCACCGCCGGCGCCGCGGCGCTCGCGGCGGTCGCCACCTCCCCCGCCCAGGCGCAGCCTGCGCAGCGTCCCGACGCGACGATCGACATCCGCATCTTCCGCGCGGGCTTCATCGTCGGCGGCAGCGGCGGCAGCGGCACGCTGTACTTCAAGAACAACGGCTACAACCTCGGCATCGGCGGCGTGAGCCTCGGCGCCACGATCGGCGTCGCGCGCGCGGACTTCGTCGGCGAGGTCTACAACCTCAAGGAAGCCCGCGACATCGAGGGCACGTACGCGGCGATCGCGGCGACCGCGGCGGCGGCCGGCGGCGTCGGCATCACGGAACTGCAGAACCAGCGCGGCGTGCGCCTGCGCCTGCAGGGAACGCAGATCGGCCTGATGGTCTCGATCGACCTGTCGGGCATGATCATCACCATCCGCAACTGACGCTGCGATCGCGCGGGCCGCATCGGTCCGCGCACGAGGACGTCGATCCCTTCGCGGGGCCGCCATGCGGCCCCGCGTCGTTTGCGGCAGGCGCGCCGAGCGCCGTGATCCGTCCGGCGGGACGATGCCGCGACGTCCCGGCGCGCGCGCATCGCTCGCGACCGTCGCGGCATCGCAACCCCACCGCGACGATCCGCGACGTCGCGTCGCACTCCGCGCGGGTTGAAGCGGATGCGTCAGAACGGAATGTCGTCCTCGAAGTCGTCGGGCTTCTTGCCGCCGCCCGAGGACGAGCCCGCGCCGCGCGGCGCACCGCCACCCGAACCGCGCGGCGCCTGCCGTCCGCCGCTTCCGCCCGACGCTTCGTCGTCACCGCCTCCGCCCGGGCCCGAGTCGCGCCCGCCGCCGATGAGCTGCATGCGATCGGCGACGACCTCGGTCGAGTATTTCTCGACGCCGTCCTTGTCCGTGTACTTGCGCGTCTGCAGCCGGCCCTCGATGTAGACCGAGCGGCCCTTCTTCAGGTACTCGCCGGCGACCTCGGCCTGGCGCCCGAACAGCACGACCCGGTGCCACTCGGTGCGCTCCTGCTTCTCGCCGTTCTTGTCCTTCCACTGCTCGGAGGTCGCGATCGACAGGTTCGTCACCGCGTCGCCGCCGGTCGTGTAGCGCGTCTCGGGATCGCGGCCGAGGTTGCCGAGCAGGATCACCTTGTTCACCGAAGCCATCGTTCAGGTCCTTCCGATCGAGTGGGGGGATTCCGGCGACGCCGGAGGATCGGCCATCGTCGCACCGGCGACGAGCCACAGCAATGCCAGCAGGGCGCCGGCGAGGTACACGGCCGACGCGCCCACGTGCTTCAGGATCACGCCGGCGGCGGCTGCACCGACGAACATCCCGAGGAACTGCATGCCGCTGTACACGCCGATCGCCGTCCCGCGCGCTGCGCGCGGCGCGAAGCGCGTCACCATCGACGGCAGGGCGGCTTCCAGCAGCGTGAACGCCGCGAAGAACACGGTGAGGCCGGCGACGATCGCCGGCAGCGAGCGGCCGGCGAACGCCAGGATCGCCAGCGCCGCGACGAGCGTGCCGATCGCCGACAGGAGCACCACGCGGCCGTTGCCCGGGCGATCGACCGCGCGAAAGAGCGGCATGACCACCGCCACCGCGACCGCGAGCACCGGCAGGTAGATCGTCCAGTGCCGGTCGGCCGGGATGCCGGCGTCGCGCAGCGCGAACGGCATGTGCAGGAACAGCGCCGCCATGATCGCGTGCAGCACGAACACGCCGAGGTCGAGCCGCAACAGTTGCCGGTCGGCGAGCGCGCGAACGAAGCCCGCGAGGTCGGCCGTGTGCGCCGACGCCGGGGCCCGGGGAACGCCCCACAGCACCACCGCGATCGCTACGCAGGCCAGCGCGCCGGTGAGCACGAACACGCCGGGCACGCCGACCACGCCGGCGAGCGCCGGTCCCGCGACGAGCGACACCGTGAACGACGCGCCGATCGTGATGCCGATCGCCGCCATCGTGCGCGTGCGCACCTCGTCTCGCGTCAGGTCGGCGGCGAGCGCCATCACGGCGGCGGAAACGGCTCCGGCGCCCTGGATCGCGCGCCCGGCGACGAGCCAGGCGAGCGTCGGCGCCCACGCGGCGACGAAACTGCCCGCGGCGAACACCGCGAGACCGGCTGCGATCGCGGGCTTGCGGCCGACGCGGTCGGAGGCCCAGCCGAACGGGATCTGCAGGAGCGCCTGCGCGAGTCCGTAGGCGCCGATCGCGATGCCGATCATCGCGGGATCGTGGCCGCCGGGCAGCGACTCGGCGTGGAGCGCGAGCACCGGCAGCACGATGAAGAGCCCCAGCATGCGCAGGCCCGAGACGCCGGCGAGGCAGGCGGTCGCGCGACGCTCCGTCGCCGTCATGCGGCTGGCGGCGCGCGGCCCTGCGGCGATCGACGACATGGGGATGGCGTTCGGGGGAGCGACGGATGAATGCATGCGGCGCGCGTCGCGGCCGTGGTCCGGTTGCCGCCCGACGCGCCGAACGCACTATACTAGCAGGTTCGCTTCGCTCGCCTTCGTCCAAGCGGACGAGTCCGGCGGGCGCATCGGCCGGTCGAGTCACGGGCACGCATGGACCAGATCCGCATCCGCGGCGCACGCACGCACAACCTCAGGAACGTCCATCTCGACCTGCCGCGCCACCGGCTGATCGTGATCACCGGGCTCTCGGGTTCGGGCAAGAGTTCGCTCGCGTTCGACACGCTCTACGCGGAGGGCCAGCGGCGCTATGTCGAGTCGCTCTCCGCCTATGCGCGCCAGTTCCTGCAGCTGATGGAGAAGCCCGACGTCGACCTGATCGAAGGACTCTCCCCGGCGATCTCGATCGAGCAGAAGGCGACCTCGCACAACCCGCGCTCGACCGTCGGCACCGTCACCGAGATCCACGACTACCTGCGCCTCCTCTACGCGCGCGTCGGCGATCCCTACTGCCCGGACCATCCCGAACAGAAGCTCGCGTCGATGACCATCTCGCAGATGGTCGACGCGACGCTCGCGCTGCCGGCGGAGACGAAGGTCGCGATCCTCGCGCCGGTCGTCGTGAACCGGAAGGGCGAGCACGTCGAACTCTTCGTCGAGCTGCGCGCCCAGGGCTTCGTGCGCGTGCGCGTCGACGGCAACGTGCACGAGATCGACGCGGTGCCGAAGCTCGCGCGAACGACCAAGCACACGATCGAGGTCGTCGTCGACCGCCTGAAGGTCGCGCCCGACCTCGAGCAGCGGCTCGCCGAATCCTTCGAGACGGCGCTCCGCCACGGCGACGGCCGGGCGATCGCGGTCGAGTTGGACACGGGACGCGAGCACCTGTTCAGTTCGAAGTTCGCGTGCCCGGTGTGCAACTATTCGCTCGCCGAACTCGAGCCTCGGCTGTTCTCGTTCAACAATCCCGCCGGCGCCTGTCCGCGCTGCGACGGCCTGGGCGCGATCAGCTTCTTCGATCCCAGGCGCGTCGTGGCGTTCCCGCAGCTCTCGCTCGCCTCCGGCGCGATCAAGGGCTGGGACCGCCGCAACCAGTTCTACTTCCAGATGCTGCAGTCGCTCGCGAAGCACGCGGGCTTCGACCTCGAGCGACCGTTCGCGAAGCTGCCCGAGCGGGTGCAGGCGCTGGTCCTGAACGGGTCGGGCGACGAGAAGATCCCGTTCACCTACCTCTCCGAGCGCGGACGGCCGATGGTGCGCGAGCACGCGTTCGAGGGCATCCTGCCGAACCTGGAGCGGCGCTATCGCGAGACCGACAGCGCGATGGTGCGCGAGGAACTCGCGAAGTTCCTCAACAGCAAGCCCTGCCCCGAGTGCCACGGCACGCGGCTCAGGCGCGAGGCGAGGCACGTCAAGGTCGGCCCCGACGCCTCGGCCCGCGCGATCTACGAGATCTCGGCCTGGCCGCTCAAGGAGGCCTCGCGCTTCTTCGCCGGGCTCTCGCTCGGCGGTCACAAGGCGGCGATCGCGGAGAAAATCGTCAAGGAGATCGTCTCGCGCCTCGCTTTCCTGAACAACGTGGGCCTGGACTACCTCTCGCTCGATCGGTCGGCGGAGACGCTGTCGGGCGGCGAGGCGCAGCGCATCCGGCTCGCCTCGCAGATCGGATCGGGACTCACCGGCGTCATGTACGTGCTCGACGAGCCGTCGATCGGGCTGCACCAGCGCGACAACGACCGCCTGCTCGCGACGCTGAAGCACCTGCGCGACCTGGGCAACAGCGTGATCGTGGTCGAGCACGACCAGGACGCGATCCTGTCGGCGGACCACGTCGTCGACATGGGACCGGGCGCCGGCGAGCACGGCGGGCAGGTGGTCGCGCAGGGGACGCCGGACGACATTCGCCGCGCGACGCACTCGCTCACCGGCCAGTACCTCGCCGGCCACCGGCAGATACCGATGCCCGCCCGGCGCCGGAAGCGCGACCCGGAGCGCGTGCTGACGATCACCGGCGCTCGGGGCAACAACCTGTGCGACGTCACGCTGGAGCTTCCGGTCGGGCTGTTCGTGTGCGTGACCGGCGTGTCGGGCTCGGGCAAGTCGACGCTCGTCAACGACACGCTCTACCTCGCGGTCGCGCGGCACCTCTACGACAGCGCCGAGGAGCCGGCGCCGCACGACTCGATCGACGGCCTCGACCTGTTCGACAAGGTGATCAGCGTCGACCAGAGCCCGATCGGCCGCACGCCGCGCAGCAACCCGGCGACCTACACGGGGCTCTTCACGCCGATCCGCGAACTCTTCGCGCAGGTGAAGGAGTCGCGCGAACGCGGCTACGGTCCCGGCCGCTTCTCGTTCAACGTCAAGGGCGGGCGCTGCGAGGCCTGCCAGGGCGACGGGCTCATCAAGGTCGAGATGCACTTCCTGCCGGACGTCTACGTCCCCTGCGACGTCTGCCACGGGCAGCGCTACAACCGCGAGACGCTCGACATCCGCTACAAGGGGAAGAACATCCACGAGGTGCTGTCGATGACCGTCGAGCAGGCGCACCCGTTCTTCGAGGCGGTGCCCGCGGTGGCGCGCAAGCTCACGACGCTCCTCGACGTCGGACTCGGATACATCACGCTCGGCCAGTCGGCGACGACGCTCTCCGGCGGCGAGGCGCAGCGCGTGAAGCTCGCGCTCGAACTCTCGAAGCGCGACACCGGTCGCACGCTCTACATCCTCGACGAGCCGACGACGGGGCTGCACTTCCACGACATCGAACTGCTGCTCACGGTGCTGCACCGGCTTCGCGACCACGGGAACACCGTCGTCGTGATCGAGCACAACCTCGACGTCATCAAGACCGCCGACTGGATCGTGGACCTCGGGCCCGAGGGCGGGGCGGGCGGCGGGCGCATCGTCGCGGAAGGCACGCCGGAGGACATCGCGAAGCAGCCGGCGAGCCACACGGGCCGGCACCTCGCGCCGGTGCTGGAGGCGCACGCGCGACGCTCGCCCAGGGCATCGGCGTCTCCCCCGACCCGGGGCGGTCGCGGACGCAAGGCGTCGGGCGATCTCCTCGGCTGACGTCGGCGTGGATGCGGACACCGGCGACGTCGTCGTGCTGCGGCGCCCGCGCGGCGAATCCGACGTCGCCCCGGCGGCGCGGCTGCACCGCGCGTCGATGCGCGCGGCGATGCCCGGGCTCGCGGTCGTGCACACGCCCGGCGAGGACGTCGCGTGGATGCGCGACACGGTCTTCGCGACGCAATCGGTGTGGCTCGCCTGCACGGGAGACACGATGATCGGCATCGCGTCGCGCGACGGTAACCGCCTGACGCAGCTCTATGTCGCGCCCGACCGGCTCGGCCGCGGCATCGGCGCGCTGCTCCTCGGGCGGGTCCTGGAGGAGGAGCCGGAGATCGAACTGTGGACGTTCCAGCGCAACGCGCGTGCGCGACGCTTCTACGAACGCCACGGATTCGAGGCGGTCGAATTCACCGACGGCGCGGGGAACGAGGAGCGCGAGCCGGACGTACGCTATCGGCGCTCGCGGGGCTGACGGCATGAACGACCGGGCGGCACCGGAGGGATCGCATCGGCCGTCGCTCGCCCGATTGCGCCGGCGCGGACGCTCGTGCGAACATCGCCGGATCGTGGCGTCGACGGTTCTCCTTTCGCGACACCACCTGCGCCGTGCGGCGGCGATCGTCGGGTGCGCGGCGGTGTCCTGGCTCGGCGCCCCCGGCGCACAGGTGGTCGACCCCGCGCGACCTGCGGCCTCCGCACCGCCCCCCGCGTCGCGGCCCGCCGCCTCCGCGCCGCACATCCGCAAGCCGGAAGGGCGCCCGATGGTCTGCCTCGTGCTCTCCGGCGGCGGAGCGCGGGGCGCCGCGCACGTCGGCGTACTCAAGGTGCTCCAGGAACTGCGCGTCCCGGTCGACTGCATCGCCGGCACCAGCATGGGCTCGCTCGTCGGCGGCGCCTACGCGAGCGGCATGACGGTTCCGGAGATGGAACGGCTGATCGGGACGATCCGATCGGACATGTTGTTCAAGGACAATCCTCCGCGCCAGGAGGAGTCGATCCGCCGCAAGGAGGACGACCGGTCGATCCTGTTTGGGCTGGAACTCGGCGTGCGCGACGGCGAGATCCTGCTGCAGCAGGGGCTCGTGAGCGGCATCCAGCTCGAGGGCGTCCTGCGCCAGCTTTCGAAGGTGAGCGAGCCGGTCCGCTTCGACGACCTGCCGATCCCGTTTCGCGCGGTCGCGACCGATCTCGTGACCGGCAAGCCGGTCGTCTTCGACCACGGTGACCTGCCGCGCGTGATGCGGGCGAGCATGTCGGTGCCCGGAGTGATGTCCCCGGCGCAGATCGACGGGATGCTGCTCGTCGACGGCGGGCTCACCGACAACCTGCCGGTCGACGCGGCCCGGGCGATGGGCGCGGACATCGTGATCGCCGTGAACCTCGGCACGCCGCTCATGACCCGGGACCAGCTCGGGTCGGTCCTCGGCGTCACCGGGCAGATGATCAACATCCTGACCGAGCAGAACGTCCGCGCGTCGCTCGCGTCGCTCAAGCCGACCGACATCCTGATCGAGCCGGCGCTCGGGAACTTCTCGGCCGCGGACTTCGACAACCTGACGAAGACGGTGCCGATCGGCGAGGCGGCCGCGCGCGGCGCCGCGCCGCGCCTCGCCGCGCTCGCCCTTCCCGAACCGGCGTACGCCGCCTTGCGGGCGCATCAGGCGGCGCCGCCCGGGAAGCCTCCGGAGGTGGTCGCGGCGATTCGTTTCCGGGGCCTGAAGCGCGTCAACCCGGAGACGCTGCCCGACTACATGGACACGAAGCCGGGCGAGGTGGTCGACCAGGACCGGCTCGACCGTGACATGCGGCGCCTGTATGGGTTGGGCGACTTCGAGCACATCAACTACCAGTTGATCGAGGACGCGGGCAAGCAGATCGTCTCCGTCGACGCGATCGAGAAATCGTGGGGACCGAACTACCTGCGTTTCGGGCTGGGGCTGCAATCGGATTTCAAGGGCGACAACGCCTTCAACCTCGCGGTCAGCTACCGCAGGACGTGGATCAACGAGTTGGGCGCCGAGTGGCGGACCGACGCGCAGGTGGGACAGGTGTCGTTTCTCTCCACCGAGTTCTATCAGCCGCTCGGTGCGCGCAACGGACTCTTCGTCGCACCACGCGCCGTGATCCTGCGGCGCTCGCTCGACCTCTTCCAGGGCGACCAGCGGATCGCGCGGTACAACCTCAGGTCGGCGGTCGGGGAGTTCGCGCTGGGCGCCGCGTTCACGCGCTATGGCGAGATACGCGCGGGCGTCGCCGCGGGGCGCACCTATGCGTCGCTCGAAACCGGAGCGCCCGAGTTCGAGCCCAACCCGAATTCGGTGCCGCGCGGCGGTTTCACGCTCCGCGCGGTCGTCGACCAGATGGACGACGCGAAATTCCCGCGTTCCGGCTTCGCGGCATCGGCCGACGTGTTCGCATCGTCGACCTCGATCGGCGCGCGCGACAACTACACCAAGGTCGATGTCAACGGCGTCGCCGCGTACACGTGGGGACGGCACACGCTGATGCCGGCGATCCGGTACGCGGGAGCGGTGGGCAACGACGACCTCCCGGTCTACGACCTCGCCCAGTGGGGCGGCTTCCTGCAGCAATCCGGCCTTCCGTCGGGGGCGCTGCTCGGACAGCAGCTCACCTTCGGCCGTCTCGTCTACCTGTACCAGGTGGCCTCGTTCAGGCTGGTGCCGGGTCTGTACCTCGGCGCCTCCGCCGAAGTCGGCAGGATGAAGGACCCGTTCGTGCCCGGCAACCTCACCGGGACGCTCGTCTCCGGTGCGGTATTCTTCGGCGCGGATACCCCCGTCGGCCCCGTGTACCTGGGCTATGGCGTGATGGACGGCGGCTACCGCAGCGCCTACTTCTTCCTCGGCCGGCCCTGATAAGTAGGGTCAGACTCGACTTGTTCGGGGCAGGAGGGCCTGGACGAGGGCGGCCGATATGCGGAGAAAGTCGAGTCTGACCCTGCGTTCTCCCCAGCGAGCATCATCGGAGGTGCAACCATGTTCGATCGCCGGCGTTTCGTCCTCTCGCTTCCGGTGCTCGGTGCGGCTTCGACAGCACATGCCGCGGCACCGGCATTGACGTCCCCCGAGTGCGCGGTGTTCACGCGGGAGCGCCAGCACGAGACGACGCCGGACGCGGCACTGCGGCTGCTTGCCGAGGGCAACGAGCGGTTCGTCACCGGACGCACGATCAACTGCGACCTGCGTGCGCAGGTGCGCGCGACCGCCTCGGGTCAGGCGCCCTTCGCCGCGATCGTCGGTTGCATCGACTCGCGCGTGCCGCCGGAACTCGTCTTCGACCAGCGCCTGGGCGACGTGTTCAGCGCGCGCATCGCCGGGAACTTCGTCAACGACGACATCCTCGGCAGCCTCGAATTCGCCACCAAGCTCTCGGGCGCGAAGCTCGTCGTCGTGCTCGGGCACAGCGAGTGCGGTGCGATCAAGGGCGCCGTCGACGGCGCGAAGCTCGGCCACCTGACGGCGATGCTCCGCAACTTCGCGCCGGCGATCAAGTCCGTGCACGCGACCGGCGAGGCGAACTCGAAGAACAAGGCCTACGTGCAGGCGGTGGCGGACGCGAACTCGAAGCTCACCGCCGCGCAGGTCACCTCGCGGAGCGAGGTGCTGCGCGACCTGGTCGCGAAGAAGCAACTGCGCGTCGTCGCCGCCATGCACGACGTCGCCACGGGCCGCGTGACGTTCTTCGCCTGATCGGGAAGCGGCGGTCTCGATCGGGACCGGCAGGCGGTCCGCTCGGCACGGCCGCGCTGCCCGCGAACGCTTTCCAGCACGTCCGACGCCAGCGGTTCGCTTCGACGCGCGCTCGATGCGCGTGAGCTCGATCGATCCCTCGTCGCGGGGCCGCAACGGGCGGCCGAACGCCGTATCCAGGGTGGTGGGGATCCCGGCGAGGGCGGCGCCCCATCGCCTTGCCATCGGTCGCGGCGCCGGTTAGCCTGCACGCGCCGCCCTGCCGCCACGGCGTGCCGCCGGTCCGCGAAGCGATGCAGCCCAGTCCCCGACACGCCCTTCGGAACCACATGCGCCAGATGTATTGGCGCTTCGGCGGGCGGCACTGGTTCCCGCACGTGCCGCTCGCGATCCTGCTGGTCTTCGGCGCGGCGTGGCTGTTGCAGGCCGAGATCGGCCGGCAGTGGGGCCAGGTGATGGACCAGGTGCTGGCGGGACGACGCGGGTTGCCGCCCGGCGCTCTGCCGCCTGTCCTGACCGGCGTGGGCATGCTGGTGATGGCGTTCGGCCTGCTGTTCCGTTCGCGCCTGGCGTGGATGATGGCGCTCCTGCTGTCGGCCACTGCCGCGGCGGGCATGCTGCTCGGCCCGAGCACGCAGGGGCATCTGCTGTTCGGCTATTTCGTCCTGATGCTGGCGGCGCTGGCCTTCGCGTGGCGCCAGTTCGATCGTTCCAGCATCGCCGCCGGCACCTTGTTCGCGCTGACTTCGGTGATCCTGCTGGTGACCTATGCCACGTTCGGTACCTACTATCTGGGGCGCGAATTCGATCCGCCCGTGGCCGACGTCGTGACCTCGTTCTACTTCGCCCTGGTGACGATGAGCACGGTCGGCTACGGCGACATCACGCCACAGACTTCCGAGGCGAAGCTGTTCGTCGTCTCCATCGTCGTTCTCGGTGTCGCGGCCTTCGCGACTTCGTTGACCGCGGTCATCGCGCCGCTGGTGAGTCGCAGCCTGCAACGCATCGTCAGCCGTGGAGACAAGCGCATGAAGCGTGAGGATCATTTCGTCATCGCCGGGGACACGCCGCTCGCGGTCAATACCTGGCGCGAACTGGCGCGGCGCGGCCACCGCGTCACCTGGCTGGTGCGCCGGGAGCCCGCTGCCGGCACGGCGAACGACGTCGACCTCGTCGTGGGCGACCCCAGCAGCAACGAAATCCTCAAACTGGCGGGCGCCGGGAAGGCCCAGGCCGTCGTGGCGATGATGGCGGACGATTCCGAGAACGCGTTCCTGGTGCTCGCCGTGCGGGGACTCGGGAGCCGGGCGCGCACCGTAGCTACCGTCAACGACGCGCGGCACCTCGAACGCGTCCGGCTCGTGCAGCCCGATCTGATCATCGCGCCGCAGGTCCTCGGTGGAGAACTCGCGGCGATGGTATTGACGGGCGAGACGGTCAGCGCCGATTTCCTGATGAAGCGCCTGCTGAACCCGGCAGGCGAGGATTCCGCGCCACCGGCCTCGACCAACTGATCGGTTCGCGGCCGTCCCGTGTTCCGCGACGGGACGGCATCGAATCGGAATGACCGTTCCCGTCACCCGACGGCCTTGCACGGCGATCCGGTCGGCGTCGAACGCACGGCATTCGTCGAGCGGGCGCGGCGGTGCTCGCCTGGTCCTCCGCCCTTGCCACGCTCACGATCGAGCGTCGCGCGGACGGCCTGCACGTGACGGTCGAGCGGCACCTGACTGGATTCGTGCCGGCGGAGAAAGTCGAGTCTGACCCTGCTTCTGCGCGAAAGGCATCGCGCCTCCGGGCCGGGATCCCGCGGTCGCTGGGGTAGAATCCGGGCACATCGCGACCCGCGAGGCACTCCCTTCCATGAGCGGCGAACCCAATCGCGATTCCGGCACCGCCCCATCGGCCGCGGCGCCACCGGCGGGCACTCCGCCGTCGCCACCGCCATCGTCACCGACGTCGCGTGGTTGGCTGCGCCGTTACGCGGTTCCCGTGGGCGGCGCGATCGCGATCGGCATCGTGGCGTGGTTCGCGTGGCAGCGTTACGCCACCGGCCAGTTGCCCGAGGGCATCGCGCGTGGCAATGGCCGCATCGAAGGCGTGGAGATCGATGTCGCCACGCGAATTCCCGGGCGGCTCAAGGACATCCTGGTCCGGGAATCCGACTTCGTGGAGCCTGGCCAGGTGCTCGCCGTGATGGACACCGAACAGCTCGAAGCGCAGCGGCGACAGGCCGAGGCCCAGCGCGAGCGGGCGCGCATCGCCATGGGCAGTGCGCGCAGCGTGGTGAGCCAACGTGAAGCGGAACGGCGGGCCAACGTCGCGGTGATCGAGCAGCGCAAGGCACAGGTGGCCGCCGCGGAGAGCCGTCTTGCCCGCTCGGAGGAACTCGCGAAGACCGGCTTCATCTCCCGGCAGGCGCTGGACGACGATCGCGCCACCGCGCAGAGCACCCGAGCCACCCTGGCGGCGGCGCAGGCGCAGGTCGCGGCCTCCGATGCCGCGATCGCCACCGCCCGGACGCAGGTGGTCGACGCCGAGTCCGCCGAAGCGGCGGCCGTGGCGGCGATCGATGCGATCGCCGCCGACATCGCGGACGCCACGCTTAAGGCTCCGCGCGCCGGGCGCGTGCAGTACATCGTCGCGCGCGCGGGCGAGGTGCTGGCGGCGGGGGGGCGCGTGCTCAATCTCGTGGACCTCTCCGACGTGTACATGACGTTCTTCCTGCCGACCTCGCAGGCCGGGCGCGTCGCGTACGACGCGCCGGTGCGCATCGTGCTCGACGCCGCGCCGCAATACGTGATCCCGGCGAAGGTGAGTTTCGTGGCGAACGTCGCGCAGTTCACGCCCAAGACGGTCGAAACGGAGGCGGAGCGGGAGAAGCTGATGTTTCGCGTGCGCGCGCAGATCGCGCCCGAACTCCTGCGCAAGCACATCGAGCGCGTGAAGACGGGCCTCCCCGGCGTGGCGTACGTGCGCATCGACGATCACGCCGCATGGCCGGACTTCCTGCAGCACGGCCTCGTGCAATGACCGCGACGGCACCGGCCGCGGTCGCGCGGCTCGACGCCGTCACCTACCACTACCGCGGGACGCTGGCGCTCGATCGCGTCACGCTGTCCCTTCCAGCAGGCCGCATGACTGGCCTGATCGGGCCCGACGGCGTCGGAAAGTCGACGCTGCTGTCGCTGGTCGCGGGCGCGCGCGCGATCCAGCGGGGCAGCGTCGAGGCGCTCGGTGGCGACATGGCGAGCCGGCGCCACCGCGACGACGTGTGCGCGCGCATCGCCTACATGCCGCAGGGCCTCGGCCGGAACCTCTATCCGACGTTGTCGGTCGCCGAGAATCTCCAGTTCTTCGGCCAGCTCTTCGGGCACTCCGCGGCCGAGCGCGCGCGACGCATCGAGTCGCTCACCCGCAGCACGGGACTCCATCCTTTCCTGCAGCGCCCGGCGGGCAAGCTGTCGGGCGGCATGAAGCAGAAGCTCGGCCTGTGCTGCGCGCTGATCCACGATCCGGACCTACTCATCCTCGACGAACCGACGACCGGCGTCGATCCGCTCGCGCGCAGCCAGTTCTGGGATCTCATCGCGAGCATCCGCGGCACCCGTCCCGGCATGAGCGTCGTCGTGGCCACGGCCTACATGGACGAGGCGCAGCGCTTCGACGGGCTCGTCGCCATGGACGCGGGCCGCCTGCTCGCCACGGGCACGCCGGCCGAACTCCTCGCGCGCACGGGAAGCGACGACCTCGAGGCGGCGTTCGTCGCGCTGCTCCCGCCCGAGAAGCGCCAGGGGCATCGGGCGCTCGAGATCCCGCCGCTGCCGGAGGCGTCGGGAGCGGAGGACATCGCGATCGAAGCGCGCGATCTCACGATGCGCTTCGGCGACTTCGTGGCGGTGGACCACGTGAGCTTCCGCATCCGGCGCGGCGAGATCTTCGGCTTCCTCGGATCCAACGGTTGCGGAAAGTCCACCACGATGAAGATGCTCACCGGCCTCCTGCCGGCGAGCGAGGGCAGGGCGTGGCTCTTCGGGCGCGAGGTCGATCCCCGGGACATCGCGACGCGGCGGCGCGTGGGCTACATGTCGCAGGCCTTCTCGCTCTACTCGGAGCTCACGGTGGCGCAGAACCTCGTCCTGCACGCGCGCCTGTTCGGCGTTCCGGAGGCCGAGGTCGAGGATCGGGCGAAGCGGATGGCCGCGCGCTTCGGGCTGACGCAGCTCGCCGACAGCCTGCCGGATGGCCTGCCGCTCGGCTTGCGGCAGCGCCTGTCGCTCGCGGTGGCGATGGTGCACGAGCCCGACCTCCTGATCCTCGACGAGCCGACGTCGGGCGTGGACCCGGTGGCGCGCGACCACTTCTGGGAGTTGCTGGTGGAGCTGTCGCGTCGCGACGGAGTGACCATCTTCATCTCGACGCACTTCATGAACGAGGCAGCGCGCTGCGACCGGATTTCGCTGATGCACGCGGGACGGGTGCTGGTCAGCGACACGCCGGCGGCGATCGTGCAGAAGCGCGGTGCCCGCGATCTCGAGCAGGCGTTCATCGCGTGGCTGGTCGACGCCGGCGCGCGCGGCGACGTTCCGTCGGGCACGAATGCGCCGGTCGCATCCGGGCCGACCCAGACGCACCCTCCTCCGAGACGGCACGTGTTCAGCCTCGCCCGCGCCTTCAGCTACACGGTCCGCGAATCTCTCGAGCTGCGCCGCGATCCGGTGCGCGCGACGCTCGCCCTCGTCGGGAGCCTGATGCTCATGTTCATCATGGGCTACGGAATCAACATGGACGTGCGCGACCTGACGTTCGCCGTGCTCGATTACGACCGGACGTCGCTGAGCCAAGGCTATGCGCTCAACCTGTCGGGGTCGCGCTACTTCGTCGAGCGCCCGCCGCTCGTCGACGAGGCCGACCTCGACCGGCGGATGCGCAGCGGCGAACTGAGCCTCGGCCTGGTGATTCCTTCCGGGTTCGCCCGCGATGTCGCGCGCGGGCATTCGGTGGCGATCGGCGCGTACATCGACGGCGCGATGCCCTCGCGCGCGGAGACGGTGTCCGGCTACGTTCGGGGGATGCACCAGACCTGGCTTGCCGAGATGGCCCGACAACGGGGTCGCGAAGCCGCCCTGAGCGGCGCGGCGACCGTGGAAACGCGGTTCCGGTACAACCCCGGCGTGGAGAGCCTCCCGGCCATGGTGCCTGCCGTGATCCCGATACTCCTGATGATGTTCCCGGCGATGCTGGCCGCGCTCTCGGTGGTGCGGGAGAAGGAACTGGGCTCGATCCTCAACCTGTACGTCACTCCGGTCACCCGGAGCGAGTTCCTGTTCGGCAAACAGCTGCCGTACGTCGTCCTGGCGATCCTCAACTTCCTGCTGATGATCGCAATGGCCGTGACGCTCTTCGGCGTGCCGGTCAAGGGCAGCTTCGCGACGCTTTTCGCCGGCGCCGTGATCTACGTGATCTGCGCGACCGGCATCGGCCTCCTGGCGTCCACGTTCACCCGCAGCCAGGTGGCGGCGCTCTTCGTCACGATGGTCGGCACGATGATCCCCGCTGTGCAGTTCTCCGGCATGCTGGATCCGGTGAGTTCCCTCGAAGGCGCGGGGGCGTTCGTCGGCCGCATCTATCCGGCGAGCCACTTCCTGACGATCACCCGCGGCGTGTTCAGCAAGGCGCTCGGCTTCGCCGACCTGCGCGCGTCGTTCTGGCCGCTCGCGATCGCAGCGCCTCTGATCCTGGCGGCCGCGGTGCTGCTGTTGCGCAAGCAGGAGCGTTGACGGCGATGAGTCCGTCCTGGGCCAACGTGTACCGACTGGGCGTCAAGGAGCTCTGGGGGTTGAGGCGCGACCCGGTCATGCTGCTCCTCGTCGTGTTCCTCTTCACCGTATCGGTCTACACGTCCGCGACGGCGGTTCCGGAGATCCTGAACAAGGCGCCGATCGCGATCGTCGACGAGGATCGCTCGCCGCTGTCGGAGCGGATCGCGGGGGCGTTCTATCCTCCGCAATTCCTGACGACGCACGCGACGTCGCTCTCGGGCATCGACGCCGGCCTCGATTCCGGCGAGTACACGTTCGCGCTGGTGATTCCGCCCGGCTTCCAGCGCGACGTGCTCGCGGGACGCGCGCCCGCCGTCCAGCTCAACGTCGACGCCACGCGCATGAGCCAGGCGTTCTCGGGCAGCGGGTATGCCCAGCAGATCGTCCTGGGCGAGGTCAACGAGTTCGTCGCCCGCGAGCGCGGCACGGCGCGTGCGCCCGTCGAACTCGAGCTGCGCGCCCGGTTCAATCCGACCCTGAACCCCTCGTGGTTCGGCTCGGTCATGTCGATCATCAACAACGTGACGATGCTCTCGATCCTGCTCACCGGAGCGGCGCTGATCCGCGAGCGCGAGCACGGGACCATCGAGCACCTGCTCGCGATGCCGGTGACGCCCACCGAGATCATGCTGTCGAAGGTGTGGTCGATGGGGCTCGTGGTCCTCGTCGCCGCGACGCTCTCGCTGCTCTTCGTCGTGCAGGGGCTGATCCATGTGCGGATCGAGGGGTCGGTCGCGCTCTTCGTCGGCGTCGCCGCGCTGAACCTGTTCGCCACCACGTCGATGGGCATCTTCATGGCGACGATGACGCGCTCGATGCCCCAGTTCGCGATGCTCCTGATCCTCGTGCTGCTGCCGCTGCAGATGCTGTCCGGCGCCTCGACGCCGCGGGAGAGCATGCCGGTGTTCGTGCAGGACATCATGCTCGCTGCGCCCACCACCCATTTCGTGGCCGCGGCGCAGGCCATCCTCTACCGTGGGGCGGGCGTCGCCTTCGTATGGCCGCAGATGCTCTGGCTCGCCGCGATCGGTTCGGTGTTCTTCGCGTTCTCGCTGCGGCGCTTCAGCCGCACCATCGGCCAGATGGCGTGACGCCGGAAAAAGCAGGGTCAGACTCGACTTTCCGCGTGCCCTTGGGACAGGGCGCTGGCGTTGGCGGAAAGTCGAGTCTGACCCTGCTTTTCCTCGTGGAAAGTCGAGTCTGACCCTACTTTACCCTGACCCTACTTTACCCTGACCCTGCTTTTCCCTTGACCCCTGCCTCGGACGGCGTTCGGCGGCGCGGCGCGCGGCCCGCCGATGGTCAGCGCGCCAGCCGCCCGACGGCGTCCAGGACCGCCGGCGCGCGCGGCGCGCCGTTGTGCGACTCGCCCGGCAGCGCGACGAAGGTCGCGTCGATGCCGCGCTTGCGCAACGCCTCGACGTAGCGTTCGGCGAGCGCGGGGCCGGTGTTGTCGTCGGCGTCGCCGGTGAGCGCGACGACGCGCGCCTTCGGATCGACGCGATCGGCCCACGCGATCGGATTCTCGCTGCGCGTCCACGGGCGCCGTCCGCTGCGCCAGGCGACGATGTCGCAGGGGCAGGCGACGAGCACCGCCGCGTCGATCAGCCCAGGCTTCATGCCGAGCAGGATCGCGGTCGTCGCGGCGCCGCCGGAGTGGCCGACGACGACGAGCCGCTTCGCGCCGGCGCGCTCGCGCAGCCTTGCGAGCGCGGCGCCGACCTCCTCCACGTTCTCCTTCGTGTAGTGGTCGTTGCGGCCTGCGTGCAGCGCGGCGACGCCAGAGCTCTCGCCGGCGCCGTCCGGGTAGCCCGGGCGGACCAGCGCGACCGCCGCGACGCCGGGCAGCGCGGCCGCCGTGCGCTCGGCGAGCGCGAAGTGGTAGTTCGCCGGCCCGCCGCCGGACACGTCGCCGTGCAGCCAGACGACGAGCACATCGGCCTGCGCCGGGCCGTACGCGCGGGCGAGCAGGCACTGCGCCGCGCCGCTCACGTGCGTGGCATCGTCCTTCGGACAGGGCTGCGCGGATGAGACGGCGCTCGCGCCGGCGGCGAGCAGGAGGCAGGCGAGGCGGCGCGCGGTTCGGGATGCGCTCATCGTGGGGGCGCCGGAACGATGCGCCATCGTAGACCGGCCGGCGCGACCCGGCAACGACGGACGTGCAATCACCGCAATGGTCGCCGTCGTCCATGCCGCGCCGAAGGACGCCGCGCCGGCTTCGGCGCAGGCGGAGAACCTGCGCAAGATGCTGCTCGCCATGGTCGGCGACATCCGCGTGGTGATCACGAGGGTCAGACTCGACCAAAGTCGGGGCGGGATCGGCGGCACGAGGTTGGCGGACCGGCGCGCGGAGAAAGTCGAGTCTGACCCTGCTTATTCCCGCGCGCGGATCGCCGTGAGGATGCCCTGCAGGAGCGCCGTGGGCGTCGGCGGGCAGCCGGGCACTTCGACGTCGACCGGAATCACCTTCGAGACCGCGCCGAGGCTCGCGTAGCTCTCGCCGAAGATGCCTCCGTGGCATCCGCAGTCGCCGACCGCGACGACCAGCTTGGGTTCGGGCGTCGCGTCGTAGGTTCGCTTGAGCGCGATGGCCATGTGCTTCGAGACCGGTCCGGTGACGAGGAGCATGTCGGCGTGACGCGGGCTCGCGACGAAGCGGATGCCCAGGCCCTCGATGTTGTAGCAGGGATTGCCGAGCGCGTGGATCTCGAGTTCGCAGCCGTTGCACGAGCCGGCGTCGACCTGGCGGATCGCGAGCGCGCGACCGAGCGTCGCGAGGACCTCGGCCTGGAGCCGTTCGGACTTCGCCAGCTCGTCGGCCGGCGCAGGCGGTGGTTCGGTGCGCACGCCGACGCGCGCGATCTGCCTCAGCATTCGGAGCATCGTCAGAGATCCTGTCCGCTGTAGGAGAGGTTGAACGACTTGTTGATGAGCGGGAAGTCGGGGACGATGTTGCCGATCACCGCGTGCTCGACCACCGGCCAGTTCGCCCACGAAGGATCGTGCGGGTGGCAGCGGCGGATCGCGCCACCCGCGCCGATGTCGAGCGCGACCAGCACCGGGCCGCGCCATCCTTCGACCTGTCCCACGCCGAGCCTGTCCGGCACGGCTTCGGGGAGCGCGGTCCGGACGTCGCCCCCGGGCATCCCCTCGACGATCGCGTGGACGAGTCTCAGGGATTCGGCGAGTTCGTCGAACCGGACCGCGACACGGGCCGCCACGTCGCCTCCGTCGGCGACGCACTTCCGGACGGCCAGCGCGTCGTAGGGTGCCGCTGGGAAGTCGGCGCGCAGGTCGCGCGCCTGGCCGCTCGCCCGGCCCGCGAGACCGGTGAGGCCGAGTTGCGCCGCGAGTTCGGGCGTCACCCGCCCGCAGGTCCGGAAGCGGTCCTGCAGGCCGTCGTGCTCGTCGTAGATTCCGCGCAGCGTCGCGACCTCGCGGGCGAGACGCTTCGCCTCGGCCGCCATCGCGGCGAGCCTCCCGTGCTCTACGTCCTGCGCGACACCGCCGGGAGTCACGTAGTCCATCATGAAGCGGTGCCCGAACGCCGCGTGGCTCGCGCGGACGAACTCCTCCCTGAGGCGCGAGAACTGGGCGAGTCCGAACGCGAACCCGCCGTCGTTGCCCAGCGCGCCGAGGTCGCCCAGGTGGTTCGCGATCCGCTCCCGCTCGAGCGCCAGTGCGCGCAGCCAGAGCGCGCGCGGCGGCACGGCCGCGCCGGCGATCGCCTCGAGCGCGAGCGCATAGGCCCACGCGTAGGCGACCGTGCTGTCTCCCGAGACGCGCCCCGCCAGACGGAAGGCGTCGGCGGCGCGCATCGACTCGAAGCGCTTCTCGATCCCCTTGTGCGCGTAGCCGAACCGTTCCTCGAGTCTCAGCACCTTCTCGCCGACCACCTGGAAGCGGAAGTGTCCGGGCTCGATCGTGCCGGCGTGGACCGGACCGACCGGAATCTCGTGCACGCCGTCGCCCTCGACGCGGACGAATTCGTACTCCTCCTGGCCGGGCTCCCATTTCGGCGACGCCTCGAAATCGCGTCGCAGCGGGTAACGGTCGATCGGCCAGCTCGCCATCCATGCCCACGGCCGCTGGTCGTCCGACTCGGACGCCACGCCCACGAGGTCGAACGCGGCGCGCTGCATGCGCGAGGCGGCCGGGAAGACCGCCGACACGTCGCCGTAGCGCGCTTCCTCGAGGTCGGGCACGGCCGTCTCCAGCACCGTGAACCCGGTCGCGTCGCCCAGCACGACGCGCACGGCGAAACCCGCGCCACGGTCGCGCTCGTCGCTCGCCCACAGCGCCACGAGATGCGCGCCCTGATCGCGCGCGAGGCGACAGGCGGGGACGAGCTGGCCGGAGCGGACGGCGACGCGCGCGGCCGGCGGCGCCGAAGGCAGCTTCGCGCCGGACAAGCCGAGACCTGAAAGATCCATCGCGCGTCAGCCGATCAGGAGCGCGGCCTGCCGGTACCACGCGGCGAGGAACGGCGGGATCCACAGGCCCAGCATCAGCACCAGCGCGAGATGCACGAACACCGGCAGCATCGCCGGGCGGTGGGGGAGGCGCGCGGCGACCGGCTCGCCGAAGGCCATCGGCTGCACCTTCGAGAACACCGCCGCGAACGCGATGCCCAGCGCGACCAGCAGGAACGGCGTCGCCCAGGGCTCATCGCGCATCGCGGTGGTGAGGATCAGGAACTCGCTCGCGAACACCCCGAACGGCGGCATGCCGAGGATCGCGAGCGTTCCGATCATCAGCCCCCAGCCGATCACCGGGCTGGTCGTGATCAGCCCGCGGATGCCGTCGATGAGCTGGGTGCCGCTCTTCTGCGTCGCGTGCCCGACCGCGAAGAAGATCGCCGACTTGGTGAGCGAGTGCACCGTCATGTGCAGCAGACCGGCGAAGTTGGCGATCGGGCCGCCCATGCCGAACGCGAAGGTCACGATGCCCATGTGTTCGATCGACGAATACGCGAACAGCCGCTTGATGTCCTTCTGTCGCGACAGCAGGAACGCGGCGACCACGACCGACAGGAGCCCGAACCCCATCATCAGGTTCTTCGCGAACGAGGTCGGCAGCGCGCCCTCGACCAGCACCTTGCAGCGGACGACCGCGTAGAGCGCGACGTTGAGCAGGAGCCCCGACAGCACCGCCGAGACCGGCGTCGGGCCCTCGGCGTGCGCATCGGGCAGCCAGTTGTGCAGCGGCACGAGGCCGACCTTCGTGCCGTACCCCACGAGCAGGAACACGAATGCGAGCGAGAGCACCGTGGGCTCGAGCTGCGCCTTGACCGAATCGAGTTCGGTCCACAGCAGCGCGCCGCCGCCCGCCCCGAGCAGCTTCTCCGCCGCGAAGAACAGCAGGATCGTCCCGAACAGCGCCTGGGCGATGCCGACGCCGCACAGGATGAAGTACTTCCACGCCGCCTCGAGGCTCGCCGGCGTCCGGTAGAGCGAGACGAGCAGCACCGTCGTCAGCGTGGCCGCCTCCAGCGCGACCCACAGGATGCCCATGTTGTTGGTGAGGAGCGCCAGCAGCATCGTGAACACGAAGAGCTGGTACATGCCGTGGT
>JADLBN010000316.1 GCA_020847675.1 Burkholderiales bacterium | reverse complement strand
TCGGCGAGGACATCCGCGTCCGCGAGTACCTGAAGCGCAAGCTCTCGCACGCCTCGGTCGCGCGCATCACGATCGAGCGTCCGGCCAAGAACGCGCGCATCACGATCCACAGCGCCCGTCCGGGCGTGGTGATCGGCAAGAAGGGCGAGGACATCGAGACGCTGCGTGCCGACCTGCGCCGCATGATGGGCGGGGACGTCGGCCTCAACATCGAGGAGATCCGCAAGCCGGAGGTCGACGCGCAGCTGGTCGCCGAGTCGATCGCGCAGCAGCTCGAGAAGCGGATCATGTTCCGCCGCGCGATGAAGCGCGCGATGCAGAACGCCATGCGCCTGGGCGCGCAGGGCATCAAGGTGATGAGCTCCGGGCGTCTGAACGGGGCCGAGATCGCGCGGCGCGAGTGGTACCGCGAGGGACGTGTGCCGCTGCACACGCTTCGCGCCGACATCGACTACGGGTTTGCCGAGGCGCGCACGACCTACGGCAAGATCGGCATCAAGGTGTGGGTGTTCAAGGGCGAGGTGTTGGCGCACAACGCCGAGCCGGCGGCAGCGCCGGCCCCGGCGCCCGAGGCGCCCAAGCGGCCGCGCCGCGCAGGAGCGAAGAATGCTGCAGCCAGCTAGAAGGAAGTACCGCAAGGAGCAGAAGGGCCGCAACACCGGGCTCGCGACGGTCGGCGCCAAGGTGTCGTTCGGCGAGTACGGCCTGAAGGCGACCACCCGCGGGCGGCTCACCGCGCGCCAGATCGAGGCGGCTCGCCGCGCGATGACGCGTCACATCAAGCGCGGCGGACGCATCTGGATCCGCATCTTCCCGGACAAGCCGGTGTCGAAGAAGCCGGCGGAGGTCCGCATGGGCAACGGCAAGGGCAACCCCGAGTACTGGGTCGCCGAGATCCAGCCCGGCAAGGTGCTCTACGAGATGGACGGCGTCGACGAGGCGCTGGCGCGCGAGGCGTTCGCGCTCGCCGCGGCGAAGCTCCCGCTTCGCACGGCGTTCGTCCACCGGCTCGTGAGCTGACGGAGGCCGACATGAAGCGATCCGAAGCGAAGAAGGCCCTGAGGTCGAAGACGCCGGCCGAGCTCTCCACCGAACTCGCCGCGCTCTACCGGGAGCAGTTCGGCCTGCGCATGCAGAAGGCGACGCAGCAACTCCAGAACCCGGCGAAGCTCAAGGACGTCCGGCGCGGCATCGCCCGGGTGAAGACTCTCATCGGACAGAAGGCGGGCCAGGCATGAACGACCAGGCGACGCAGGACGCGGCGCAGAAGTCCGGTCACAAGCTGACCGGCCGCGTCGTGAGCGACAAGATGAACAAGACGGTCACCGTGCTGGTCGAGCGCCGCGTGCGCCACCCGCTGTACGGCAAGATCGTCACGCGTTCGCACAAGTACCACGCGCACGACGAGGGCAACGAGTGCAAGGCGGGCGACCTGGTCGAGATCGAGGCGACCCGCAAGCTCTCGAAGACCAAGGCGTTCCGGGTCTCGAAAGTGCTGGAGAAGGTCCGGGCGGAGTGACCGGCGGGACGGCCGGCGCCCGGTCCGGGTCCGCGCCCCGACGGGCGGTCCGGCCGCGACGGTTGCGGTGCAGCACGCAGGGCTTGCCGAAACGGCGAAGGCCTGCCATAATCCCAGATTCTCCGCGCATGGGGCGTCGGAATCACGGCCCCGGGCGGATCCTCCCCTCACGGGGTCCAAAACTGGCCGCGCGGCGTTCCCCGCGGGCCGGGCCGGGCGATCCGGCGCCGGCGCCGCGACGCGGTTCAAGTTGGAGAGCTGTCAGTCATGATCCAGATGCAGACGATGCTCGACGTCGCCGACAACACGGGCGCGCGTTCGGTCATGTGTATCAAGGTGCTGGGCGGCAGCAAGCGCCGTTACGCGCACATCGGCGACGTGATCAAGGTGAGCGTCAAGGACGCGGCGCCGCGCGGTCGCGTCAAGAAGGGCGAGATCTACAACGCCGTGGTCGTCCGCACCCGACAGGGCGTGCGGCGGGACGACGGCGCGCGCGTGCGCTTCGACAGCAACGCCGCCGTGCTGCTCAACCCCAAGCTGGAGCCGATCGGCACCCGCATCTTCGGGCCGGTGACGCGCGAGCTGCGCACCGAGCGCTTCATGAAGATCGTGTCGCTCGCGCCCGAGGTCCTGTAAGGAACGCCGCCATGCGCAAGATCAAGAAGGGCGACAGCGTCGTCGTGATCGCGGGCCGCGACAAGGGCAAGCGGGGCGACGTGTCGCGCGTCGTCGACACGGCGCACGTCGTGGTCAACGGCATCAACACCGTGAAGCGCCACACGCGCCCCAATCCGCTGAAGAATCAGCCGGGCGGCATCGTGACGCAGGAACGCCCGATCCACGTGTCCAACGTCGCGATCTGGAACCCGGTCACGCAGAAGGCCGACCGGGTCGGCTTCCGTACGCTCGAGGACGGCCGCAAGGTCCGCTTCTTCAAGTCGAACGGCGAGCAGATCGGGGCGTGAGGAGAGAGCGATGGCACGCCTGAAGGATTACTACCGCAAGGAAGTGGTGCCCGCGCTGGTCAAGCAGTTCGGCTACGCGTCGGTGATGCAGGTCCCGCGGCTCGAGAAGATCGTCCTGAACATGGGCGTCGGCGAGGCGACGGGCGACAAGAAGTTCCTCGAGAACGCGGTCGCCGACATGCAGAAGATCGCCGGCCAGAAGCCGGTGGTCACCAAGGCGCGCAAGGCGATCGCCGGATTCAAGATCCGCGAGGGCTATCCGATCGGCTGCATGGTGACGCTGCGGCACGAGCGCATGTACGAGTTCCTCGACCGGCTGATCACGATCGCCCTTCCGCGCGTGCGCGACTTCCGCGGCGTGTCGGGGCGCGGGTTCGACGGCCAGGGGAACTACAACATGGGCGTCAAGGAACAGATCATCTTCCCGGAGATCGAGTACGACCAGATCGACACGCTCCGCGGGCTGAACATCACGATCACGACGAGCGCGAAGGCGGACGCCGAAGCCACGGCGCTGCTCTCCGCGATC
>JADLBN010000315.1 GCA_020847675.1 Burkholderiales bacterium | reverse complement strand
TGTTGATCGTGATCCCCCGCGCCTTCTCCTCCGGCGCATTGTCGATCTGGTCGTACGCCCGAACCTCTCCTCCGTACTTCCTCGACAGCACCAGCGTCATCGCCGCCGTCAACGTCGTCTTCCCGTGGTCCACGTGACCAATCGTCCCCACGTTCACGTGCGGCTTCGTACGCTCGAATTTGCCCTTGGCCATCGCGTTCTCTCCGGCTTTCTCGTTGACTGTTCCACCCGGATCGACTGGCTCCCCCAGCGATCCGGGTCACTCTTCCATCGGCCAAGAGTAAGGGTCTACTCTTGCCCGCTGCCTTGGTGCCCATGGCGCGGATTGAACGCGCGACCTCTCCCTTACCAAGGGAGTGCTCTGCCACTGAGCTACATGGGCGTGTCGTCGTCTCGCACGCCACGCCCGTCGGGGCGCGTCCCTGTCCTGCCTTCGCCGCCGCGGCGGGATCCTCCTTCGCCGGCGACCATCACCTCGCCGGGTCCGCTCCGCGCCCGCCTGCGCGGACTGGAGCGGGTGAAGGGAATCGAACCCTCGTCGTAAGCTTGGAAGGCTTCTGCTCTGCCATTGAGCTACACCCGCGGTTCAGTTGACAGTTGACAGTTGACAGTAACTGCGCACCGCAGCCCAGGCACTCGGCGCCGACCCGCCGCGCCTTTACTGCCAACTGTCGACTGACAACTGACTCCTGAATGGTGGAGGGGGAAGGATTCGAACCTTCGAAGGCAGAGCCGGCAGATTTACAGTCTGCTCCCTTTGACCGCTCGGGAACCCCTCCGCGAAACTCGAAATTCTAGCAGGCCGGGTGCTTGGGCGTCAAACCCGGTTCCGCGCCGTGCCCGGGCACCGCCGCCGCCACAAACGCCTTCGCAATCAATCGCTTGGGCGCGCCTGCCGAGATGCTCCCGCCCGGGAGGGGTGGCGCGGGCACGTCGATTCGAACGTCCCCGGGATACCCGTATCGGCGTCCTCGCGGCCCGGCGGCATAATCGGGCCACCCTTCCCCGGAGACCCGAACGATGCGCTGTTGCCACGCCGATTTCGCCATGACCGAGGGAAGCGACCGCGGCTTCACGGTCGGGATGCCGACCTTCACCTTCGGGGCCGGCGTCCTGGCCGAGGCCGGGGAGAACGCGCGCGACCTCGGCCTCGAGCGCGTCGGCCTGTTCACCGACGCCCGGCTCGTCCACGGAGAACACGTCGCGGCCGTCCGCGCCTCGCTCGCCGCGTCAGGCGTCGATGTGGCCGTCTACGACACGGTGAAGATCGAGCCGGACGACGCGTCGTTCCAGGACGCCGCGCGCTTCGCGGCCGACGGGCGGTTCGACGGCTTCGTCTCGGTCGGTGGCGGCTCGGTCATGGACACCTGCAAGGCCGCCAACCTCTATTCGTCGCACCCGGCGGACTTCATGGCCTACGTGAACGCGCCGATCGGCGAGGGACGTCGCGTGCCCGGAGCGGTGAAGCCGCACATCGCCTGCCCGACGACGTCGGGCACCGGATCGGAGACCACCGGCATCGCGATCTTCACCTTGAAGGCGCTGAACGCGAAGACCGGCATCATCTCGCGCAAGCTGATCCCGTCGGTCGCGCTCGTCGATCCCGACGTGACGCGCTCGCTTCCTTCCACCGCCGTCGCCGCGACCGGCTTCGACTGCATGAGCCACGCGCTCGAGTCGATCACCGCGCGCGCGTTCCCGCGCCGGCTCAATCCCGCGAAGGGATTGGCGCGTCCGGTGTCGCAGGGCGCGAACGCGTTCTCCGACATGCTCGCGAGCCAATCGCTGCGGCTGGTCGGGCAGTTTCTCGAACGCGCGGTGCGCGACGCATCGGACACCGAGGCGCGATCCGAGATGATGTACGCGGCGATGCTCTCGGGCATCGCGTTCAACGCGGCCGGCTGCCACCTGCCGCACGGGCTCTCGTACGCGGTGTCCGGTCTCACCGAGCACTGGCACGTGCCGGGATACCCGGAGGGCGCCACCCTCGTCCCGCACGGCATGGCGGTGGTGCTCAACAACCCGTCGGTGTGGCGGCACACGTCGCGCGCGTCGCCCGAGCGCCACCTGCATTGCGCGCACTCGCTGGGCGCGGACACGCGCGACCTCGAGCCGGACGACGGCGGCGAAGCGCTCGCGTCGCGCGTCATCGCGCTCATGCGCGCGACCGGCATGCCGAACGGCCTCGCGGCGCTCGGCTTCGACGAGTCGCATCTCGATGCGCTCGCCACCGGCGCCGAGCCGCAGTACCGCGTGATCCGCAACGCGCCCGTCGACATCGGGCGCGACGAGATCAGGAGCCTGTTCCGCGGGGCGATGAAGTACTGGTAGCCGCGGGGTCCGCCGCCGGACCGGCGCCCGGCAGTTCCGGATGGACGCGCCGCGCCGGGAGCCGCATCGAGAACGTGCTCCCGCGTCCCGGCGCGCTGTCCACGCGAAGCTCGCCCTGATGGCGCAGCAGCACGTGCCGCACGATCGCGAGACCGAGGCCGGTGCCGCCGGTCGCACGCGAGCGCGAGCGGTCGACGCGGTAGAACCGCTCGGTGAGCCGCGGCAGATGCTCCGCGGCGATGCCGATGCCGGTGTCGGTGACCGAGAGCACGCCGACGCCCGAGGACTCGACGCGCCAGGCGATCGTGACGCTGCCGCCCTCGGGCGTGTAGCGGATCGCGTTCGACACGAGGTTCGACAGCGCCCCGGCGATCTCGTCGCGATCGCCGGTGAGCAAGGCCGGGCTCCCGAGGTCGAGTTCGACCGCGTGGCGGCCGCCGGAGAGCGCCTTGCCCTCCGCGCTGGCCGCGAGCAGCAGCGGCAGGACGGCGAAGCGCTCGTCGGCGACCGGGTTGTGCTCGCCCTCGAGCGCGGAGAGGGTCAGGAGATCGTTCACGAGACGCTGCATGCTGCGCGCCTGCTCGGCCATGAGGCCCAGGTAGCGCGCGCGGCCGCGCGCATCGAGATCGAGGTCCTGCATCGTCTCGACGAATCCCGCGATCACGGTGAGCGGCGTCTTCAACTCGTGCGAGACGTTCGCGATGAAGTCGCGGCGCATGCGCGCGACCGCCTCGAGCTGCGTCACGTCGTGCGCGAGCAGCAGCTTCTCGCGGGCGCCGAACGGGACGAGCTGCAGCGACAGCGTGCGCCGCAGCGCGCCCGGCGTCGTCACGGTGACCGACTCCGCGTAGTTGCCGGCCTCGACGTAGGCGAGGAACTCGGGCTGGCGCACGAGGTTCACGATCGGCGCCCCGCGGTCCTTCTGAAGGTCGAGTCCGAGCGTCTCGCAGGCGCGCGGATTCGCCCAGGCGATCTGGTCGCGCTCGTCGAGCACGATGACGCCGTCGGGGATCGCCTCGGCGGCGAGCCGGAACCGGTCGATCGTGAGGCGCAGGTCGCGCTGGTACTCTTCGCGCGTCCGCATGCGCCGGTGCAGCGCGGTGAACACCTCGCGCCACGATCCCCGTCCCTCGGGCACCGGCGCGTCGAGCGAACCGGACGCCCAGCGGCGCACCTGATGCTGATTCCACAGGTGGAACGCCACGATCGCGGCGGCGAGGATCGAGAGCACGACGAGCGCCGCCGCGGGTCCGAAGAAACCCCACGCGAGCGCCGTCACCGTCGCGATCGCGAGCGGTGCGCCGAGCGCGGCGGCGGGGCCGGCCGTCATCGCGGCATGGCCAACCGGTATCCGGCGCCGCGCACCGTCTCGACGAAATCCTGCGCGCCGAACGGCTCGAGCGCGAGGCGCAGCCGGCGGATGTGCACGTCGACGGTGCGCTCCTCGATCGCCACCTGGTCGCCCCACACGCCGTCGAGCAACTGCGCGCGCGTGTGCACCCGTTCCGGCCGCGCGAGCAGGAAGCGCAGCAGCCGGTACTCGGTGGGGCCGAGCGGGACTTCCCGCCCGTCGACGCCGACGCGGTGCGCGGCGGGGTCGAGGCGGATCGGCCCCAGCGCGAGCGGCTCGCCCGCCGACTCGGGAGCGCGCCGGCGCAGCACGGCCCTGATGCGCGCCTTGAGCTCGCGCGGCGAGAACGGCTTGGTCACGTAGTCGTCGACCCAGGCCTCCAGGCCCGCGACGCGGTCGGCCTCCTCGCCGCGCGCGCTGACCATGATGATCGGCAGCTCGCGCGTGCGCGGGTCGGCGCGAAGCTCGCGCGCGAGCGCGAGTCCCGAGCGTCCGGGCAGCATCCAGTCGAGCAGGAGGAGGTCGGGGAGTTCGCCTCGCAGCATCCGCTGCGCGGTCTCGGCGTCGGGCGCCGTCCTCACGTCGAATCCCGCGTCGGCGAGGTTGACCGCGAGGAGCTCGAGGATCGCGGGCTCGTCCTCGACCGCGAGGATCGTCGGCGTCACGGGCCCGCCACCTCCGCGCGGATCTCGGCGGCGGTCGCGTGCCGCACGTCGGTGCCCTTGACCGCCTGCACCACCGCCTCCGCGATGTTCTTGGCGTGGTCGCCGATCCGCTCGATCGACTTCGCCATGAACACGATCTCGAGCGATGCGCTGATCGTGCGCGGATCCTCCATCATGTAGCTGATGAGCTGGCGCAGGATGCCGCCGAATGCGGCGTCGAGCTCGTCGTCGGAGTCGACGATCTCGGCCGCCGCAGCGAGGTCGAGGCGCGCGAACGCGTCGAGCGCCATGCGCAGCATCCGCTGGGCGAGCCCCGCCGCCCGGACGACGTCGTAGAAGCGCACCTGCACCAGCCGGTCGTCTTCCGCGGAGGTCGCCTTGTACGCGACCTTCTTGACCTCGTCGCCGATCCGCTCGAGGTCGTTGGTGATCTTGACGATCGTGAGCACCATGCGCAGGTCGCCGGCGGCCGGCTGACGCTTCGCGATGATCTGCGAGCACTGCTGGTCGATCTGGATCTGCATCCGGTTGATCTGGCGCTCGTCGGCGCCGACCTGGTCGATCAGCCCTTCCGCGGCATCGTTCTCCAGCACGCCGATCGCGCGCGCGAGCTGCGCCTCGACCAGCCCGCCCATCGTCAGCACGCCGGTGCGGACCGCCTCCATGTCCGCGTCGAACTGCCTGATCGTGTGTTCGCTCATGACTGCGTCCTCATCCGAAGCGCCCGGTGATGTAGTCCTCGGTCTTCTTCCGCCGGGGCTTCAGGAACACCTCGTCCGTCTCGCCGAACTCGACGAGTTCGCCCAGGTACATGTACGCGGTGTAGTCGGACACGCGCGCGGCCTGCTGCATGTTGTGCGTCACGATCGCGATCGTGTAGTCGCTCTTCAGTTCGGCGATCAGCTCCTCGATCTTCGCGGTCGAGATCGGGTCGAGCGCCGAGGTCGGCTCGTCGAACAGCACGACCTCCGGCTGCACGGCGACCGCACGCGCGATGCACAGCCGCTGCTGCTGTCCGCCGGAGAGTGCCATCCCGCTCTGCCCGAGCTTGTCCTTCACCTCGCCCCAGAGCGCCGCCTTGGTGAGCGCCCATTCGACGCGCTCGTTCATCTCGCGCGGCGAGAGCCTCTCGTAGAGCGACACGCCGAACGCGACGTTGTCGCGGATCGACATCGGGAAGGGCGTCGGCTTCTGGAACACCATGCCCACCTTCGCGCGCAGCAGGTTGAGGTCGACGCCCGGTCCGAGCAGGTCGTTGCCGTTGAACAGCACCTCCCCGGTCGCGCGCTGGCCCGGATACAGAGAATACATGCGGTTCAGCACCCGCAGCAGCGTGGACTTGCCGCAGCCCGAGGGGCCGATGAACGCGGTGACGCGCTTCTCGCCGACGTCGAGCGAGACGTCCTTCAGCGCGTGGAAGGCGCCGTAGTGGAAGTCGAGGTGGCGGATCGACATCTTGGGCGCGGCGGGAGCGTCGGGCGAGGCGGACCGCGGAACCCCCTGGGGGCGGGCGAACGGGATCGGGGAGTTCATGGGCGTCGGTTCAGCGGGGGCCGGCCTGCCGGAACACGGTTCGGGCGAGGACGTTCAAGACGAGGACGGCGAGCGTGATCAGGAGCGCACCGGCCCAGGCGAGCGCCTTCCAGTCGTCGAACGGGCTCATGGCGAACTGGAAGATCACGACGGGCAGGGTGGCCATCGGAGCGTTCATGTCGGCGCTCCAGAACTGGTTGCTGAGCGCGGTGAAGAGCAGCGGCGCCGTCTCGCCGGAAATGCGGGCTACCGCGAGCAGTACGCCGGTGACCACTCCGCCGCGCACCGCGCGCAGCGTCACCTTCAGGATCACCTTCCACATCGGGGCGCCGAGCGCCACCGCCGCCTCCCGCAGGCTCGCGGGAACGAGGCGCAGCATGTCCTCGGTCGTGCGCACGACGACCGGCACCGCGATCAGCCCGAGCGCCGCGGAGCCCGCCCAGCCGGAGAAGTGGCGGACGTCGGCGACGTAGACCGTGTAGACGAAGAGTCCGATCACGATCGACGGCGCCGAGAGCAGGATGTCGTTGACGAACCGCGTCGAACGCGCGATCCAACCGTCGCCGCCGAACTCGGCGAGGTAGATGCCCGCGAGGATGCCGACCGGCGTGCCGACGAACGTCGCGACCGCCACGATCGCCGCGCTGCCGAAAATCGCGTTGGCGAGCCCGCCCGCGCCCCCCGGCGGCGGCGTCGACTGCGTGAACAGCGTCGGCGACAGCGCGGCGAATCCGTTGCCGAACAGCACGATCAGGATCCAGAACAGGAACGCCATCCCGAACGCCATCGTGAGGAGCGACACCAGCAGGTTGAACCGGTTGACGAGGAGCCGGCGCCGGTAGATCGAGGTTCGCGTCGCGGACACGGCGTCAGGTCCTCGTCCCCTCGCCCTTCGCGAGCCGGGAGATGAGCAGGCGCGACAGCGCGAGCACGACGACGGTCAGCACGAACAGCACGAGCCCGAGCGTCACGAGCGAGGCGCGGTGGATCGGGTCGGCGGCCTCGTTGAACTCGTTCGCGAGCGCCGAGGCGATCGAGTTGCCGGGGTGGAACAGCCCGGCGCTGATCCGGTAGGCATTGCCGATGACGAAGGTCACCGCCATGGTCTCGCCGAGCGCGCGCCCGAGCCCGAGCATGATCCCGCCGATCACCCCGATGCGCGTGTAGGGCAGGACGACGTTCCAGACCACTTCCCAGGTGGTCGCGCCCAGTCCGTAGGCCGATTCCTTGAGCACCGAAGGCACGATCTCGAACACGTCGCGCATCACCGACGCGATGAACGGGATGATCATCACCGACAGGATGATGCCGGCGGTCAGGATCCCGATGCCGCTCGGCGGCCCCTGGAACAGCGCGCCGACGACCGGGAGTTCACCGGCGGTGGACTGGAGGAGCGGCTGCACGCGGTCGCCGAACCAGGGCGCGAACACGAAGAGGCCCCACATGCCGTAGATGATCGACGGGATCGCCGCGAGCAGTTCGACCGCGGTGCCGAGAGCGCGCCGCAACGGCGCGGGACACATCTCGGTCAGGAACAGCGCGATGCCGAACGAGACGGGCACGCCGATCGCGAGCGCGATCGCCGAGGTGACCAGCGTGCCGTAGATCGGCGCGAGCCCGCCGAAGGCGCCGGTGACCGGATTCCACGCGTTGGTGACGAAGAACGCGGGCCCGAACGCCGACAAGGCGGGCCATGCGGAGATGGCGAGCGCAACGAGGATGGCAGCGAGCGTCGCGAGCACGACGAGCGCGAATCCCTGCGTGAGCCGCTCGAAGGCCGCGTCCTGCCACTGTCCCGTGGCGACGCGGCGCGCCGGCGGGCGGGAAGCGCGCGGGACGTGCGCCGGGATCAGTCGCACGGATGCTCCGGCGTCGTCGCTGCGTTCATGGAGCGCCCAGGAGCGCCTTGCCGGACGCGTCGCGGATACGGGCGCGCCAAGCCGACTCGACCTGCCGGACGAGCGCCTCGGGCAGCGCGACGTAGTCGAGTTCCGCGGCCATCTTCGCGCCGTGCGCGAACGACCATGCGAAGAACTTCATCGCCTCGACGCCTCGTTCGGGACGTTCCTGGGTCGCCTGCATCAGGATGAACGATGCGCCGGTGACCGGCCAGCTTCCGTTGCCGGGCTGGTCGGTCAGGACCAGGCCGAACCCCGGTGCCCCCTTCCAGTCCGCGCCGGCCGCCGCCGCCTGGAACGATCGGTAGTCCGGCTGCACGAACTGGCCGTCGCGATTTCGCATGGCCACGTGTTTCATCCGGTTGCGCTTCGCGTAGGCGTATTCGACGTAGCCGATCGAGCCCTTGATCCGCTGCACGTATGCCGCGACGCCTTCGTTGCCCTTGCCGCCGACGCCCTCCGGCCACGCGACGGCCGTGCCGGCGCCGACCTTCGCCTTCCACTCCGGGCTCGCCTTCGACAGGTAGTCGGTCCACAGGAACGTGGTGCCCGAGCCGTCGGACCGGCGCACGACGGTGATCGCGCCGGACGGCAGTTTCACGCCGGGGTTGAGCGCCGCGATGGCCGGGTCGTTCCACCGCGTGATCCTGCCGAGGAAGATGTCGGCCAGCGCTCGGCCGTCGAGCCGGAGTTCGCCGGGCGCGGCGCCCTCGAGGTTCACGATCGGCACGACGCCGCCGATGATCGCCGGAAACTGGACGAGGCCCGCGCTCGCGAGATCGGGCCCCGCGACCGGCATGTCGGTCGCGCCGAAGTCGACGGTCCGGGCCTTGATCTGCGCGATGCCGGCGCCCGATCCGATCGACTGGTAGTTCACGCTCGCCCCCGTCGATTTCTGGTAGGCCTCCGCCCACTTCGCATAGACCGGGAACGGAAAGGTCGCCCCGGCGCCGGTGATGTCGACCGCGTGGGCGAGGCCCGCCATCGCGGCGAGCAGGGTGGCGGCAAGCGTTCGGGCCATACGGGACATCGTCTTCGCTTCGAGTCGGGATGGACGGGAGCGTAGCCGGGCGATGTGACAGGACGATGACGGGCGCGATCGGCAGCGCGATGGGGTCAGACTCCATGGGTCCTGCCGACCCAAAGTCAACGGAACCGATCAATGGAGTCTGACCCCATTGATCCCCGCGTAGAATCCGGGCGACATGGACGAGTCCCGGGCCCTGGAGGTCACCGCCGCGCGGGCCTATGAATCCGCGGAGCCGGTGCGCGCGCTGTGGAGCGACGCCGACCGCGCCTGGGCGAGCCGTGCCGCCGCGGAAGTCGTCGGCGCGGAGGGATCCTCCGACGCGTTTCTCGCCCGGCGCGCGTCGTTCGTCCTCGAACGGCTCGGCGAACGCCAGCCGCTCCTCGCGCGTGCGGTGGCGGCGTTGCGCTGGCGCCCCTGGGTGGCGAGCGCGATCGTCGGGTTCGCGTTCGCGCTCGGCGTGTTCCTCGACCAGGTCGGCTCCTCGCAACGGATCAACCTGCTCGCGCCTCCGGTGCTGGGGCTCATCGTGTGGAATCTCGCGGTCTACGCGATCATCGGCGCTGGCCATGTCGTGCGCTTCGGCGACGCGTCCTCTCCCGGTCCGCTGCGCTCGCTGCTCGCGCGGGCCGCGGGAGGCGCGGCGCGCCCGCGCGGCGACGAGGCCGCACGCACGGCGATCACGGCCCTCGGCGCCGATTGGGCCCGTCGCGCCGCGCCGCTCTACGCGATGCGCGCCGCGCGCATACTGCACCTCGCCGCTGCGCTCCTCGCCGCCGGCGTGCTCGCGGGCCTCTACCTGCGCGGCATCGCGCTCGAATACCTCGCGGGCTGGCAGAGCACGTTCCTCGAAGCTTCGACGGTGCGCTCGCTCGCCGCGGTGTTCTACGCGCCGGGCGCGTGGGCGACCGGCATTCCGGTTCCTCCGGTCCCAGAGGTCGAGGCGATCCGCGCCCCGGGCGGCGAGAACGCGGCACGCTGGGTGCACCTGATGGCCGCGACCGTCGCATTGGTCGTGATCGCGCCGCGGCTCCTCCTCGCGCTCGTCACCGGCCTCGTCGAGCGGCACCGCGCGACGCGCTTCGCGTTCTCCGCGGACGACCCGTACTTCCGCCGCCTCGCGCGCGGCTTCCGCGGCGGCGCCGCCCGCGTGCGCGTCCTGCCCTACAGCTACGCGCCCGCGCCCGAGGCGCTCGCGGGACTCGAGGCCATCGTCGCGCGCTCGTTCGGGGGCAGCGCCGCGATGGTCGTGGCGCCGCCCGCGCAATGGGGCGGCGACGCGCCCCCCGAACTCGGCGGCGCCTCGGGCGCCACGCTCGTGGCGCTGTTCAACGCGACCGCCACGCCCGAGCGCGAGGCGCACGGCGCGTTCCTCGCTGCGCTCGCGCGGAAGCGCGACGAGGCCGAGGCCATCGTCGCATTCGTCGACGAGAGCGCGTGGCTCGCCCGCTTCGGCGCGGACGAGGCGCGCACCGCCGAACGCCGCGCCGCCTGGCGCACGGCATGCGCCGAGTCGAGCGTGCCGGTCGTCTTCGTCGACCTCGCGAACGCCGACCTCGCCGCCACCGACGCGGCGCTCGACGCCGCGATCGGCGACCGCAACGCGTGACCGCCCCGGCACCTGCGTCGGACGGAGCCGCCCCGCGTCCGACGGGCCGCCCCGAGGACGCGGTGCCCCCTGGGGGGAAGCTTGCGCAGCAAGCCTCGGGGGGAGCGTCCATCGCGTTGTCGCTCATCTCGCACACCAACGCCGGCAAGACGACGCTCGCGCGCACGCTCGTCGGCCGCGACGTCGGCGAAGTGCGCGACGCGCAACACGTGACGCTCGTCGCGACGGCCTATCCGCTTCAGCAGACGCCGGAGGGCGACGCGCTGGTGCTGTGGGACACGCCGGGCTTCGGCGACAGCGCGCGCCTCGCGAAGCGCCTCGCGCAGCAGGGCAACCCGGTCGGCTGGTTCCTGTCGCAGGTCTGGGACCGGTTCCGCGACCGGGCCTTCTACCTGTCGCAGACGGCGGTGCGCAACGTGCGCGAACAGGCCGACGTCGTGCTCTACCTCGTGAATGCCTCCGAGGCGCCGTCGGACGCGGGCTACCTCGGCCCGGAGATGGACGTGCTCGCGTGGATCGGCAAGCCGGTGATCGTGCTCCTGAACCAGACCGGCCGCCCGCGTCCGCGCGACGAGGAACGCGCCGACGAGGAGCGCTGGCGCTCCGCGCTCGGTCCCCGCGCGATGATCCACGCGGTCACGACGCTCGACGCCTTCACGCGCTGCTGGGTCCAGGAGTTCGCGCTCTTCGACCTGATCGAGAACGCGCTCCCCACCGGCCGGCGCGAGGCGTTCGCGCGCATCGCCGCGTCGTGGCGGCGCCGCCGCCTCGACGCTTTCGACGAGGCGATGGCGATCCTCGCCGAGCCGGTCGCGCGCGCCGCCTGCGATCGCGAGCCGCTGCCCGACGCCGGTGTCGGAGGCGTGCTGCGCGGAATCGGCCGCAGTCTCGGGATCGGGAGCGATGGCCCCGACCCGGTGCGGACGCGGGCGTCGCAGGCGCTCGCGGCGCGCCTCGACGAAGCGCTGCGCGAGGGCACCGACCGGCTGATCGCGCACGCCGGACTCGACGGCCGCGCGAAGGGCGAGGTGCTCTCGCGTCTCGCCGCCGGCGCGACGCTCGATGCGCCGATCGACGAAGGCCGCGCGGCGCTGATGGGCGGCGTCGTGTCGGGCGCGATCACCGGCCTCGCGGCGGACCTCGCCGCAGGCGGACTCACCTTCGGTGCGGGCATGCTCGCCGGCGCGGTGCTCGGAGCGCTGGGGGGCGCGGGACTCGCGAAGGGGGTCAATCTCGCGCGCGGTCGCACCGGCGCGGTGCTGCGCTGGGACGACGCGTTCCTGTCCGGACTCGTCGCGTCCTCGCTGCTGCGCTACCTCGCGGTCGCGCACTACGGCCGCGGGCGCGGCGGCTTCGTCGAAACCGAATACCCGCCGTTCTGGCCGCCGCTCGTCGCGGAGATCGTCGGGCGGCGACGCGCGGAACTCGACCTCGTCTGGGCGTCCCGCGACGAAGGCGGCGAGGCGCGATTGGCCGAGGCGCTCGCTTCCTCGCTCGCGGGCATCGCCCGCGAAACGCTCGAACGCCTCTACCCCGACGCGCGACCGTTCCGCTGAACGATCGCGTTCCGCGCCTGCGCGATCGCCGCTACTTCGCCTCGGTCGACTTGTACTTGGCGAGATGGCGCGTCGGCATGGCGAGCGCATCGCGGCGGAACGGGTCGCCCAGTTCGCGCGTGACCATCATCTCGAGCACCGTCGTCTTGCCGTCGCGCTGGGCGGCCGCTGCGGCCCGCAGCGCCGGCCCGACGTCCGAGAGCTTCTCGATGCGGTGGCCTTCGGCGCCCATCGCCTTGGCGACCGCCGCCCACGACGGCTGCTGGTCGAGGTTCACGCCGAGGAAGCGGTTCGCGTAGAAGTCGACGTGGTTCTTCTTCTCGGCGCCCCACTGGCCGTTGTTGAACACCACGGCGGTGACCGGAATGGCCTCGCGGACGCAGGTCTGCAACTCGCCGAAGCTCATGCCCCAGGCGCCGTCGCCGACGTAGGCGACCGCCGGGCGATCGGGCGCGGCGACCTTCGCGCCGATGATCGTCGGGAACGCGTAGCCGCAGTTGCCGAAGCTCATCGCGGCGAACATCGAGCGCGGCCGGTCGAAGCGCAGGTAGCTGTTCGACACCGAGCAGATGTTGCCGATGTCGGTCGACACCATCGCGCCCTCGGGCATCGCGCGCTCCAGTTCGCGCAGCATCTGGCGCGGGTGCATGTGCGCGCTCCCCTTCGCCTGCTCGAGCGACCAGGCGTCCTTCTCGTGGGTCCAGCCGTCGAGTTCGGACTCCCACGCCGCCTTCTCCGCCTTCACCTTCG
>JADLBN010000314.1 GCA_020847675.1 Burkholderiales bacterium | reverse complement strand
GCAGCGAGAAGCCGTGCAGCCAGTCCATCGACGCGAGGTGCAGCCGGTAGGTCTTGCCCTCCTCGAGCTCGATCATCGGCCACCAGCTCCACAGGCGCGCGACCAGGTAGACGTCGCTGCCGGCGGGCGGCGCGACGACCGGGATCTTCTGGTCGGTCTCCTCGCGCACCTTGTACTTGTCGACCATCGCCTGAGCCTTGGACTGGAACAGCTCGGGGGTGGTCCGGTAGGCCTCGTTCGAGAGTTTCTGCTTACCGAACACGTGCCAGTACGGCATCATGAAGAACATCACCATGCACCAGGCGAAAGCGATGGCGATCCAGGTGCCTTCGACGCGGTCCAGCGGCTGCTTCCACCATGCGGTGTCGGTGACGGGGGCGATGGCGCTCATGCGCGGGTCTCCTGTCCTGGGTCGGTCACTTGGCGATCGGGATGCCGACGATTTCCATCACGCCCCACACGATGTAGAGCACGGTGGGCATCGCGACGCCGATGAACAGCAGCAGGAACGGGTTGTCGAGCATCTGCTGCATCGCCGGGACGGGCTCGTCGTCGAGGTCGTTCGCGGGATCGTTCGCGGTAGTCATGGGGGCTCCCAGGGGTCGGCGGGGCACCGGCGCCTCGCGATCGCGAGGAACACGGCGGTGCGGCCGATTCTCGGTTTGGCGCACCGGCCGCGACATTGATGCCCATCAAGGATCGGGGTTCACCCCGGTTTTCGTCCCCGACCGGGGTCAAGGACGCCGCTCCGGCGGACGCTAGAATGGCGCCATGGATGCGACTGTCGCCTTCGGATCCCCCGCGCTCGCGCGCGACCTGCGCGAGGCCGGGTCCCGGCGCGCGGTCGCCGCCTGGCTCCTCGCCTGCTGCGCGCTCGTCTTCGCCATGGTGGTGGTCGGCGGCGTGACCCGCCTCACCCACTCCGGCCTGTCGATCGTCGAGTGGCAGCCCATCGTCGGCACGCTGCCGCCGCTCGACGAGGCGCAGTGGCAGGACGCGTTCGGCAAGTACAAGCTCACGCCGGAGTACCGGCTCGTCAACCGGGGGATGTCGCTCGACGAGTTCAAGGGCATCTTCTGGTGGGAGTACTTCCACCGGCTGCTCGGCCGGCTGATCGGCGCGGCGTTCCTGCTGCCGTTCCTGGTCTTCCTCGTGCGCCGCCGCATTCCCGGGGGCTACGGCCTGAAGCTCGCGGGCATCTTCGTGCTCGGCGGCCTGCAGGGCGCGCTGGGTTGGTACATGGTGCAGAGCGGACTGGTCGACGACCCGCGCGTCTCGCCGTTCCGGCTGACCGCGCATCTGGGCCTCGCGATCCTGATCTTCGGCGCGATGCTGTGGGTGGCCATGTCGCTCCTGTTCGCGCCCGGGCCGCCGCGCGACGACCCGGCCGCGCGCTCGGCGCGCCGCTGGGCGACGGGAACGGCGGTGCTGGTGTTCGCGATGATCCTGACCGGCGGCTTCGTCGCCGGCATCCGCGCCGGGTTCGCCTACAACACGTTTCCGCTGATGAACGGCAGCGTCGTGCCGCCCGAGATCCTGATGATCGAACCGTGGTGGCGCAACTTCTTCTGGAACATGGCCACCGTGCAGTTCGATCACCGGCTCGGCGCCTGGATCCTCGCTATCGTCGTTCCGGTCGCCTGGTGGAAGGTGCGCGCGGCCGGCATCTCGCCCCGCGCGGGTCTCGGCGCGACGCTGCTCCTCGCGATGCTGGCGGTGCAGATCGTGCTGGGCATCGCGACGCTCGTGAACGTCGTTCCGCTGACGCTCGCTGCAGCGCACCAGGCGGGCGCGGTGCTCGTGTTCGCGCTGGCGCTCGCCACCGCGCACGCGACGCGGCGCGCGGGCGCGGAACTCCCGAATCGCTCCGGTTGACGGGCATCAAGGCGGCACAGGCCGGCCGGCCGTTCCAATCCACGGATGTCCTCTCCCCCGACCGAACACGCCATGACCGTCCGCCACGAAGTCCTCGACGTCCGCGGCATGCAGCCGCCGGAGCCGATCGAGCGCGTGCTCTCGACCATCGGGGACTTCCGGCCGGGCGACACGCTGAAGCTCGTCATCGACTGCGAGCCGCATCCCCTTTTCCGGATCCTGAGGCAGAACGGCTACGCGTGGCGAGCCGAGCCGGGAACCGACTCCCGCTTCGCGATCACGATCTGGGCGCACGAATAGGCTCTCGCGCAGGTGAACCGGGCGATGGCCGTCGACCGCGCAGCCTGGATTCGCGAGATCGCGCATGCTCCTGAAGCGCTGCGCCCGCTCGCCCGCGACCGCGCCCGGGAACTTCTCGACGCGATCCTCGAAGGCGAGGTGTCCGGCGTCGAGTCGGGAGCCGTTCTCGCCGCGATCCGCGCCAGAGGCGAGTCGCTCGACGAGACACTGGGCTTCGTCGACGCGCTGGTCCCGCGTGTGGCGCAGCTCGCGTTGCCGCACGAGCGTTCGCGGCCGGTCGTGCTCCCGAGCTACGACGGGGCGCGCCGCGATGCGAACCTGACACCGCTCCTCGCGCTTCTGCTCGCGCGCTACGGCGTGCCGGTGCTGGTTCACGGCATCGACGTCGCGGGTGGCGAGGCCCCGGGCGACGCGCCGGGTTCGCGGGTCGGCAGCGCCGAGATCCTGGAGCGGCTGGGCGTCTACCCGTCGCGCACCGCAGCGGACGCGCAGGCGAGGCTCGAGCGGGGCAGCGTGGCGTTCCTGCCGACGTCGGTGCTGGCGCCGTCTCTCGCCGGATTGCTCGCGGGCACGTCGTTGCCTGGCGCGCTCGCGTTCGGTCGCTCGCTCGCGAAGCTCGTCGCCCCGTTCGGTGGCGCCGGCGTGCGCGTGGTCAGCGTCTCCCGCCCGGACCAGCTCCCGCGAATGCGCGACCTGCTCGCGTCGATGCGTGCGGACGCGCTGTTGTTGAGCGGCGCCGAAGGCGAGCCGTTCGCGAATCCGCGCCGCTGCCCGCGCATCGAGCAGTTTCGGGGCGGAAACGTGGTGCGCGCCGTGGAGGCCGACGAGGAAGCCGCCGGCTATCCGGCCGGCCTGCCTTCCGCGGCCGACGCGGAGGCGACGGCCGAGTGGACCGCCGGGGCGCTGGCGGGATCGCGCGCGGTGCCCGAGCCGATCCTGGTCGAGATCGGGATGCTGCTCGAGGCGACCCGGGAGAAGTAGGGTCAGACTCGATCGACCAACAAGACCCAAGGGGTCTGACCCCATGGGTCCGGGCTGCAATCGAGTCTGACCCTAGGGATCGGCGGCGAGGACTTGGGCGGGCGCGAGAGTGGCGAGCGATTCCGCGACCGACACCACCTCGCCCACGACGATCATCGTCGGCGGTTTGAGGCCCTCTGCGGCGACGCGCGCGGGGAGCGTCGCGAGCGTGGCGCGGACCACGCGCTGCGTCGGCAGCGTGCCGTGCTGGACCACCGCTGCCGGCGTGTCCGGCGCGCGCCCGTGCGCGACGAGCTGGCGGCACAGTTCCGGCAGCCCGGCGAGGCCCATGTAGACGACCACCGTCTGGCCTGGCCGCGCGAGCGCGGACCAGTCGAGCGCCATCGTGCCGTCGCGCAGGTGGCCCGCGACGAACGTGAGCGTGTGCGCGTGGTCGCGATGGGTGAGCGGAATGCGCGCCGCCGCAGCGACGCCGCACGCGGCCGTCACGCCGGGCACGATCTCGAACGGAATGCCCGCCGCGGCGAGCGCCTGCGCTTCCTCGCCGCCGCGGCCGAACACGAACGGATCGCCGCCCTTGAGCCGCACGACGACGCGGGCGCGCCGCGCGAGATCCACGAGGCGCGTGTTGATGTCCGGCTGCGGAAGCGTGTGGTGTCCGCGCTCCTTCCCCGCGTAGACGAGTTCGGCGTCCGGGTTCACGAGCGAGAGCACGTCGGGTCCGACCAGGTGGTCGTAGACGCACGCGTCGGCCGACGCGAGGAGGCGTGCGGCCTTGAGCGTCAGCAGTTCCGGGTCGCCGGGACCGGCGCCGACGAGGTAGACCGTGCCGGGCGTCCGCGGATCGTCGCGACCCGGACCGACCGGCCCCCTCGCGATCCGGTTCGCGGCCTCCGAACCCGCGCCGTTCGTGCGCACGACCGGTCGCCCGACGAAGCCGCCACCGTCCGGATGCCGGTCGCGAGCCAGCCCTTCAGTCCGAATGGGTATTGCCATGGGCTGATTCTCGGCGCGGTCATCTCCCGTGCCATTGATGGGCGTCAAGCTCGCGTGACGCGCATCGGCTTGATTCAGATCAAGTTTCGTCGCCCGTGCTGCAGCGCGGGAGAGGCCGCGACGCCCAGCCCGCCACGTGCTTGAGGCGCATCAAAGCATTCGGGCCGGGGGAAACCCATATTCGCCGTGCAGGATCACCCATGAGCCGACCCGGAATCCCGCCAGTCATCATCGCTGCCGCAGCCATCGCCTTCGCTTCGCAGGCCGCGATGGCCGGCGAGCCGAACGCGACCCGGCAGCGCGAACTCTCGCGCCTGCTCGTCCACGAGTGCGGCGCCTGCCACGGTATGCAGTTGCGCGGCGGCCTTGGCCCGGCGCTCACCCCCGGAGCCCTGAAGGACAAGCCTTCCGAGAGCCTCGTCGCCACGATTCTCTCCGGCCGCGCCGGCACCGCGATGCCGCCCTGGCAGCGCTTCCTGTCCGAGGACGACGCGCAGTGGCTGGCCGCGAAGCTGGTCGAAGGGGGCGTCGATGCGGTGCGTTGAACGATTCTCCGCAGTTCTCGCCGCGTTCGCGCTTGCTGTCGCGGCCCAGGCTGCCGATCTGCGCGGCACCGGCGACCTCGGCGTGGTGGTGGAGCGCGCCGCCGGCCGCCTGCAGATCGTCGACACGACCGCGCGCAAGGCGCTCTCGCGCGTCGACGGCCTGGGCGATCTCTCGCACGCGTCGGTCGTGTTCTCGCGCGACGCGCGCTACGCGTTCGTCTTCGGGCGCGACGGCGGCCTCACCAAGGTCGACATCCTCGAGGCGCGCATCGTCCGCCGCGTGATCCAGGCGGGCAACTCGATCGGCGGCGCGGTGAGCCAGGACGGGCGCGTGGTCGCGGCGCAGAACTACGCGCCGGGCGGCATCAAGCTGTTCGACGCCGACACGCTCGAACTCCTCGCCGACATTCCGGCGACCTCGGGCGCCGACGGCAAGCCGTCGAAGGTGGTCGGCCTCGCCGACGCGCCGGGCCGCCGCTTCGTCGCGAGCCTGTTCGACGCGGGCGAGATCTGGGTGATCGACGCGCGCAACCCGCGCGCGCCGGCGGTCGAGCGCCACCGCAACGTCGGCCGCCAGCCCTACGACGGACTGGTCACGCCGGACGGACGCTGGTATCTCGCGGGGCTCTTCGGCGAGGACGGACTCGCGCTTCTCGACCTGTGGCACACCGAGCGGGGCGTGCGGCGCGTGCTGCCCGACTACGGCCGCGGCGAGGAGCCGCTCCCGGTCTACAAGATGCCGCATCTGCGCGGCTGGGCGATCGCGGGCGGCTACGCGTGGCTCCCCGCGATCGGCCGCCACGAGGTGCTCGTGGTCGACACGCGCGACTGGCGCGAGGTCGCGCGCGTGCCGGTGGCCGGGCAGCCGGTGTTCGTGATCGCGCGGCCGGACGCGCGGCAGGTCTGGGTCAACTTCGCGTTCCCCGACAGCGCCCGCGTGCAGGTCATCGACGCCGAGACGCGCTCGGTCGCGGCGACGCTCTCGCCCGGACGCGCGATCCTGCACATGGAGTTCACGCCGCGCGGCGAGGAGGTCTGGCTGTCCGCGCGCGACGACGACCGCGTCGTCGTCATCGACACCGCCACGCTGGCGACGGTGGCCTCGCTCCCGGTGGCGGGTCCCTCGGGCATCTTCTTCACGTCGCGCGCGGCGCGCATCGGGTTCTGACCGTGACCGCCGGGACTCCCGCTGCGCCGCTGTCCGATCTCGAGCGGAGGCTCGTCGACGGCTTCCAGCGCGACTTCCCGCTGGTCGCGCGCCCGTGGTCGGCGATCGCGGCGCGGCTGCGCACGACCGAGCCGGAGGTGACGCGGATCGTGTCGCAGCGGCTCGCCGACGGCGTGCTCTCGCGCGTGGGAGCCGTTTTTCGGCCGAACGTGATCGGCGCCTCGACGCTGGCCGCGATCGCGGTCCCCCCGGAGCGGATCGACGCCGTCGCGGCCATCGTCTCGTCGCGCCCGGAGGTCAATCACAACTACGCGCGCGAGCACGAGGTCAACCTGTGGTTCGTCGCGACCGCTGCCGACGCGCAGGGTCTCGACACGGCGCTCGACGCCATCGGCGCCGCGACCGGGTTGCCGCTCATGCGGCTGCCGCTCGTGCGCGACTACTGGATCGACCTGGGTTTCCCGCTCGACGGCGCGTCCCGGAAGGCGGCACCCGTCCGGATCGCGCGGCCGGTGGCGCCGCTCGCGCTCGATGCGCGCGAGCGCGCGCTCGTGCACGCGCTCGAAGACGGTCTCGCCGCGGAACCGCGGCCGTTCGCCGCGCTCGCCAGGCGCGCCGGCGCTTCGGAGGACTGGGTGCTCGGGCGCATCGCGGGATGGCTCTCGCGCGGCGCGATCAGCCGGTTCGGTTTCGTGGTGCGCCATCGCGCGCTGGGCTATGGCGCGAACGCCATGTGCGTCTGGGACGTCCCCGACGCCGCGGCCGACGCCGCGGGCGGGGCTCTCGCGCGCGAACCCGGCGTGACGCTCGCCTACCGCCGCGCCCGCGCGGATGGCTGGCCGTACAACCTCTACGCGATGATCCACGGCCGCGAGCGCGCCGCGGTCGAATCCCGTCGCGACGCGATCGCCGCGGCGACCGGCCTCGACCGTCATCCGCACGCCGTCCTGTTCTCGACCCGCGCGTACCGGCAGCGCGGAGCGCGCTACGGCGCGCCCGCTCCGGACGCCCTTCCCTTTCCGATGTCCGCTTGACCTTCCACGCCGGCATCCGCCGGTCCCCACGATCCGAACCGAGGAGCACCGAACGTGAAACGCAGCCTCTCCAGCGCACTCCTGGCAGTCGCGAGCCTGTCGCTCGCCGTCGCCGCGGCCCACGCCCAGCAGGCCAGTCCGCACAAGGAACTCACGCAGCCGGAAACCGCCTACCAGGCCGGCAGTTCGCCGCTCGGCGCGGTCGAGATGCACCAGGACGTCAATCCGAAGGCGCCGGCGATGTCCAAGGCCGAGTTCGACACGGCGCGCCAGATCTACTTCGAGCGCTGCGCCGGTTGCCACGGCGTGCTCCGCAAGGGCGCGACCGGCAAGCCGCTCACGCCCGACCTCACGGTGGAAAAGGGCAGCGAGTACCTCAAGGTGTTCATCAAGTACGGCTCTCCGGCCGGCATGCCCAACTGGGGCACGTCGGGCGAACTGAGCGACGAGAAGGTCGACCTGATGGCGCGCTACATCCAGCAGACGCCGCCGCAGCCGCCCGAGTTCGGCATGAAGCAGATGAAGGAGACCTGGAAGGTCATCGTGCCGCCGGAGAAGCGGCCGAAGAAGAAGCTGAACAACTTCAACCTCGACAACCTGTTCTCGGTGACGCTGCGCGACACCGGCGAGATCGCGCTGATCGACGGCGACTCCAAGGAGATCATCAACATCGTCAAGACCGGCTACGCGGTCCACATCTCGCGCATGTCGGCGTCGGGACGCTACCTCTACGTCATCGGTCGCGACGCGAAGATCGACCTCATCGACCTGTGGATGGAGAAGCCGGACAACGTCGCCGAGATCAAGATCGGCCTCGAGGCGCGCTCGGTCGAGACGTCGAAGTACAAG
>JADLBN010000313.1 GCA_020847675.1 Burkholderiales bacterium | reverse complement strand
CCGATCGCGAGCGTGCACGTGTGGAACAGCAGTGTGTGGCCATCGGGCGGTGCCTTGGCCGCCATGCTCGTTCCGATGGTGCCCGTTGCGCCGGGGCGGTTGTCGACGACGAACGGCTGGCCGAGCGCCTCCGCGAGCTTCTGCGCCATCAGCCGAGCCGTCACGTCGGAACTGCCCGGCGAGAACGGCACGATCACGCGCACGGGGCGTGAGGGGTAGGACGGCTCGGCAGACCGCACCGGTGCGGCCGTGGACAGGATCGTCGACAAGACGGCGGCGACGATCGCGCATTGCTTCGCTCTCTTCGTGCGACGGGAGCGGAGGGGCGCGGGCGAGAGCCCGGCCGAGTCAGGTGCACGGGCCGCGGATGCGGGATCGTCTGGTCGGGTCGGCATTACCGGATCCTGATCGAAGGCGCGTCGGACGCTCACGCACCGAATTCCTCCTTCGTCGCCGATGATATCCGCGGCCGCCTGAAAAGGGGCAAGGGTTTCGGCGGTTGGAACAGGAGGCCCGGCGAGTGTGGCGGCGGGGGGGCGGCCGCGTGCAGTCGATGCATTGCCGGTGCGAGACCGTTCGGGACGACTGCGTCGTACGGTCGTTGCCACGCCAGCGCGCTGCCGCCATCATATGCAGGGGCCTCGCACGTGATCGCGGATGCGATGGAAAGTGCATGGGCACCGGTCGGGGTACTGCGGCATCTGCCGAGGATGTGCATCGACGTGACCCGTCGGCGCAACGTGTCGCGTGCGCGCGATCGGAGGCGGCGTTTCGATAGGGTCGTCGCCGCGATCGTGCGCGGCGAACGCCCACCGCCCCCATGAAAACAGATCGATCGTCGAGAGGAGGTTGTATGTCGCATCTGCTTCGCACCGCCGTCGGTGGCTGCGCCCTGGCGGCCATCGCGTTGGGCGCTCCGCACGTTCGGGCACAGGCCACGGAGTCGTTTCCGAGCAAGCCCTTCCGCATCATCGTGCCGTTTCCGCCCGGGGGGGGAACCGACATCCTCGCCCGGCTCGTCGGCCAGCAGATGACCGAGTCCATGGGGCAGCCGGCCGTGGTCGACAATCGCGGCGGTGCCGGCGGAATGATCGGCACGGAGCTGGCGATGAAGGCGCCGGCCGACGGGCATACGATCCTGGTGGCGGTCACCGCCTATACGATCAATCCTTCGCTCTACCGCAAGGTGAACTACGATCCGCTGCGCGATTTTTCCGCGGTCACGCTCGGCATCTCGTTTCCGTACCTGTTCGTCGTGCATCCGTCGCTCCCGGTGAAGACCGTCAAGGAGTTCATCGCGCTGGCCAAGGCGCAACCCGGCAAGATCACCTTTGCCTCCAGCGGCACGGGCAATTCCAATCACCTCGCGGGCGAGCTCTTCAAGGATCTGGCGAACATCGACATGGTCCACGTGCCCTACAAGGGCGGCGGCCCGGCGATGAACGACATCCTCGGCGGGCAGGTCTCGATGATCTTCGGAACCGTGCTGCAGACGCTGCCGCAGGTGCGCGCGGGCAAGCTGCGGGCGCTGGCCGTGAGCAGCGCGAAGCGCGCGTCCTTCGCGCCGGAGCTGCCGACGATCGCGGAAGCGGCGCTGCCCGAGTTCGAAGCGACCGGTTGGTACGCGTTCATGGTGCCGGCCGGCACGCCTGCGCCCGCGATCACGCGGCTCAATCGCGAGATCACCCGCATCCTCGACCAGCCCGCCGTGAAGGAGAAGCTCCTCGCCATGGGCGCAGAGCCGTGGCCCACGACGCCGGAGAAGGCACGTGACTTCATCGCGGCCGAGGTGGCGCGCTGGTCGCGCGTGATCAACAAGGTGGGGCTGAAGGGCAGTGCCTAGGGCAATCGCGGGTTCGTGCGAGCCGAGGCTCCGTCGTGACGACGCGGCGTCTCGGCGCTGGACCAGCAGCGGTCGGACGGCCGGGGAACACGCGCGTTCGTGCGACGGGCGGGCGGAAGAAGGAACGGCGCGCTCGTCGGCATCGACGGGGCGTGCGGTCGCAGCGGATCGTACTGGGGAGAGGGCGTGGATCTCGGAATCAGGGGCAAGCTCGCGCTGGTGACCGCGTCGAGCGGCGGGATGGGGCGCAACATCGCGCACACGCTCGCCGGCGAAGGGGCCGACGTCGTGCTGTTCGCGCGCAGCGGCGACAAGCTCCGCGAAGTCTGCGGCGAGATCGAGTCGCGGCACGGCGTGCGCGCGACCGGCGTGGCGGGCAGCATGACCGAGCACGCGGACATCCGTCGGCTCGGCGAGACGCTGCAGGCACTCGGCGGGCCGGACATCGTCGTGCTCGTGAGCCCGCGCCCGCCGAACCCGCTGCGGGAAACATTGCAGGAAAACGAGCAGACACGCTGGGACGACGCGTATCGCAATCAGCTGTGGTCCGTCGTCGAGGTCGTCAACGTCGCCGTCCCGCTCATGCTCGGGCGCGGCTGGGGACGCATCGTCGCCATCACGTCGGCGTCGGCCAAGCAGCCGATGGCGGTGCACGCGCTGTCCACGGTCTTCAGGGCCGGTGTCACGGCCTACATGAAGGGGCTCGCGAACGAACTGGCCGTTCGGGGCATCACCGTCAACTGCGTCGCGCCGGCGCTCATCGACACCTCGCACCGCCAGGGGGCGGCCGCGTACTCGGAGGCGCAGGCGGCGCGCCGCAAGTCGCTCACGCCGATGGGGCGCATGGGCACGCAGGAAGAACTGTGCGGGGTGGTCGCCTTCCTGGCGTCGCGGCAGGCCGGCTTCGTGACCGGCGCGACCATCGCGGTCGACGGCGGCATGGTCGGGTCGTTGTTCTGACGCACGGCGGGTCGGACCCACGCACGGCTCTGATTCTCCAGCGGTTAGCGGGTTTTTCGTCCGTCTGAAAGGGCCTTCGAGGGCATTTTCCGGGGGGGGCATTCGGGACGTCTGCCTCGCGCTGCCTCTTCCGCTCGGTCGGAACCGGCTTACTGCCCGCTGCCGCGCTCGCTGGGTCGGACCCGCGCACGGCGCTGATTCTTCGACGTTGACCTGATTTTTCGCTCGTCCGAGTATGCCTACACGACCGAGTTCGGGAGGGCCATCGAGGCGGGGGTGAGCGAAGCACACCTTTTCGATGAGTCACGCGTGATTCGAGGGGGGCGAAACGGCCTTCCAAGGCCGAAATCCACCGCGAAAACGGCCCCCGATTTTCGAGGAATCAATGACGTGTGCGGGTCCGACCCAAGGGCTGAAGGGCTGCACAGGGGCGGACCCGGGGCACGCGCTGGCTCGAGCGCGACGGTCTTCGCAGGGGGGCGCGTACAATCGCGCGGCTGCGCGCGACGCCGGAAGCTGTCGCGTCGCCGAAACGTGCATCAGCGAAAGGAGCGTACGGATGACGCTGGACGATCTGCCCTTCGAGGGCGTGAAGGTTATCGACCTGTCGCAGGGTGTGGCGGGGCCCTATTGCGGGATGCATCTCGCCCGCAATGGTGCCGACGTCATCAAGGTCGAGCCTCCGGGGACCGGCTGCTGGAGCCGTCAGCTCGGCAAGTCGACGGGCGATCAATCGGCGCACTCCGTCATCGTCAATCGGGCGAAGCGGTCGATCGCCGTAGACCTCAAGAGCCCGCAGGGCGTCGCCATCGTCCAACGGCTCGCCGGTGACTGCGACGTCATCATCCAGAACTATCGCGTCGGCAAGATCGACAAGTTCGCGCTCGACTACGAGAGCGTGAAGAGGTCCAACCCGAACGTCGTCTATCTGAGCATCTCCGGCTTCGGCGCCAAGGGACCGCGTTTCGACCAGCCGGCGACCGACTCCGTCATGCAGGCCTACACCGGGATGATGTCGATCAACCGCGGCCCGACGGGCGTCCCGCAGCGTATCGAGATGCTGGCGATCGATTTCACGACCGGCCTGTTCGCCTTCCAGGCGGTCTCGGCCGCGCTCTACAGGAAGGCGATGAAGGGCAAGGGCGCCTACATCGAGACCAGTCTGCTCGAATGCGCGCTCTCCCTGCAGGAAGGGGCGATGATGGAATCGT
>JADLBN010000312.1 GCA_020847675.1 Burkholderiales bacterium | reverse complement strand
GCCCGTAGGCCTCGATCTCGCCGCGGATGCCCTCCTCCTCGAAGATGCGCTCGATGCGCAGCATCTCCTGGATCTGGTAGCGCATCGTGAGCTCGTCCTCGAACTGCAGCGTCAGGTGCTCGCCGAGATGGACGCTGCGCGCCTTCTTGTGCGCGATCACCCTGGCGCGGAACTCCTTGCGGGCCTTCGCGTAGGCCTCCAGCGTCATCAGCGACTCGGGCGTGATGCGCGGCGCGCGCGCCACGGAGCCGCGAGGCGGCTTCGCGGGCGGATGCAGGGGAACCTTGCCCGGCATCTCAGTCGAGTCCGTAGGCACGGCGCACCAGCGTGATCGGGTGCTCCTTGCGTCCGGCGCGTTCGCCCAACTCCCCGATGCCCTGCTCGATGCGGCGGCCGGCGATCGGGCAGTCGGACGCGACGACGTCGGGTGCGGTGGACGCCATCTGCCGGAACACCGGCTTGCCGATCTTCATCGACATCGCGTAGAACTCGCTCTTGACGCCCCAGGTGCCGTCGTGGCCGGCGCAGCGCTCGACCGTGTTCACCTCGGTGCCGGGCACCCATTCGAGCACCTCGCGCGTCTTCTGGCCGACGTTCTGCACGCGCGAGTGGCAGGGGATGTGGTAGCTCACCTTGCCGAGCGGCTGCGTGAAGTCCTTCTTCAGGAGCCCGTCGCGGTCGCGCAGCACCAGATACTCGAACGGATCGAACATCGCCTCGGCGACGAGCTTCACGTCCGGCTCGTCGGGGAACAGGAGCGGCAGTTCCTGCTTGAACATCAGCGTGCACGAGGGAACGGCGGTCAGGATCGCGTAGCCCTCCCGCGCGAGCTTCGCGAGCGGCGGGATGTTCTGCTGCTTCAACCGTTCGACCGCCTCGAGGTCGCCCAGTTCGAGCTTGGGCATGCCGCAGCAGGCCTCCTTGCCGACGATCGCGTAGGGCACCTCGTTGTGCGCAAGCACCTTGAGGAGGTCGCGTCCGATGCCCGGCTCGTTGTACTCGACATAGCAGGTCGAGAACAGCGCGACCTTACCCGGCGTGCGCTCGCCGTCGCGCGCCGGCCAGGCGAGCGAGGGCTCGGCGTTCGCGCGGAAGCGCTTCGCGTCGTACGGCGGCAGCGCCGCGTCGGCCGCGACACCCAGCGTGCGGTCCATCAGCGCGCGCGCGGCGCCGTTGCCGTTGGCCCAGTTCACCGCCTGCACGACGACCGGAATCGTCGCCAGCTTGCCCAGGCGATCGGTGCCGGAGAGGAGCCGGTCCCGGAACGATGCGCCGCGCTGGCGGAACCGGATCGCCTTGCCGCGCAGCATCGTGTGCGGGAAGTCGACGTTCCACGGGTGCGGCGGGACGTACGGGCACTTGGTCATGTAGCAGAGGTCGCACAGGTAGCACTGGTCGACCACCTTCGCGTAGTCGGCCTTCGCCACGCCGTCGACTTCGAGCGTCGAGCTCGCGTCCACGAGGTCGAAGAGCGTCGGGAACGCACCGCACAGGCTCACGCAGCGGCGGCAGCCGTGGCAGATGTCGAAGATCCGCTCGGCTTCCTTCAGGAACGCGGCTTCGTCGTAGTACTCGGGCTCGCGCCACGCGATCGGGTGGCGCGTGGGGGCCGCGAGGTTGCCTTCCTTCTTGCCGGCGAGCGGTGCGGTCATGGTGGTTCTGCGTAATGGATCGGGCGCACTTGCCGCTGACCGGACGCGCCGCCGGGGCCCATCAGCGTCAGATGCATCGGCCTCCGACGGATTCCCGCACGCAGATGGGTCATGCGCGCCGGGGCACGACGCGCCGCGCAAGCCCGTCGCCCGCCGAAGGGGCTTTCGCCCTGGTTGAGCGGCGCCGGGGTCTTCGGCGCCGCTCCAACGGGGCGCAACTCAGTCCGTCAACGAATCGAGCGCTTTCTGGAACCGGTTCGCGTGCGAACGCTCGGCCTTCGCCAGCGTCTCGAACCAGTCGGCGATCTCCTCGAACTTCTCGTCGCGCGCAGCCTTTGCCATGCCCGGGTACATGTCGGTGTACTCGTGCGTCTCGCCGGCGACTGCGGCCTTGAGGTTCTGGCGCGAGCTGCCGATCGGCAGGTCGGTGGCGGGGTCGCCCACCTGCGCGAGGTAGTCGAGGTGGCCGTGCGCGTGGCCGGTCTCGCCTTCGGCGGTCGAGCGGAACAGCGCCGCGACGTCGTTCTGGCCTTCGACGTCGGCCTTGTTCGCGAAGTACAGGTAGCGGCGGTTCGCCTGCGACTCGCCTGCGAACGCGTCCTTCAGGTTCTGGTGCGTCTTGGTGCCCTTCAGCGGCTTCATCGGACTCTCTCCTCGGATCGACTCCGGCCATGAACCGCGCCGGTGTCGCGTGGTCCCGCGGGATGCGGATCGTTCGATCGATCCCGCACTCGTGCTGCCCTTCGATCCTACCCGCGGCACCGCTGCGGGTCCAATGGATCCGCTTAATCCAGATGATAAACCGAGACTATCGGGTCGCACCCTTCGCGGCGGCATCGCGGCGGTTGTCGCCTCCCGCCCGCGCCGGTCAGCCGGAACGCCAGCGCGCGACGAGCGGGTCGGGAACCTCGATCCCCTCGGTCTCGGCGCGGCGGCGCAGCGCCTCGCGTCGTGCTCCGGGGAGCCGCACGCCTTCGTCCTTCAGCATCTCCGCGACGAGCACCTCGACGCGATCGACGTAGGCGTCGCCGCCGGCGAGCGCGCCCGGATCGATCGCGACGAACGCCTGCCCGATGCCGGGGCGGTTGCCCTCGTCGACGAAGAAGCTGGACGCTTCGAAGCCGTAGTGCCCGCCGATCAGCGCCGTGACGAGGAGTTCGACCACCAGCGCGAGCATCGCACCCTTGGGCGAACTGACCGCGCCGATCGGCAGCATCGAGCCTTCCAGCGCGGCCTTCGCATCGGTCGTGGGTCGGCCTTCGGCGTCGAGCGCCCAACCGGAAGGAATCGGGCGGCCCTCCTTCGCAGCGACCATCACCTTGCCGCGCGCGACTTCGGAGAGACTCAGGTCGATCATCAGAGGATCGGCGCCGCGCCGCGGGAAGACCGCGGCGACCGGATTGGTGCCGAAGATGGCGTGCCGGCCGCCGGCAGCAGGCATCGCGGCCGGCGAGTTGGCGAATCCGAGTCCGACGAGCCCCGCCGCCGCGATCGGGCGCAGGTGATCGACGAGGACGCCGCAGTGGTGGCTCCGCGAGACGCCCGCGAACGCGACGCCGTGCTCCCGCGCTGCCGAGATCGCTTCGCGGACCGCGAGTTCGCAGGCCGGGAACGCGAGACCGTGGGCGGCGTCGACGAGGATCGCCCCCCCCCTGCGGCGAATCACCGCAGGCCGGGCGGCGCCGTCGACGCGGCCGTTGCCGAGGTGCGTCGCGTACTGGGCCACGCGCGAGAGCCCGTGCGATCCGAGACCCTGCGATTCAGCGAGCACGAGCGCGCGCGCGGTCGACTCGGCCATCGCCTCCGACGCGCCGGCGCGCGCGAGCACGCCGGCGACGATCGAACGAGCTTCCGCGAGCGCGAGCTTCACGCCAGCGCCTCGATCAGCTTGTCGGCGATCAGGAAGCTCACCCGCTCGTTCGCGTCGGCGGTGACGCCGGCGACGTGCGGCGTGAGGATCAGGTTCGGGCATCCTTCGAAGTGGGGGGATGCCGGGAGCGGCTCGGTCCCGAACACGTCGATCGCGGCGCCGCCGAGGCGCCCCTCCTTCAAGGCTCGCACCAGCGCGACTTCGTCGACGATGCCACCGCGCGCGGTGTTGACGAGCACCGCTCCCGCCTTCATCGAGGCGATGCGCGCGGCGGAGAAGAGGCCGCGTGTCGATTCCACGAGCGGCACGTGCAGACTCACCACGTCCGCGGTGCGCACGACTTCGTCGAGGTCGGCCCGGCGCACGCCCACCGCCGCGAATGCCGGGTGACCGGCGGAAAGCACCGCGTCGCAGGCCACCACCTCCATACCCAGCGCCCGGGCGAGCCTCGCCGTCTCCTGCCCGATCGAACCGAACCCGACGAGTCCCAGCGTCCTGCCGGCGATCTCGCGTCCTGACGACAGCGCGGCGCGCGGCCAAACCCCCGACGCGACCGCCGCACCCGACAGATAGGCGCCGCGCAGAAGGACCATTGCGGTCCCCACCACGTACTCGGCGACCGAGAGCGCGTTCGCACCGGTCGCCGGGATCACCCTGATCCCGCGCGCCTCGCAGGACGCGACGTCGATGTTGTCCAGCCCGACGCCGAGGCGGCCGACCACACGGCAGCGGGCGAGCGCATCGACCAGCGCGCCGCGCACCTGCGTCCGGTTGCGAACGACGATCGCCTCGCAGGCGGCGGCTTCGCGCGCGAGCCGCGCAGGATCGTCGACGAGCGCCGCGTCGTAGAGCACGTCGTGATGCGCGGCGAGCCGCGCGACCGCGCGCTCGTCCATGAACTCGGTGACGACGATGCGCCTCATCGCGCGGCCCCGCGGTGCCGCGCATCGCCGCCCGACGCGGCGATCATGCGCTCTCGTAGAGCCGCGTCAGCACGAACTCCCGGTGGCCGAGTGCCTCGGCAGCCGTCAGGCGGCCGTTCGCCGTCCGCAGCATGCACTCGAGCAGCCGGTCCCCGGCCTGGTCGAGCGTGATCTCGCGCTGCAGGAGCCCGGTCACGTCGACGTCGATGTGCTCGCTCATCGTGCGCACCGTGCGCGGATTCGCGCAGATCTTGATCACCGGCAGGATCGGGTTGCCGATCACGTTCCCCTGGCCGGTCGGGAAGAAGTGGACCGCGTATCCGGACGCGGCGCACAGCGTCACCATCTCGGCCGCCGCGCTCGACGAGTCCATGAACCACAGCCCGGGGTGAGTGGGGATCTCGGCCTTGTCGATCACGCCATCCACCGTGCAGCGCTTGCCGATCTTCTGGATG
>JADLBN010000311.1 GCA_020847675.1 Burkholderiales bacterium | reverse complement strand
GTGGCGGACGTCTACGACCGCGAGGTCCAGGTGGCGGTCAAGCGGTTCCTCGCGGTCCTCGAGCCGGCGCTGATCCTCGGCCTCGCGGTCCTCATCGGCGGCATCGTGTTCTCGATCCTGCTCGGCGTCATGGGCATGAGCGAACTTGTCGGCTGAACCCGGTCTAACCCTTTCCGCGATTGCGGGCATGGCCCCCGCTGTCGCCAGATGGTGACACTCATGAACCCACGAATCCCCCGAATCCACGCCCCGCTGCGCCGCGAGCGCGGCATGACGCTCATCGAGATCCTCGTCGTGCTGGTCCTGATCGGCGTCGTGCTGGGGATCGTCGGCGGCAACTTCATCGGGCGCGGCGAGAAGGCGAAGGCCGACGCGGCGAAGATCGAGATCGGGCAGATCGCGCAGGCGCTCGACCTCTACAAGCTCGAGATCGGCCGCTACCCGTCGTCGTCCGAGGGCCTGCAGGCGCTGGTCAGCGCGCCGGCCGGCGCATCCAACTGGAACGGTCCGTACTGGAAGAAGGCGCAGATCCCGAAGGATCCCTGGGGCCACGAGTACCGCTACTCGGCCCCGGGGCAGGGCGGCCCCTACGACATCGTCTCGCTGGGCGCGGACGGCGCGGAAGGCGGCGACGGCGCGAACAAGGACATCACGAGCGCGGAGTGACGCCGCAGGCGCCCGCGTGTTCGCTCCCCATGGCCCCGGAACGCGTTCGCCCGGCAGGTGCGCGCCCGACGCTTCGGGCGAGCGCGCGCGGCTTCACGCTGATCGAGATCCTCGTCGTGCTCTCGATCATGGCGATCGGCGCGGCGATCGTGATCCCGATGGTCTCGGGATCGGGCGCGACGACCGGCGAGCTCAAGTCCGCCGCGCGTGAGATCGCCGCGGGGCTCCGGCTCGCGCGGAGCGAAGCGGTCGCGACGCGCCGCGAGACCGCGGTCACGCTCGACCTCGAGGCGCGGAAGTTCCGCGTCGCGGCCGGAGGCCGCGAAGTCGCGCTGCCCCCGAAGGTCGATCTCAAGCTCTTCACCGCGCAATCCGACCTCACGGACGGGAAGCGCGGCGCGATCCGCTTCTTCCCCGACGGCGGCAGCAACGGCGGCCGCGTCACCGTGTCGTCGGGCGAGCGCAAATACGAAGTCGACGTCGACTGGCTGACCGGCCGCGTCGCGATCCTGGACTGATGACGTCCCCCCGAAACTCGCTGCGCTCGTCTCCCCCCGGGGGGCGGTGGCGGCACCCTTGGGGCGGCGGGATGACATCCCCCCGGAGCGCGCTGCGCGCGCTTCCCCCCGAGGGGGCTGCGCGCGCTTGGGGCGGCCCGGCGCGCGCGCGGGCGCCTGCACCGGCGATCCGAGGGTTCAGCCTGCTCGAGGTGCTGGTCGCGTTCGTGATTCTCGCGCTCGTGGCGACCGCGCTGTTCCGGCTGATCGGCGGTGCGCTCGGGAATGCAGGCGTCGCGGCGGACGCGAGCCGCGCGCTGCTCGTCGCGCAGAGCCGCCTCGATGCCGCGCGCGGCGGCGCGCGGCTCGCCGGCGAGTCGGGCGCCGACGAGGACGGGCGCATCTCGTGGACCACGTCGGTCGAACCGTTCGTCGCGCCGGATACGGTGCCAGGGGCGGCGGGCGCGCCGACGGTCTCGCCGACGCAGCTCTATCGCATCCGCGTCGAGGTGCGCTATCCGGGAGCGGGCGGACGCGAGAGGTCGCTCGAACTCTCGACGCTCAGGCTCGCGAAGCGGGAGGGAACGTAGATGACATCCCCCCGAAGCGAACTGCGCTCCGCTGCGTTCGCCGCCCCCCAGGGGGCAGCGCGCCCTTGGGGCGGCCCGGCGGGCGCGCGGATCTCCCCCCGAAGCGAACTGCGCTCCGCTGCGTTCGCCGCCCCCCGGGGGGCAGCGCGCCCCTGGGGCGGCCCGGCGGGCGCGCGGACCCCCTCCCGAAGCGCGCGTTGCGCGCCGCTCACCCGCACCGTGGCGCGTCCTGCTTCGCGCCCGCGCGGCTTCACGCTGGTCGAGTTGCTCGTCGCGCTCGCGCTGCTCGCGCTGCTCTCGGCGACGCTGTTCGGCGCGCTCGCGCTGTCGGGGCGCAGCTGGGACGCGGGCGAGGCGAAGGCCGCGGAGACCTCGTCGATGCGCACCGCCCAGGATTTCCTGCGTTCGCAGCTCGAGCGCCAGCACGGCCAGCGCATGAAGCGCATCGAAGGGTGGCCTCTCCTCTTCACCGGCGAACGCGAGGAGGTCCGCTTCGCCGCGACGCTCCCCGCGCGGGTGCAGGGCGGCGGCATCTGGTACTTCCGGCTGCACGTCGCCGAGGTCGACGGCAAGCCGAGCCTCGTGCTCGACCGCATGGTTCCCGACGTCACCGGCGCGGCGCTGCCGGATTTTGGCGGAGCGGAACATTCGGTGCTCGCGACCGGCATCAGGTCGGTGACGATCGCGTATCTCGGTCTCGATCCGGGCGCGTCGGCCACCGGAGGCTTCGAGCCGGCGTGGCGCGACCAGTGGCAGGACACCCAGCGCCTCCCGCAGTTGATCCGCATCGACGTCGAGACCGATCGCGGCACGAAGTGGCCCACGCTCTACGCGGCGCCGCGCGAGTCGCCGGAGGCCGGATGTCGTGCCTGGAACGAAGCGCGTGCGCGCTGCGCTCAGGGATGACCCGCGTGTCGATTCTCTCCACCGTTCCTTCGCACGCGACACGCGCGTGCGCGGCGCGCGTGCGTCCCGGGCGCGCGGGTGGATGGCGGTCGCGGAGGGCGGCGAGCCGACAGTCCGGCATCGCGCTGGTGCTCGCGCTGTGGGTCACGGTGCTGCTGACCGCGATGGCGGGCTCGTTCGCGTACAGCATGCGCACCGAGGCGCTCGCGGCGGGCAACGCGATCGGCGCCGCGAAGGCGCGCGCCGCGGCCGACGGAGCGATCGAGCGCACGGCGTTCGAACTCGGCCGGCCGCGCGTTCCCGGCGCCTGGCTGCCCAACGGTGCCACGCACGCGTGGAGCGACGGCGACATCGCGATCACCGTGTCCGCGACCGACGAGAGCGCGAAGATCGACCTCAACACCGCGGGCGAGAACCTGCTGCGAGGCCTGTTCACCGCGGTCGCCGGCGTCGACCCGGACACGGCCATCCGCCTCGTCGACGCGCTGATCGACTGGCGCGACACCGACGACTTCCGGCGCCCGCACGGCGCCGAGGCCGCCGACTACGTGGCGGCGGGTTCGAAGTTCGCGCCCGCGAACGCGCCGTTCGAGACCGTGGGCGAGGTGTCGCGCGTCCTCGGCATGACGCAGCCGGTCTACGCGAGGATCGCCGGCAGCGTGACGGTCTGGTCGCGCCAGCCGGGCGTCAACCCGCAGACAGCGTCGCGCGACGTGCTGATGGCGTTGCCCAACGTCGACGCGGCCGCGGTCGACGCCTATCTCGCGCAGCGCGACCAGGCGATCCGGGACGGGCTTCCGGTTCCCGCGTTCGCGGGCGCGGGAGGGTTCGCGTCCGGCGCGATCCAGACCTGGAGGATCCGCGCGCAGGCGCGCGCCCCCGATGGTGTAACCTTCGTGCGCGAAGCGGTGGTGCAGCCGTCGCGCGATTCCTCGCGCCCGCTCGTCGTGCTCGCCTGGATCGAAGGCGCGGACGCTCCCTCCGCGCCCGCCGGCGCAACGACCGACAATCCCGATGCCTCCCGATCGTGACCCGCCGCTCGCCCGCGCTTCCGCGGCGCTCACGGCGCTCGCGCGAAGGAGCGGCGCCGCAGCGTTCCTGCGCTGGTGGGGAGCGGAACTCGCGCCGCTCGTGCCCCGCTCCGCGCGGAACGCGCTCGCGCAGCGGCGCATGCGGCCGATCCTCGCGTTCGACGGGCAGGTCGCGACCGTGTGGCAGCCGCGGATGGCGGACGGCGTGGTGCGCGTGGAACCGGTGGCGACGATCGCGCTCGACGGCGACGCGCAGGGTGTCGCCGCCGCCGGCCGCAAGGCCGTCGCCGACCTCGCGCGCGCCGCGAACCGCGCAGGGGCGCCGCGCGTGCGGCTCGCGATCGCCGCCCGAAGCGTCCTGCGCCGCACGCTCACGCTGCCTGCGGCGCTCGGCGAGAACCTGCGCCAGGCGGTCGGCTACGACCTCGACAGGCTCACGCCGTTCAAGGCCGACGAGCTCTACCACGACGCGGCGATCGTCGCGCGCGACCCGGCCCGCGGGACGATCACGGCGGATTTCGCGGCGGTGCGCCGGCCGGTCGTCGACACCGCCCTCGCCTACGCGACCGGATGGGGCGCCGACGTGCGCGGCGTCACGCCCGACCTGCCGGACGCGCCGCCTTCGAGGCTCAACCTCGCGCCGGAGGAGGCGCGCGTCGCTCCCGCCCCGTGGAGGCGGTGGCAGTTCTGGGCGCCGCTCGCCGCGCTTTGCGCCGTCACCGTCGTCGCGGTCGTGCTGCCGCTGTGGCAGAAACGCGACTACGCGATCGCGACGATCCAGCGCGCGCAGGCCGCACACCAGCAGGCGCTCGTCTCGGAGAAGCTCCGCGCGGAACTCGACCGCGCGGTGTCCGACTACAACTTCGCGCTCGAGCGCAAGTACGCGTTCCCGCCGATCGTGCGCGTGCTGGACACGATGAGCACGGTGCTTCCCGACGACACCTGGGTGACGCAGCTCGAGGTCCGGACCCTTCCCAGGGGACGCGACCGCGAACGCGAATTCGTGCTGCGCGGCGAGTCGGGCAACGCGGGCGGCCTGATCCCGATCCTCGAGAATTCGGGGCTCGTCGCCCACGTCGCGCCGCGATCGCCGGTCACCAAGATCCAGCCCGGTCCCGGCGAGATCTTCGACCTCGGGGGAGAGATCAAGGCCGCGGCGAAGCCCTCCCTGGTGGCGCTGGCGGACCTGCCCCCGCCCGTCGCCGCACCGGTGGCGCAGGCGCCGCGCACGGCCGCGCCTTCCGCGGGGCCGAAGCCCGCGGCCGCTACGGAAGCCGGCGCGGCCGAGCCCTCGCCCGC
>JADLBN010000310.1 GCA_020847675.1 Burkholderiales bacterium | reverse complement strand
GGCGCGGCCGGCGCCTGCGCGGTCGCGGTCTTCGAGGCTTGCGCGGAGGAGGGCGCCGCCGGTGCGGATTTCGCGGCCGGCGGCGCGATCAGCGCGTCGACCACCTTCGGGTCGATCCGGGCCATCAGGTGCTCGTAGGCGCCGATGCGCGCGACCGGCGCGTCCAGATCGGACCACGCGAACTCGCGGTCGAGCCCGACGAACGCCGCCGCCTTGCGCGCGGTCGCCGGCAGGATCGGCGCGAGGTAAACGGAGAGGTTGCGGAACGCGACGACGCAGTCGCTGCACACGCGGTGCAGTTCGTCGCGCTTCGCCGGGTCCTTCGCGAGGAGCCAGGGCTGCTTCTCGTCGAAGTGGCGGTTGACCGCGTCGGCGAGCTCCATCGCGCGGCGCACGGCCTTGCCGTACTCGCGGCCGTCGAGCCACGCGGCGATCTCGGCGGAGGCGTCGCCCGCGAGTGCCTGCCACCACGCGGAGCGATCCGCACCGCCGTCGCGGAGGCGTCCGTCGAAGTGCCTCGACAGGAACGTCGCCGCGCGGCTCGCGATGTTCACGTACTTGCCCACGAGGTCGCTGTTGACACGAGCGACGAAGTCGTCGGGATTGAAGTCGACGTCCTCGACGCGGTCGTTGAGCTTGGCCGCCAGGTAATAGCGCAGCCAGTCGGGATTCATGCCGAGGTCGAGGTAACGCTCCGGACTGATGCCCGTGCCGCGCGACTTCGACATCTTCTCGTTCAGGAACGTGATGAAGCCGTGCACGTACACGCGGTCGGGTACCTTGTACGGCGCGCCCGCGACCTTCAGCATCGCCGGCCAGAACAGCGTGTGGAAGTACACGATGTCCTTGCCGATGAAGTGCACCTGCTCGAGAGCCGGGTCCTGGAGGAACGCCGCGAAGTCGACCTGTCTCGACCGCAGATGCGCCATGAGGCTCGCGAGGTAGCCGATCGGCGCGTCGAGCCACACGTAGAAGTACTTGCCCGGCGCGTCCGGGATCCCGATGCCGAAGTAGGGCGCGTCGCGCGAGATGTCCCAGTCGGCGAGCTTGCTCTCGCCGCCATCGCTGCCCAGCCACTCGCGCACCTTGTTGCGCACCTCGGGCTGCAGCCGGCCTTCGTCCGCGGTCCACTCGCGCAGGAACGCGACGACCGACGGGTCGGACAGCTTGAAGAACAGGTGTTCGGAGGTGCGCAGTTCCGGCTTCGCGCCGGTCAGCGTCGAGTAGGGATCGACGAGATCGGTCGGCGCGTAGGTCGAGCTGCAGTTCTCGCACGCGTCGCCGTACTGGTCCTTCGCGCCGCACTTCGGGCAGGTGCCCTTGATGTAGCGGTCGGGCAGGAACATCGCCTTGACCGGATCGTAGAACTGCTCGACCGGCTTGCCGTAGACGAGGCCGCGCGCCTTGATCCGGCGGTAGACGTCCTGCGACAGCTCGACGTTCTCGGGCGAGTCGGTCGAGTGCCAGTGGTCGAAGCTCAGGTGGAAGCCCGCCAGCGCCTTCGGCCGCGTCGCCGCGACGCGCGCGACCAGCGCCTGCGGCGTGACGCCCTCGCCCTCGGCCTTCAGCATGATCGGCGCGCCGTGCGCGTCGTCCGCGCACACGAAGTGCACGTCGGCGCCACGCATGCGCTGGAAGCGGACCCAGATGTCGGCCTGGATGTACTCCATGATGTGGCCGATGTGGAACGGACCGTTCGCGTACGGCAGGGCCGTGGTGACGAACAACGTCCGGCGGGCGCGCGACATGCGAAGACCTTGCGGCGGTCAGGGGGAAGCGATGAATTCTAGCAGGGCGCGCGCGACGCCTGCTCCGCGTCAAGAGAGCGGCGCGCCGGATCGGCTAGAATCGGCCATCCTTCCGTACACGACGCCCGCGAACGCGGGCCGCGAAGCCATGCCGATCGCAGAAGCCGACGTCCGGGCCGTCCTCAAGGGCCTGGTCGATCCCAACACCGCTCGCGACTACGTGACCGGCAAGGCGGTGCGCAAACTGACCGTCGCCGGGTCCGACGTGGACGTCGATCTCCTGCTCGGCTACCCGTCGCGGAGCCAGCACGACGCGATCCGTCGCCAGGTCGCCGACGCGCTCGCGGCCATGCCCGGAATCGGCCGGGTGAGCGTCACGGTGGGGCAGAAGGTGACCTCGCACGCGGTGCAGCGCGGCGTGAAACTCGTGCCGGGCGTGAAAAACATCGTCGCCGTGGCGAGCGGCAAAGGCGGTGTGGGCAAGTCCACCACCGCGGTCAACCTCGCGCTCGCGCTGGCGGCCGAGGGCGCGACTGTCGGCGTGCTCGACGCCGACATCTACGGCCCGTCGCAGCCGACGATGCTCGGCATCCACGGGCGGCCGGAGTCGAAGGACGGCAAGACGCTCGAGCCGCTCGAGGCCTACGGCGTGCAGGCGATGTCGATCGGCTTCCTGATCGACGTCGACACGCCGATGGTGTGGCGCGGACCGATGGTGACGCAGGCGCTCGAGCAGCTCCTGAAGGACACCAACTGGCGCGAGGTCGACTACCTCGTCGTCGACATGCCCCCGGGCACCGGCGACATCCAGCTCACGCTGTCGCAGAAGGTGCCCGTCACCGGCGCGGTGATCGTGACGACGCCGCAGGACATCGCGCTCCTGGACGCGCGCAAGGGCCTCAAGATGTTCGAGAAGGTCGGCGTGCCGATCGTCGGCATCGTCGAGAACATGGCGATCCACGTCTGCTCCAACTGCGGCCACGCCGAACCGATTTTCGGCTCCGGCGGCGGCGAGAAGATGTGCCGCGACTACGGCGTGCCGTTCCTCGGCAGCCTGCCGCTCGACATCCGCATCCGCGAGCAGGCCGACTCCGGCCGGCCGACGGTCGTCGCGGACCCCGACGGCCCGGTCGCGCAGGCCTACAAGCAGATCGCGCGCAAGGTCGCGGTCGCGGTTGCGCAGAAGGCCGAGGACTTCTCGTCGAAGTTCCCGTCGATCGTCGTCCAGAACACGTGAAATTCAATAGTCGGCGACGGACTCACCGCGTTGGAGCGGCGCTCCGCGCCCCTCAACGCGCCAAGTCCGTCGCCCTGTTCGACGAAGACCCGGGCGTGCGTGTGGGACGTCCGGGCCGCCGGCCTCACCGCGTTGGAGCGGCGCTTTGCGCCCCTCGACGCGCCAAGTCCGTCGCCCTGTTCGACGAAGACCCGGGCGCGCGTGCGGGACGTCCGCGCCGCCCGACTCACCGCGTTGGAGCGGCGCTCCGCGCCCCTCGGCGCGCCAAGTCCGGCGTCCGGTTCAGGAAGGACCGCGAGCAAGGCGTGGCCGACCGGCTTCGTCGCGCGCCGACTTTCTGCACGAGGATGGTGCCGACGTGATCAAGTCCGACAAATGGATCCGCCGCATGGCGGCGCAGGGGATGATAGAGGCTTTCGAGCCCGGGCAGGTGCGCTCGGTCGTCGGCCGGCGCATCGTGAGCTACGGAACGTCGAGCTACGGCTACGACATCCGCTGCTCGCAGGAATTCAAGATCTTCACCAACATCAACTCGACCATCGTCGATCCCAAGGACTTCGACGAGAAGTCGTTCGTCGACTTCTCGGGCGACGTTTGCATCATCCCGCCCAACTCGTTCGCGCTCGCGCGCACGGTCGAGTACTTCCGCATCCCGCGCAACGTGCTCACCATCTGCCTCGGCAAGAGCACCTACGCGCGCTGCGGCATCATCGTCAACGTCACGCCGTTCGAGCCCGAATGGGAGGGCTACGTGACGCTCGAGTTCTCCAACACCACGCCGCTGCCGGCGAAGATCTACGCCAACGAGGGCGTCGCGCAGGTGATCTTCTTCGAGTCGGACGAGGTCTGCGAGACCTCGTACAAGGACCGCGGCGGCAAGTACCAGAAGCAGCAGGGCGTCACGCTCCCGAAGATCTGATCGCGGCGGCAGCCGGGGGCGGCAGGGAACACCGGTCCGGGCGCACGCCCGGACGCGCGAACGCGGGGAGCCCATGTCGAAGCGCGCGTCGATCGCGATCCTCGCCGTCTGCCAGGTGATGGCGATGGCGCTGTGGTTCTCGGCGTCGGCGGTGGTGCCCCAACTCGTTGACCAGTACCGGCTGTCCGGCTTCATGCAGTCGGCGCTGACCTCCGGTGTGCAACTGGGTTTCGTCGCCGGCTGCCTCGTCTCGGCGTACTTCGGCCTGGCGGATCGCCTCGAACTTCGCCGCTTCCTCGCCGGCAGCGCCGCGTTCGGCGCGGCGGCCAACGCGCTGCTGCTCGTCGTCGATCCGGCGTCGTGGGCGATGCCGGCCATCCGGTTCGCGACCGGGATGGCGATGGCCGGCGTCTACCCGGTCGGCATGAGGCTCGCGGCGACCTGGGCCGACGGCGACATGGGCCTGATGGTGGGCATCCTGGTCGGCGCACTGACGCTGGGATCCGCCTCTCCCCACCTGTTCAGCGCGCTCGGCGGCATCGACTGGCGCATTCCGGTGGCGGCATCGTCGGTCGCCGCGCTGGCGGCCGCCGTGCTGATCGGCGTCGCGGGCGTCGGCCCGAACCGCACCGCCGCGCCGCGCTTCGACCCGCGCGCGATCCTCGACGCGTGGCGCGACGTTCCGCTGCGTCTCGCGAACCTGGGCTACCTCGGGCACATGTGGGAGCTCTACGCGATGTGGGCCTGGATCGGCGTGTTCCTCGGCGCGAGCTTCGCGCAGACGATGCCCGGGGACGTGGCGCCGACCGCGGCGAAGCTCGCGGCGTTCGCGACGATCGGGGCCGGCGCGATCGGCTGCGTCGGCGCCGGGTACCTCGCCGATCGCCTCGGCCGCACGACGCTCACCATCGTCGCGATGGCGATCTCCGGGAGCTGCGCCGCGGCCATCGGCACGCTGTTCGGCGGACCGCCGGCGATCCTCGTCGCCGTCTGCCTGGTCTGGGGCATCGCGATCGTCGCCGACTCGGCGCAGTTCTCCGCGTCGATCGCCGAACTCGCCGACAAGTCGCGCGTCGGCACGATGCTGACGCTGCAGACGGCGCTGGGCTTCACGCTGACGCTCGCGACGATCCACCTGATGCCGCTCCTGGTCGCCTCGCTCGGCTGGCGCTACGCGTTCGTGCCGCTGGCGATCGGCCCCGCCGTCGGGGTCTGGGCGATGGCGCGGCTCCGCGCCCACCCGCGGTCGGCCGCGCTCGCGGGCGGGCGCCGGTAGCCCCGCCCGCCGGCACGAATAATCCGCTTGGCTCTCGCGGCGGCGCGAGCGTAGGATCACCTTCCCCGGGGCCACACGCTCCGGGTGCCGGCTTCCCACCACCCGATGCAGGAGGCCTCATGTCCTACCATCTCGAAGGTCGTCTCCTCGAAGTCTGCAACTGTCGCGTGCTGTGTCCCTGCTGGATCGGAGAGGACCCCGACTACGGCACCTGCGACACGATCGTCGCCTGGCACATCGACAAGGGCAAGGTCGACGGCGTCGACGTTTCCGGCCGCACGATCGCGATGATCGCGCACGTGCCGGGCAACATCCTGAAGGGCAACTGGAAGGCCGCGGTGTACCTGGACGAGCGCGTCTCGCACGACCAGGAGCAGGCGCTGCTGGCCGTCTACACCGGCAAGAAGGGTGGCCCGGTCGCCGATCTCGCGAAACTCGTCGGCGAAGTGGTCTCGGTCGAGAAGGTGCCGATCAGCTTCGAGGTGCACGGCGGGCACGGAACCATCCGCATCGGCAGTGTCGGCCACGCCGAACTCGAGCCGTACAAGAGCGCCAGCGGCGCCACGACCACGCTGGCGGAGACGGTGTTCTCGACGGTGCCGGGGGCGCCGGTGTTCGTCGGCAAGGCGACGAGCTACCGGTCGAAGAACGCCAAGCTCGGCATCGACCTCGACCTCAAGGGCCACAACGCGCTGCAGAGCACGTTCGTGTTCCAGTCCTAGCTCCCGAAACACGGCGCGGCCGCGGCCCAGGCCCGAGACGGCGTGACCGGAAGCGGTGCAGTGAACGCGACGTCGCGCAGCCGCGATGCGAGACGGCTCGCGACCCTTCTCGTCGCGGGCGTCGCCGTGCCGGCGTGGGCGCTGCTCGCGCTGTGGAGCGCGAGTCCCTGGCGCGGCTGGCTCGACCACGGCGGCTGGGGCGACACGCTCGCTCTCTCGCCGCTGTGCCGCGCCGTCCCCGGGGGCGAAATCCTCGTGCCCGCGCTCGCCGCCGCGCTTGCCTGGCTCCTGATGATCGCGGCGATGATGGTGCCGACCGCGCTCCCGCTCGTGACCACTTTCCGGCGCGCGGTCGCCGATCGGGCCGACGCGAGCCGGCTCGTCGGCCTCGTGCTCGCGGGCTACGCCGCCGCCTGGATGGCGTTCGGGGTGGCGGCGCACGCCGCGGATACCGGGATCCGGACGCTCGCGGCGGGCTCGCCATGGCTCGTTGCGCACGCCTGGCTCATCGGAGCGCTCGTCCTCGCCGCGGCCGGCGCGTTCCAGTTCTCGGCGCTCAAGTACCGATGCCTCGAGCGCTGCCGCACGCCGTTCGGTTTCGTCAACGCGCACTGGCACGGCGCCCGCCCGCTGCCCGAGGCGTTCCGGCTCGGCTTCGACCACGGGGCATTCTGCGTCGCCTGCTGCTGGGCGCTGATGCTCGTCACCTTCGTCGTCGGGATGGGCAACCCCGGCTGGATGCTCGCCATCGCCGCGGCCATGGCGATCGAGAAGAACCTGCCGGGCGGTCACCGCATCCGCACGCCGCTCGGGCTCGGGCTCCTCGCCTGGGCGGGCGGGATCGTCCTCTCCCGGCTCTGAAGCCAGGGCGGTGTCAGACACGGTGTCTGACACGGTGTCTGACACCGTGTCTGACACCGCCGGTGGATGTGGCGCCGGAGGTCGCCGCCGCGGCACCGGCGGTCGAATTTGCGGTCCAAGCCATCGCGCGCGCGGTGAAGACGCGCGACAATCCGGCGCGGGCCGCCGGAAGGTGGCCGGCATCCGGACCGTCAGGCCACGCCCTACCGAGGAACCTCGATGAAATTCCGCTTCCCCGTCGTCATCATCGACGAAGACTACCGCTCCGAGAACGCGAGCGGCCTGGGCATCCGGGCCCTCGCTCGCGCGATCGAGGCGGAGGGCGCCGAGGTGCTCGGCGTGACGAGCTACGGCGACCTCGCGCAGTTCGCGCAGCAGCAGTCGCGCGCCTCCGCGTTCATCCTGTCGATCGACGACGAGGAGTTCAGTTCGGGCCCCGAGCTCGGACCGGCGGTGCTCAACCTGCGCCATTTCATCCGCGAGATCCGGCTGCGCAACGCCGACATACCGATCTACCTGTACGGGGAGACTCGCACCAGTTCGCACCTGCCCAACGACATCCTGCGCGAGCTGCACGGCTTCATCCACATGTTCGAGGACACGCCGGAGTTCGTCGCGCGGCCCATCATCCGCGAGGCGAAGACCTACCTCGAGGGGCTCGCGCCGCCGTTCTTCCGCGCGCTCGTCCACTATGCGAGCGACGGCAGCTACTCGTGGCACTGCCCGGGGCACTCCGGCGGCGTCGCGTTCCTCAAGAGCCCGGTGGGCCAGATGTTCCACCAGTTCTTCGGCGAGAACCTGCTGCGCGCCGACGTCTGCAACGCGGTCGACGAACTCGGGCAGCTCCTCGACCACTCGGGTCCGGTCGCCGCCTCCGAGCGCAACGCGGCGCGTATCTTCAACGCCGACGACCTGTTCTTCGTCACCAACGGCACCTCGACGTCGAACAAGATGGTCTGGCACGCCACCGTGGCGCCTGGCGACATCGTCGTGGTCGACCGCAACTGCCACGTCTCGATCCTGCACGCGATCACCATGACCGGCGCGATTCCCGTGTTCCTCACGCCGACGCGCAACAACCTGGGCATCATCGGTCCGATCCCGAAGGACGAGTTCCGCTGGGAGAACATCGAGCGCAAGATCCGGGCGCACCCGTTCGCGCGCGACGTGAAGACCAAGCCGCGCATCCTCACGATCACGCAGAGCACCTACGACGGCGTGGTGTACAACGTCGACACGATCAAGGAGCTGACCGGGAGCCGCATCGACACGCTCCATTTCGACGAGGCGTGGCTGCCGCACGCGGCGTTCCACGACTTCTATCACGGGATGCACGCCATAGGCCGCGACGACCGGCCGCGGTCGAAGGACGCGCTGGTGTTCTCGACCCAGTCGACGCACAAGCTCCTGGCCGGCCTCTCGCAGGCGTCGCAGATCCTGGTGCAGAACTCCGAGACGCGCCAGCTCGACCGGTTCCGGTTCAACGAGGCGTACCTCATGCACACCTCGACCTCGCCGCAATACGCGATCATCGCGTCCTGCGACGTCGCGGCGGCGATGATGGAGCCTCCGGGCGGCACCGCGCTGGTCGAGGAGTCGATCCGCGAGGCGCTCGACTTCCGGCGCGCGATGCGCAAGATCGACCACGAGTTCGGCGACTCGTGGTGGTTCAAGGTCTGGGGCCCGGACCACCTGGTCCCCGAGGGCATCGGCAGCCGCGACGACTGGATGCTCCACGCGAACGAGCGCTGGCACGGGTTCGGCGATCTCGCGCCAGGGTTCAACATGCTCGACCCGATCAAGGCCACGGTGCTGACTCCGGGTCTGAACGTCGACGGCGACTTCGCCGATCCCGGCATCCCGGCGGCGATCGTCACCAAGTACCTGTCGGAGCACGGCATCATCGTCGAGAAGACCGGCCTCTATTCGTTCTTCATCATGTTCACCATCGGCATCACCAAGGGCCGCTGGAACTCGATGGTGACCGAGCTGCAGCAGTTCAAGGACGACTACGACCGCAACCTGCCGCTGTGGCGCGTCTTGCCGGAATTCGTCGCCGCGCACCCGCGCTACGAGAAGGTCGGACTGCGGGAGCTGTGCGACGCGATCCACGGCATCTACCGCGCCAACGACATCGGGCGGATCACCACCGAGATGTACGTGTCGCACCTCGAGCCGGCGATGAAGCCGGCCGACGCGTTCGCCCGGATGGCGCACCGGGAGATCGAACGCATCGAGATCGATCACCTCGAGGGCCGGGTCACGAGCGCGCTGGTGACGCCCTACCCTCCCGGCATTCCGCTCCTGATCCCGGGCGAGCGCTTCAACCGACAGATCGTCAAGTACCTGCAGTTCGCGCGCGACTTCAACGAGCGCTTCCCCGGCTTCGACACCGACATCCACGGCCTGGTCGAGGAAGAGGATGGCGGTCGCAGACGATACTTCGTCGATTGCGTTGCCGGGGCCGGTGCACCGGCCCGGCGACGTTCGCGCAAGTCCTGACGCGCGACGGGCGAGAGAACGCACAGGTTCGGGAGACGCCGACCGATGCGACCGCTGCGATGGATCGCCGTAGCCGGTGGCGCCCTCGTCGCACTCTTGCTGGTTGCTGCGCTGGTCGCGCACGCGCTGATCGACACCGACGCGATCCGTCGCCACGCCGAGTCGGAGGTCGCCAGGATGACCGGACGGCAGATGTCGGTGCGCGCGCTTTCCGTCGATCTGTGGCCGCGGCTCTCGCTGGTGGCGCAGGACGTGGCCCTCGCCAATCCGCCCGGCGCGTCGAGGCCGAACCTGGTCGTCGCCCGCTCGGTGAGGGGCGCAGTCTCGATCTTCCCGCTCCTGCGCTCGCGCACGATCGTGGTCGAGTCGCTCGAGGTCGATGGCCTCGACCTCGCGCTCGAGACCGCGAAGGACGGGCGAGGGAACTGGACCTTCACGTCGCCCGGGACCGCTTCGACATCGGCGACACCGTCGCAGGGCGGAGCCATGCTGCTGCGGCTCGCGGGAACGGTTGCCCTGGTCGACGGCAAGGCGAGCTGGCGGGCGGCCGGCGGGGACGCGACGACGATGGCGATTCCGCGCTTCGAGGTGTCGCCGGCGACCGAGGGACGCTACGCCTGGAAGGGAGCGGTCGATGCCGACGGCGTGCGCTGGTCGATCGACGCAACGACCGGCGACCCGGTGGTCTTCGCGCGCAATCGCGTTCCGTTCGAGGTCGACGCGCGCATCGCCGGCGGAGGCGTGGCGTTGAGCGCGAAAGGGCGAGTGGAGCAGCGCGACAGCGGGGTCGGCGTCGTCGCCGACGCGGCAGTGGCATGGAGCCGCGACAGCCAGTGGCTCCGGCACCGCGCGCCGCGGCTCGCCGCGGACGAGGGGCGTGTGTCCGGGCGCGTCGAAGCACGCGAGAAGCAGGTGACGTTCGACGGGATCGCGGGATCGGTGGCGAACTCGAAGTTCGACGGCACCCTGACGGTCGACCTGCGTGGCAAGGTGCCGAAGCTCGAAGGTCGCCTGCACGCGGACCTCGTTGACCTCGCGCGCGAAGTGCCTTCGTCGGCGCCGCAGACCGGCACGCCTGCTCCGCCGACCGGCGGCGAGCCGCCGGTGTCGCGGCTCGCGAAGCTCGATGCCGACGTCGACTTCGTGATCGACCGGCTGGCGCTCCCTGGCGGATTCGAGGCGACCGCCCTGCGCGGGCGCGTCGTCGTCGACCGCGGCAAGCTCGCGGCGGATCCCGTCGACCTCGCCTTCGGTGGCGGCACCATCACGGCACGGGTCCACGCCGATGCGGCGAGCGGCCGCGGGCGCATCGTCGCCGACGGCCGCGGAATCGAGCTCGCGCGCGCTGCGCCGAAGCTCGAGGCTGGCAAGCTCGTCAACGGCGGCGCAACGGCCTTCGCCATCGACCTGCAGGGACCCGCCAGGGACGCCTCGGGCTTCGTCGCGGGGTCGAGCGGCACGATCCGTGCCGAGATGGGGCCCATGCGCGTGCGCGGCATCGCGCTCGACGCGGGCGGCGACGCGATGACGCGCATCTTCGACGCGGTGAACCCGTTCCGGCGCGTCGACCCTTCGACCGACGTCCAGTGCGCGGTGGTGCGGCTCGCCGTGCAGGGCGGCGTGGCGCACGCCGACCGCACGATTGCGGTCGAGACTTCGCGGCTCACCGTGTCCGCCTCGGGCACGATCGACCTGAGGGACCAGACGCTCGACCTGCTGGTGCGCCCGCGCGCGCGCAAGATCGCGTCGCTGCCGACCGCCGAGATCGCCGACGTGATCCGGGTGACCGGCCCGATCCGCAAGCCTTCGTATCGCCTCGACACGCTGGGAGCGGCGAAGGCCGCGGCCACGATCGGAGGCGCGGTCGCCTCAGGAGGCTGGTCGCTGCTCGCGTCGCCGCTGCTCAACGCCGGCGACGACAAATCGCCCTGCGCGACGGCACGGGCAGGCGGCAAGGTGCAGTCGGCGTCACCGGCGTCGCCGAATGCGCCCGCGGTCGATCCGCTCACGCCGATCCTGCGCGGGCTGTTCAAGCGTTGAGCGGCGGCGGTGGCCGCGCGCATTCAATCCGCGCGCGGCGTCCCGTCCGGCAGCCGGACCGCGCACTCGGTGAACACGCGGAGCCTGCACTCGCGGCAGGTCGGAACGTCGAGCCTCGCGTAGACCAGGCGGATCGCGTCCGCCTTGGCGTCGAACACGCGCTCGCTTCCGAACGATTCGAGGAAGCCCCCGTGCTCCAGCGCGTCGCGCACCGGCGCCTTGAGGCCGGTCGCGTACAGCGTCACGCCCGCCTCGCGCGACGCCGCGGCTTCGTGCACCAGGAACTCGCATCCGGCGACGTCGATGAAGTTGACGCCGCTGCCGACGAGCAGCATGTGCTTCGCGCCGGGGCGCGCAGCGCGCGCCGTCTCGATCTCGTCGCGGACGTGCTCGATGGCGCCGAAGAAGAGCGAGCCGTCGAGGCGGAGGATCTCCAGCTGGGGACACCGGCGTGCCGGGTCCGGCGCGGCGTCGAAGCGGCGCAACGGCGTGGACGGGTCGGGCAGCACCGGCGTGACGTTCGGCTGGGTCGTCCGGTTGAGGTAGACGAGCAGCGACGCCATCACGCCGAACAGGATCGCGTACTCGAGCGGCGTGGCGAGCGTCGCGACGAAGGTGACCGCGAGCACCAGCGTCTCGGAACGGCTGGTGCGCACGATGCGCCGCATCTCGGCCAAGTCGAACAGGCCGAAGGCGACGATGAACAGCAGCGCCGCCATCACCGCGTAGGGGAGGAAACGGGCGAGCGGCGCGACGACGACCACGACCAGCACGAGCGCGATCGCGGAGGCGACCGCCGCCATCGGCGTCTGCGCGCCGGCCTGCAGGTTGAGGCCGCTGCGGTTGAACGATCCCGATGACGGGTAGGCCGAGAAGAACGCGCCGGCGAGATTCGACAGTCCCTGCCCGATGAACTCCTGGCTCCCGTCGATGCGCTGGCCGGTCTTCAGCGCCATCGCGCGGGCGATCGATACCGCCTCGGTGAGCCCGAGGACCGTGAGCGCGAGGGCGGCGGGCGCGAGACGCGCCCAGGTGTCCGGATCGAACGAGGGAAGGGAGAGCGGCGGAAGGTCGGAACCCAGGTCGCCGATGGTGGGCACGCGCGCGATGCCGGCCTGCCCGAGGATCCACGCGAACACGCTGCCCGCGACCATCGCCACGATCATCGGAGGCAGGATGCGCGGCAGCCAGCGCTGCGACGCGAGCGCGACCGCGATCGTGATCGCGCCGGTCGAGGTGATCCAGGGATCGATCTTCCCGATCGAGCGCGCGAGGACGTGCAGGCTGCCGAAGAATCCGGTGCCCTGCGGAATGGAGATCCCGAAGAAGTTGTGGAACTGCGCGGCGACGATCAGGAGCGCCGCGCCAGCGGTGAAGCCGACGATCACCGTGTGGGAGATGAAGTCGACGAGCGTCCCGAGTCTGGCGAGCCCCATCGCGAACTGGACCGCGCCCACCAGCAGGCACAGCGTCAGCACGAGCGTCACGTAGTCGGCGCTGCCGGGCGTCGCGAGCGGCGCGACCGTCGCGAAGACCACCAGCGACAGCGCGTTGGTGGGTCCGCTGATCAGGTGCCAGGAGGAGCCCCACAGCGCGGCGACGATGGCCGGCACCATCGCGCAGTAGAGGCCGTGCTGCGGCGGAAGGCCGGCCAGCGTCGCGTAGGCCACGCCCTGCGGCAGCACGACGAGCGCGCCCACGAGGCCGGCCTGGGCGTCCGCGCCGAGCGTCGCGGCCGTGATCTTGTGCCGCCACGCGAGGAACGGAAGGAATCGGACGAGACGGGACGTCAAGGCGGGGCGTGCGGAAGGCGGACGAAAGCCGCCATGATGCGGTCAATCGCCGATTGCGGGTAGTGGGACCGGAGGCGGCCGACGGTGAAACCGCTACCGGCCTTGTGCTCTGCGGCCCGCAGCCTGGCCGGACGCGCGCCGGTATGTCGACGCCGCCTTGACTCCTACGCCGCGGCCGTGGCTGCCTCCTCAGGGCCCGCACCTGCGTGCGCCGGCGCATCGCGCCGCGGACGCACCGCCTGCGCCACGAGCGAGGCGAGCACGCAGGAAGCAATCCGGCTCTCCATCGTCTCGCGGCGCCGGGCGATCACGACAGGCACGCGCGCCCCCAGGACCAGCCCGGCTGCGAGCGCGCCGGTGGCACCGGCCAGCGTCCGCACGACCATGACCGCGGACTCCATCGACGGCGCGATCAGCACGTTCGCAGGCGCGGCGAGCGCGGCGTCCGGCGTCGTCGGGCCTTCGACCCGCGCGCCGTGGAACGCGCCGTTCGCCGCCATGGACCTGAGTGCGCGGGCGTCGGCCGTCGAGGGAAACGCCGCCGACGGCGCATCGACTGCGGCCAGCAGGGCGACGGACGGGGCCGCGATGCCCAGCGCGACTGCCATGCCCGCGGAGTTGACGAGGATGTCGCGCTTGGCCGCGAGCGGCGGGTTGACGTTCAGCCGGTCGTCCGCGACGACCAGCGGCTCGGCGCGACCCGGCACGTCGAGCAGCGTCGCGTGCGATAGCCTCCGTGCAGTCCGCAGGCCGCCGTCCGGCGCTGCCACCGGCGCGAGGAGTTCTCCGTCGGCGAGCGTGCCCTTGACGATGGCGTCCACCTGTCCGTCGCGCGCGAGTTCGGCCGACCGTCGCGCAGCGGCTGGCGCGTCGTCGGGCGTGTCGACGATCGGCAGACGCGAGACATCGATGCCGGCGCGCACGGCAGCGTCCCGGATGCGCGACTGCGGGCCCACGAGCGTCGGCGCGAGGTAGCCCGCGAAAGCGCCCGCCAGCGCGAGAGCGAGCGTGTCCGCATCGCAGGGATACGCGATCGCTGCGGGAAGCGGCGGCAGGAACCGCGCGCGCTCGACCAGTCTCTGGAGGTGGATCCGGGAGGCCATGACAGCCCCGAGCGTTGCAATCCGGCACAGCGCGTGTCAAACAGGTCCGACGAAAGGCCGGGCGCGCCGGTCGTCCGGCAGCTTTCCGTGGCTGCCGCGGCCTGCTGCGCCGCAACACCCCAACCTCCGATCCCACGGAGGTCCTGCGGACTGCCCTCCCGTCCGCGGGACCTCCGCGGGATCGGAGGTCAGGCCTTGCCCTTCCAGGGCACGACAACGCGCTCGACGTAACGCATGAACAGGTCGAACAGGTAGGCGACGACCCCGATCACGACGATGCCCATGATCACCACGTCGGTGCGCAGGAAGTTCGAGGCGTTCAGCACCATCTGGCCGAGGCCCTCGGTGGCCGCGACCATCTCGGCGGCGACCAGCGTGGTCCAGCCGAAGCCGATCGCGATGCGCATGCCGGTGAAGATCTCCGGCATCGCGCCCGGGATGATCACGTGCCAGATCACCTGCCAGCGCGAGGCGCCCATCGAGTACGCGGCGTTGATCTGCTCGATCATCACGCCCTTGACGCCGGCCCGCGCCGACATCGCGAGCGGAGCGAAGCAGGCGAGATAGATCAGCACGATCTTCGCCGTCTCGTCGATGCCGAACCAGATGACGATCAGCGGCAGGTAGGCGAGCGGCGGCAGCGGCCGATAGAACTCGATCGGCGGGTCGAGGACGCCGCGCGCGATGCGCGACACTCCCATGGCGATGCCGGCGGGGATGGCAGTCAGGATCGCGAACACGAACGCCGCGAACACCCGCCACAGGCTCGCCCAGAAGTGCTCGGGGAGCGGCTTGCCGCCCTGGATATCGCCGCGCCAGGCGTCGCCGAAGCTCTTGACGATCTTCTCGGGCGTGGGAAGGAACAGATCGCGGATCCAGCCGTAATGCGTCGCCACCCACCACAGCGCCAGCAGCACGACCACGGTGACGATCGAGATGGCCGTGCTCGATCCCTGGCCCGGGATCGAGTATCCGGCCACCGTCTTGGTGCGCGGTGCGGCGTCCTTCGACCGGAAAGCAGGGTCAGACCCTGCTTCCAAACCGGCGGGCGGCTTGGCGGCGCGTGGCGTCGCCATCAGGCGGCCGCTTCCTGCGCGGGCGACGCCGCGTGGATCAGGTGCAGCACGTCCTCGCGCAGCCGGATGAACTCGGGGTCGGACTTCACCCTGCGCGCGTCGCGGCACTCGATGAAACGTTTGCCGAAGTCGAGCTTGTAGCGGTGCGCGATGCGACCCGGCGAGGGCGTCATCACGATGAGTTCGGTCGCGAGGAACAGCGCCTCCTCGACGCTGTGGGTGATGAAGAAGAACATCTTGCGCGTCTGCCACCACAGGTCGAGGATCAGTTCCTGGATCTGCTCGCGCGTCAGCGCGTCGAGCGCGCCGAGCGGCTCGTCCATCAGCATCACCTCGGGGTCGCTCGCGAGCGCCCGGGCGAGGCCCACGCGCTGCTGCATCCCGCCCGAGATCTGGTAGGTCGGGTAGTCCGCGAACTTCTCCAGGCCGACCAGCTTCAGCTTCTCGAGCGCGACGCGGCGTCGCTCTGCCCTGGGCACGCCGCGCATCCGCAGGCCGAATTCGACGTTGTTCACCACGTCGAGCCAGGGCATCAGCGCGTGCTTCTGGAACACGACGCCGCGGTCGGCGCCGGGTCCCTGCACGCGTTCTCCGTCAAGCAGGATCTGGCCGGACGAATAGTCCATGAAGCCGGCGATGCAGGAGAGCAGCGTCGTCTTGCCGCAGCCCGAGGCTCCCAGCGCGACGACGAAGTCGCCCGGGTCGAGCCGGAGGTCGACGTTGGCGAGGGCGTGAGTCGGCTTCCCGCCGCGGCCGGCGTAGTGGACGGAGAGGTCGCGGATCTCGAGCTTGCTCACGCTGGGAGGCCGGCCGCCGACGCGCAACCGAGGGTGGAGAGGGAGACGAACGCCATGCTACCCCCGGGAACGTCTGGACGCGACGACATGAAAACGCCCCGCGACTGGCGCCACACAGGCGGCGCCCGTCACGGGGCCGGGTCGGATTTCCGGTCGGCCGGACGCTACTTGAGCGCGTTCTGCACGTAGGTCGGATCGACCGCGACCGAGTAGTCAGGCAGCGTCTTCTCGATCTGTTTCTGCGAGAGCTGGAACTCCGCCGTCGCCGCCAGCGCCTTCGCGGCCACGCTGTTCTTGCCGCCGCCAAGCCACTTGGCCGACTGTTCCTGCGCGGTCGGGAAGGCGTAGAGCGCGATGCCCGCGGGAACGTCCTCGGGCTTCGCCCCCGACCACTTGGCGACCGCCTTCGCCTCGTCCGAGCCGGCGGTCCACTTGGCGTGGTTCTTCCGGTACTTGTCGTCGGAGGCGGCGAGGATCTTCACGAACTTGACCAGGAAGTCCTTGTTCGCCTTGGCCCACTCCTTGTTGACCACGAACCCGTCGAACGTCGCCTTGCCGGTGTCGGCCGAGATCTTGCCGGAGGTCAGGATGACCTTGCCGTCCTTCTTCACCTCGTCGAGAACCGGGTTCCAGATGAAAGTCGCCTGGATGTCGCCGCGCTGCCAGGCGGCCCGGACCTCGGGCGGCCGCAGGTTCAGGATCTTCACGTCGGCGGGGTTCACGCCGGCCTGCTGCAGCGCGACCATCAGGTGGAAGTGGGTCGTCGAGTTGAACGGCACCGCGACCGTCTTGCCCTTCAGGTCCTTCACGCTGTTGATGCCGGATCCGTTCTTCGCGACCAGCGCCTCGGCGCTGCCGATGTCGTCGAGGATCCAGAACACCTCGAGCGGTTCGCCGCGCGACACCGCCGCCGAGATGCCCGCCGAGCCGATCTCGCCGACCTGGACCGCGCCCGACGCCATCGCCTTGATGACCTCGCCGCCGCCGCCGAACTGCTTCCAGTTGATCTTGTAACCGGTCGCCTTCTCGAGTTCCTTCGCCTCCTGCGCGATCCGGTACGGCACGACCATGTCCTGATAGGCGATCGTGACTTCCTTCTGCGCGAAGGCCGGCGCCGAGGCGACGGCGGCCAGTGCGATTCCGATGATCCAGCGTTTCATGACCAGTACCCCCAGGGAGTGGAAAGTCGCGAGGCTAGAGCGCCGCAAGCGTGCGGCGCAGGATGTCGACGATGGTGTCGACGTGCGATTTCTCCGCGATCAGCGGAGGGGCGACGATTGCGACGTCGCCCGTCGTCTTGAGGTTGAGCCCGTTGTCGAACAGCTTCTTCTGGAACAGGTTGCCGCGCCGGCCGGGCACGCCGTCCGAGGCAACGTCGATCGCACCGAGCATCCCGTAGCCGCGGATGTCGGTCACCACCGGCAGGTCCTTGAGCGAGAACAGGCCTTCGAGGAAGTACGGCGAGAGCGCGCGTCCGCGCTCGAACAACCCGTCGCGCTTGTAGATGTCGAGGGTCGCGAGGCCGGCCGCGCAGGCCGCCGGGTGACCCGAGTAGGTGTATCCATGGAAGAACTCGACCGCGCCTTCCGGCGCGGCGGCCATCACCGTGTCGTGGATGCGCTCCGAGACCGCGACCACGCCCATCGGCTGCGCGCCGTTGGTGATCGCCTTCGCCATGGTGATCATGTCCGGAGTGACTCCGAAACTCTGCGCCGCGAACGCCTGCCCGGTGCGGCCATAGCCGGTGATCACCTCGTCGAACACCAGCAGGATGCCGTGCTGGTCGCAGATCTCGCGCAGGCGGTTGAGATAGCCCTTGGGCGGGACCAGCGCTCCGGCCGAGCCCCCGATCGGCTCCACGAAGCACGCCGCGATGTTCTCGGCGCCGAACAGGTTCACCATGCGCTGCAGGTCGTCGGCGAGTTCCGCGCCGTGCTCGCCCTGCCCCGGCACGAAGAAGTTCTCCTTGATGTGCGTGTGGCGCATGTGCGCTGCGGCCGGGAGGCCCGGTCCGAACTTCCGGCGGTTGTTGACCAGCCCGGAGAGCGCGACACCGCCGAAGTTGACGCCGTGGTAGGCACGCTCGCGCGACACGAAGATCGTTCGCCCGCCTTGGCCGCGCGCCTGGTGGTAGGCGAGCGCGATCTTCATCGCGCTCTCGACCGCTTCGGAGCCCGAGTTGCCGAAGAAGATGCGGTTGAGGTCTCCGGGCGTGAGTTCGGCGATGCGCGAGGCCAGCTCGAACTGCTTCGGGTGGCCGCGCATGAACGGCGCCGCGTAGTCGAGTTCGGTGAGCTGCCGGCCGACCGCCTCGGCGATCTCCTTGCGGCCGTGACCGGCCGCGCAGCAGAACAGGCCCGACGACGCGTCGATCACCTTCTCGCCGCGGTCGTTCCAGTAGTACATCCCTTCCGCGCGGACGATCATCCTCGGATCGGCCTTGAATTCGCGGTTGGGGGTGAACGGCATCCACAGTTCCTCGAGCGAGATGCGGCGCGCCTCGACCTTGTCGCGCAGCGTGAATTCGGCGTGGCCCATGGTTCTCCTCCAGTGACGCGCCGCGCGACGCCGCGCGGCAGGAACTGTGGAATGGTACGCTCCTGCCGGCTGCCGGAAGAGGTCCCGATGGGGCCAGAGTGCCCCGACCGTTGGGGCCAGATGCCGGTACCAGGCCATCGAACCGTCGCGGACGCCATGACCGCCCGACCCGACCCACCCATGTGGGGCCGGCTCCTCCAGCTCTCGTCCGAGGGGCGGAAGGGCCGGGCGCGCAACCCCGGCGACGGGCTCCTGCGCGGCACAGGACACGCGCGCAGCCGCGCGAGCGGGGCGAACCTCGAAAGCAAGCCTTCGACCCTTCAGGGCCAGATCCGCGAGGCGCTGACCCGCGCGATCCTGGACGGACGCCTTCCCCCGGGCGCGACCCTGCCCTCGACGCGCGCGCTGTCGCTGGAACTGAGGGTCGCGCGCAACACCGTCTCGATCGTCTACGAGCGGCTGGTCGGCGAGGGCTACCTCGTTCCGCGCAACCGTGGCGGCCATTTCGTCAACCCCGAGATCGTCGCCGGGCGCGCCGCGCTCCCGCCGGCGGATGGTTCCTCGACCGCGCTGCAAGCGGCGTGGGACGGGCGGTTCAAGACCGCGGTTGCGAAGCAGCGGAACATCGCCAAGCCGCGCGACTGGCAACGCTATCCGTTTCCGTTCCTGTACGGGCAGATCGACCCCGCGCTGTTGCCCATTCCCGGCTGGCGCGAGTGCAGCATCCAGGCGCTCTCCGGCGCCGAGGCGCGCGGCTGGGCGGGCGACCTGATCGACGGCGACGACCCTCTCCTGATCGAGCAGATCCAGACCCGGCTCCTGGCGCGGCGCGGGGTGTTCGCGAGCGCGAACGAAATCCTCGTGACGGTCGGTGCGCAGCACGCCCTGTTCCTGCTCGCGACCCTCCTGGTCGGCCCGGCCACGACGGTCGGGATCGAGGACCCAGGTTATCCCGACGCGCGCAACATCCTCGCCGCACGCACGCCGTCGGTGGTCGCGCTTCCGCTCGACGCCTCGGGTCTCGCGCTTTCGCCCGGGCTCGACGCGTGCGAATACGTCGTGCTGACGCCTTCGCACCAGTGCCCGACCAACGTCACGATGCCGCTGGAGCGGCGCGAGGCGCTGCTGGCGTGGGCGCAGGCGCGCGACCGCGTGCTCATCGAGGACGACTACGAGGCCGAGATCGGCCTCGAGGGGCGGGCGCTGCCGGCACTCAAGAGCCTCGACCGCTCGGGTCGGGTGGTCTACGTAGGCAGCCTGTCGAAGACCCTGGCGCCCGGCATCCGCATGGGCTACATCGTCGCCCATCGCGATCTGATCCGCGAGGCGCGCGCGATGAGGCGGCTGATGCTTCGCCATCCGGCTGCGAACAACCAGCGCTCGACCGGACTGTTTCTCGCGATGGGCTACCACGACGCGCACCTGCGCCGCCTGAGGCTCGCCTGTGCCGAGCGGGGTGCGGCAGTCGCAGCGGCTCTCTCGCGCCACCTGCCCGACGTGACGGTATCGACGGCGGCGGGGGCGTCGTCGTGCTGGCTGCGATTCGCCGACGATGTCGACGTCCGCGAACTCGCGGCTGCCGCCGAGCGCGCAGGCACGCTGATCGAGCCAGGTGACGTGTTCTTCGCCGGAGACCGGCCGCCGCGGCATTACGCGCGCCTCGGCTTCGCGTCGATCGCGACCGGGCGGATCGACCCTGGCATCGCTGCGCTCGCCAGCGCGCTCGGCGAATGCCGATCGTCCCGGCCGCACGCCCGTTGACCAACGGTTCCATCCACCAGCACGAGGTGAAGCCATGAACTTCCGCAGCGTGGC
>JADLBN010000309.1 GCA_020847675.1 Burkholderiales bacterium | reverse complement strand
AGCGGCCGGCGTTGAGTCCGGCCGAGTGCTCGCGCAGTTCGTGCAGGATCTCGTCCATCTCGAACGCCGCGAGGATGGTCTCGATCAGCACCGTCGCCTTGATCGTGCCGCGCGCGAGTCCCAGGTCGTCCTCGGCCATCACGAACACGTCGTTCCACAGGCGCGCCTCGAGGTGGCCCTCGATCTTCGGCAGGTAGAAGTACGGTCCGGAACCGCGGGCCACCAGTTCCTTCGCGTTGTGGAACGCGTAGATCGCGAAGTCGAACAGCCCGCCCGAGATGAGCTTGCCGTCGATCTTCACGTGCTTCTCGGGCAGGTGCCAGCCGCGCGGGCGCACGAACAGCACCGCGGTCTTCGCGCCCAGCTTGTAGGCCTTGCCTTCGGGCGAGGTGAAGTCGATGCGCCGGCGGATCGCGTCGCGCAGGTTCAACTGCCCCTGCACGTTGTTGTCCCAGCGCGGCGTGTTCGCGTCCTCGAAGTCCGCCATGAACACGTTCGCGCCGCAGTTCAACGCATTGACGATCATCTTGCGGTCGACCGGCCCGGTGATCTCGACGCGGCGATCCACGATGTCGGCGGGGACCGGCGCACAGGTCCAGTTCCCTTCGCGGATCGCGCGCGTCTCGGGCAGGAAGTCCGGCAGCTTGCCTGCGTCGAACTCGGCCTGGCGCGCGGCGCGGTGCGCAAGGAGTTCGGCGCGGCGCGGTCCGAACGCGCGCTCGAGCTTCGCGGCGAACGCGAGCGCGGCGGGCGTGAGGATCTCGGCGTACTCGGGCGTGACCGGTCCGAGGATTTCGATGCCGGGAGTGTAGGCGGGGCTGGACATGGCGGGCTTCCGGGGAGGTGGCCGAGGCGTCCGGTGCGGGTGCAGCACACCGGGATGCCGGCAAGAGTCGCGAGCGAAATCAGCATTCTACGCCAGCGGGACCGCCTGCCCGGCGGCCCGCGCTGCCGCGGCGCGGAATGGACGGAAGCGTCGCGGCGGCCGGGCTCGCGCAACTGTATTCCCGGGTATACTGTATCGACCCGGATATAGCTGGAGTCGTCCCGTGCGCGCCCTTCGCCTCGTCGCCGCTTCGCTCGTGCTCGCCGCCGCAGCGGTGCTCCCGGCGCGCGCTGCGCCGCCGGTCGTCGTGTTCGCGGCCGCGAGCCTCACCAACGCGTTCGAGGAGATCGGCCGGGCGTGGACCGCCCTGGGGCACCGGGTGCCGAAGTTCTCGTTCGCGGCGAGTTCGACGCTCGCGAAGCAGATCGAACAGGGCGCGCCGGCCGGCATCTTCGCGAGCGCCGACGAGGCGTGGATGGACTACCTCGCCGCGCGCAAGCTGGTCGAGGCGGACTCCCGCCGCGACCTCGCGAGCAACAGCCTCGTCGTCGTCGTGCCGGCGGACCGGCCGGCGACGGTCGCGCTCGACGCGAGCACCGACTTCTCGAAGTTCTTCGCCGGGCAGCGCATCGCGACCGGCGACCCCGCGCACGTGCCGGTCGGACGCTACGCCGAACAGGCGCTCCGGAACCTCGGCGGCTGGGACGCGGTCGCGCCAAGGCTCGTGCGTGCGGAGTCGGTGCGCGCAGCGCTCGCGTTCGTCGAGCGTGGAGAAGTCGGCGCCGGGATCGTCTACTCGACCGACGCGGCGATCTCGTCGAAGGTGAAGGTCGCGGGCGCATTCCCCGCCCGCTCCCACAACGCGATCGTCTATCCGATCGCCGCGGTCGCCGGCCGTGCGGACGACGAGGCGCGCGCTCTCCTCGCGTTCCTCGCGGGGCCGGAGGCGCGCGCGATCCTGCGCCGGCACGGCTTCACCGATCCGAAGGTTCAGTGACGCCGGTCGAGATCGAGGCACTCCGGCTATCGCTGGAGGTCGCCGCACTGGCTACCGCCGTGAGCCTCCCGCTGGCGGTGGCCGTCGCCTACACGCTCGCGCGCGTGCGCTTCCCCGGTCACGCGGCGGTGAACGCGCTGGTGCACATGCCGCTGGTTCTGCCGCCGGTCGTCGTCGGCTACTTCCTGCTGCTCCTGTTCGGCACGCGCGGTCCGATCGGCCACTGGCTCGACGCAACCTTCGGCTTCCGGTTGATCTTCACGACGCAGGGCGCCGCGCTCGCGTCGGCGGTGATGTCGTTCCCGCTGATGGTCCGCGCGATCCGGCTCGCACTCGACGCGGTCGATCCCGGGCTCGAACAGGCGGCGCGGACGCTGGGTGCCGCGCCGTGGGACACGTTCCGGTCGGTGACCCTTCCGCTCATGCTCCCTGGCGTGCTGTCCGGCGCGGTCGTCGCGTTCGCGGCGAGCCTGGGCGAATTCGGCGCGACGATCACCTTCGTCTCGAACATCGAAGGCGAGACGCGCACGCTGCCGCTCGCGATCTTTACCGCCACGCAGACACCTGACGGCGACGCGGTCGCCGCCCGCCTCGTCGCCATCGCGTTCGCCCTCGCGGTCGCGATGCTCGTGCTCGCCGAGTGGCTCGCGCGCCGCGTCGAGCGCGCGATCGGTCGCTGAAACCCGGTGGCGCCGGGATCGCGGCTCGAAGTCGAGGTGCGCCGCAGGCAGGGCGCGTTCGACCTCGACGTCGCGTTCGCGTCCGAGGGCAGCGTCACCGCGCTGTTCGGGCCTAGCGGCGCGGGCAAGTCCAGCATCGCCAATGCGATCGCCGGCATCGCGCGCCCCGATGCCGGCCGCATCGTCATCGACGGCACGCCGTATTTCGACTCGTCGCGCGGCGTCGACGTGCCGGCGCACCGGCGCGGCATCGGCTACGTGTTCCAGGACGCCCGCCTGTTCCCGCACCTGACGGTCGAGGAGAACCTGCGCTTCGGACTCGAACGCGCCCGCGGCCGCGGCGCCTACGCACCGTTCGACGCGGTGGTCTCGCTGCTCGCGATCGGCCCGCTCCTCGCGCGCAAGCCGCGAGGACTGTCCGGCGGCGAGCGCCAGCGCGTGGCGCTCGGCCGCGCGCTGCTCGGCCAGCCGCGGCTCCTGGTGCTCGACGAGCCGCTGGCATCGCTGGATGCGGGACACCGGGGCGAGATCCTTCCCTACCTCACGAGCCTGCGCGACGCGTACTCGGTGCCGATGGTCTACGTGAGCCACACGATCGACGAGGTGGTGCGGCTCGCGACGCACGTCGTGCTGGTCGCGCAGGGGCGCGTCGTCGCGAGCGGTCCGGTGCACGAGATCTTCTCGCGCGCCGACCTGCGCATGCACACCGGGCGGCGCTTCGAGGCGAGTTCGATCGTCGACGCGGTCGTCGTCGCGCACCGCCCGCAGTGGCATCTCACCGAGGTGAAGCTCGGCGCTGCGACGATCTCGGTGCCCGCGATCGACGCGCCGCCGGGCACACGATTGCGGCTGCGCATCCGCGCGCGGGAGGTCGCGCTCGCTCACAGCGAACCCCTCGACACCTCGATCGGCGGCCGGCTCCCGGGGCGCGTCGCCGAGATCGTGCCGCGCGACGGACCTTACGCCGAGGTGGGCGTGGATGTGGGCGGCGCTTCGGTGTGGGCGCTGGTGACGCGCCAGTCGGTCGAGCGGATGCAGCTGTCCGTTGGAATGCCGATCTGGTGCCTGATCAAGACGGTCGCGCTCGACAACCGGCTGGTGAGTCCGCTGCCGCCGTCCTGACCTGCGTCAGGAGCGGCCGCGCTTGCGGCCGGGCGGGGGACGATAGCCGGGACGCAGCGAAGCGACGAGTTCGTCGACGAGCGCGCGCGACGCGCCCTGCGTGCGGGCCTCGGCGTCGCGAAAAGCGGCGACCAGCCGCGCACCGAACGCGGTGACATCGGCCGATCGCACTGATGCGCGCCCGGGCCGCGCGACGACCACCGGCTCGCGGAACATCCGGTTCATCGTGTCGACGAGGAGCCACGCGCGACGGTAGGACATGCCCATCGCGCGCGCCGCCGCGCTGATCGAGCGCTCGCGCTCGATCGCTTCGAGCAGCGCGATCTTGCCGGGGCCGACGCGATCGTCGCCGCCGAATTCGAAGCGCAGGAACAACCGCGGGCGGACGGCGGCCGCAGGCCGCTTCGGGGGGGCGACCACCCCTCCCTACGCCGCAACGCTCGCGGAGCGGATCGACAGGGCGCCCTGCGCGATCCCCCGATTGACCGCGCTGACCACCGCCTTGAGCGTCGCCGTCACGATGTTCGGATCGAGTCCGGCGCCGTAGACCGTGGTCTCCTGGCCGATGCGCAGTTGCACGTACGCGACCGCCGTCGCGTCCTCGCCGCCGCCGGTCGCGTGCTCGTGGTAATTCTGCACGCCGATGTCGAGGCCGAGCCGGTCGCGCAGCGCGCGCACGAACGCATCGACCGGCCCGTTGCCGGCACCTTCCACCTTGCTCTCGCGACCTTCGATCGTGAGCCGGGCGGCCAGGTGCTCGACGCGCCCGTCCGCCGCGCTGTGCTGCGCGCGGTGGTCACGGTAGGCGATCGGCATCGCCACCACGTACTCGCGGTCGAACGCCGCCCGGATCTCGGCCGACGAGAGTTCCTTGCCGGTGCCGTCGGCGATGCGCTGGATCACCTGGCTGAACTCGATCTGCAAGAGGCGCGGCAGCGCGAGGCCGTGGTCGCGCTCGAGCAGGTAGGCGATGCCGCCCTTGCCCGACTGGCTGTTGACCCGGATCACCGCGTCGTAGGTGCGGCCGACGTCGGACGGATCCATCGGCAGGTAGGGCACGTCCCACACCGGGTTGCCGCGCGCGAGATCCTGCGCGCGCGCCGCGAGCCCCTTCTTGATCGCGTCCTGGTGCGAGCCCGAGAACGCGGTGAACACGAGGTCGCCGCCGTAGGGGTGGCGCGGGTGCACCGGAAGCTGGTTGCAGTGCTCGACCGTGCGGATCACCTCGTTGATGTCGGAGAAATCGATGCCCGGGTCGACGCCCTGCGTGGCGAGGTTGAGTCCGAGCGTCACCAGGCACACGTTGCCGGTGCGCTCGCCGTTGCCGAACAGGCAACCCTCGACGCGCTCGGCGCCGGCCATCTGCGCGAGTTCGGCCGCCGCGATGCCGCAGCCGCGGTCGTTGTGCGGGTGGACCGAGAGCACGATGCGATCGCGACGGTCGAGATGGCGGTGCATCCACTCGATCTGGTCGGCGTAGACGTTCGGCGTCGTCATCTCGACCGTCGCCGGCAGGTTGATGACGATCCTGTTGCGCGTCGCCGGCGCCCACACGGCGGTCACCGCGTCGCAGATTTCCTTCGCGAAGTCGAGTTCGGTGCCGGTGAAGCTCTCCGGCGAGTACTGGAAGGTCCAGTCGGTGTCGGTCTGGGCGAGCGCGAAGTCGCGCACCTCCTTCGCCGCGGTGACCGCGATGTCGACGATGCCCTCGCGCGGCAGCCCGAACACCACGCGCCGTTGCGTCGTCGAGGTCGAGTTGTACAGGTGCATGATCGCCCGCTTCGCGCCCTTGAGCGACTCGAAGGTCCGCCGGATCAGCGGCTCGCGCGCCTGCGTCAGCACCTGCACCGTCACGTCGTCCGGGATGCGCTTCTCCTCGACCAGGAGGCGCACGAAGTCGAAGTCGGTCTGCGAGGCAGCCGGAAATCCGATCTCGATCTCCTTGTAGCCCATCTTCACGAGCAGGTTGAACATCCGGAGCTTGCGCTCGGCGTCCATCGGCTCGATCAGCGCCTGGTTGCCGTCGCGCAGGTCGACGCTGCACCAGATCGGCGCTCGCGTGATCGTCTTCGACGGCCACGTGCGGTCGTGGAGGGCGACCGGTGCGGACGGTCGGTACTTGAGACTGGGATACGGCTTCATGGCTCGGTTCCTCAGGGGCGCGGGTCGGCGCGTCTTGGACGACGATCCGCCGGTCCGGGTCGGACGGCGGCGGGCGGTGCTCGGCAGGAAGGGGGGAAGGTTATCTGCGCGCGAGGCGCAGGAGCAGCAGGCCCGACAGGGCGAGCGCGAGCGCGATCGGCAGGCGATCGGTCGCGGCGGCGCGGGCGAAGGAGAGGCTGCTCATCGAAGCAACGCTACCCGAAATGGCGCAGCGCCGCAAGGGGGTCGGTCGGCCTGCTCAGGAACCGGGGTCCGCGGTGCGGCGGCGGCGCAACAGCGACCAGCCCGACACGACGAACCCCGAGATCGCGTAGGCCACGAAGCCGCCGAACAGCACGACCGCCGGCTGGTAGGACAGGAGCGCGATGAACACGACGCACAGGAGCAGCGCGACGAAGGGCACGCTCTTCTTCAGGTTGATGGTCTTGAAGCTGTAGTACTTGACGTTCGACACCATGATGAGGCCGGCGAACAGCGTCACGCCGAACGCCCACCATGCGACCGCCTCGGGCGCAATGCGGTAGTCGTCCATGATGAACACGAATCCGGCGACGAGCGCCGCCGCGGAAGGGCTCGGCATGCCCTGGAACCAGCGCTTGTCCGCGACCTCGAGCATCGTGTTGAAGCGCGCGAGTCGGAGCGCGGCCCCCGCGACGTACACGAACGCGGCGATCCAGCCCAGCTTGCCCAGGCCGCGCAGCGACCACTCGTAGATCACCAGCGCCGGCGCGGCGCCGAAGCTCACCATGTCGGCGAGGCTGTCGAACTCCGCCCCGAACGCACTCTGCGTGTGCGTGAGCCGGGCGACGCGGCCGTCCAGGCCGTCCAGCACCATCGCGACGTAGATCGCAATCGCCGCGGCGTCGAAGCGCTGGTTCATCCCCTGGACGATCGCGTAGAAGCCGGCGAAGAGCGCGGCCACCGTGAACAGGTTCGGCAGGATGTAGATGCCCCGCCGCCGCACGCGGTTCTTCGCGATCGCCCGCTGCTTGTTGAAGTCGACCACGGGAGCGCCTACCCGAGTTCCGCGAGGATGGATTCGGTCGCGTGGACCACGTCGCCGACCGCCGCGCGCGGGTGCGCGTCGGGCGGCAGGTAGACATCGACGCGCGAGCCGAAGCGGATGAAGCCGTAGCGCTGGCCGCGCTCGAGCGTGTCGCCGGGCTTCGCGTAGCACAGGATGCGGCGCGCGATGAGTCCCGCGACCTGCACGCAGGTGACGTCCTTCCCGGTGCGGGTGCGCAGGTGCAGCGCGTTGCGCTCGTTCGCGGTCGAGGCCTTGTCGAGCGCCGCGTTCACGAACGCACCCGCGTGGTACCAGGCGTTCTTCACCTCGCCGTCCACCGGGCTGCGGTTGCTGTGGACATTGAACACGTTCATGAACACGCTGATCTTCAGCGCATCGCGCTCGAGCCAGGGATCGCGCGCCGGGCCGACCGACACGATGCGACCGTCGGCGGGCGACAGGACCGCGTTCGGCTGCTGCGGCACCTCGCGCGGGGGATCGCGGAAGAACTGGACCACGAAGGCGGCGAGGATCGCGCCGACGACGGCTCCCGCCGTGCCTGCGGCCCAAGCGAGCGCGACGAGGACCGCGAGCGCGAGGCCGATGAACGGCCAACCCTCGCGGGCGATGATCGGATGCGGATAGCGGGACATGGGCGGGGTCGGGAGGCGCTCGATTCTAGCAGTCCGAACCGGCGCGCCGGCACGGCGGCCCGATCACTTCCCCTTCTCCGCCTCTTCGACCTGCCGCGCCATCTCGCGCGCCTGGTCGATCACCGTCTGTTCGACCGCCTTCGCGCGCTCGCGCGGGTCCGACGCCGGCGCACCGGACGCCGCCGGCGGCTTCGACGCGAGCCCGTAGGAGCGCAGCGCCGACTGCGCGAGCCACGCCACGATCGCGAGCGCGAGCAGGACCGCGACGAGCCCCGCCCAGCCGCGCTGGCGGTGGGCGGGGGCAAGGCGCCGGGCGTTCGGCGGCGTGACCACGCGCCGAGTATGACCGCCCCTGCGGCGCCGGACAATCGCCGGCGCCCGCGGCGGGGCGGCGCTAGTTGCGCGTCTGGTCGACGAGCTTGTTCTTCCTGATCCAGGGCATCATCGAGCGGAGCTTCTCGCCCACGACTTCGATCGAGTGCTCGCCCATGATGCGGCGGCGCGACGAGAGCGTCGGCGCGCCGGCGCGGTTCTCGAGGATGAAGTCCTTCGCGTACTCGCCGGTCTGGATGCGCTCGAGCATCGCCTTCATCGCCACCTTGGTCTCGGGCGTGATGATCTTCGGCCCGCTGACGTACTCGCCGTACTCGGCGTTGTTCGAGATCGAGTAGTTCATGTTCGCGATCCCGCCCTCGTAGATCAGGTCGACGATGAGTTTCAGTTCGTGCAGGCACTCGAAGTACGCCATCTCGGGCGCGTAGCCGGCCTCGACCAGCGTCTCGTAGCCGGCCTTGATCAGCTCCACCGTGCCGCCGCAGAGCACCGCCTGTTCGCCGAAGAGATCCGTCTCGGTCTCCTCGCGGAAGTTGGTCTCGATCACGCCGGCGCGCGCGCCTCCGATCGCCGCCGCGTAGGACAGCGCGAGGTCGCGCGCCTTCTTCGACGCGTCCTGGTGAACGGCGATCAGCATCGGCACGCCACCGCCGGCCGCGTAGGTCGAACGCACCGTGTGGCCCGGCGCCTTCGGCGCGACCATGATCACGTCGAGGTCCGCGCGCGGCGCGACCTGGCCGTAGTGGACGTTGAAGCCGTGCGCGAACGCGAGCGCGGCGCCCTTCTTGATGTGCGGCTCGACCTCGGCCTTGTAGGTCGCGGCGATGTGCTCGTCGGGCATCAGCATCATCACGACGTCCGCGCCGGCGACCGCGTCGGCGATCTCGGCGACCTTGAGACCCGCCTTCTTCGCCTTGTCCCAGGAAGCGCCGCCCTTGCGGAGCCCCACGGTGACCTTGATGCCGGAGTCGTTCAGGTTCAGCGCGTGGGCGTGGCCCTGCGAACCGTAGCCGACGATCGTGACCTTCCTGCCCTTGATGAGCGACAGGTCGGCGTCCTTTTCGTAGTAAACCTTCATGGTGGGTCCTTGCGTGGTGGATGTGTTGAGGCGATGGGCCATGGGCGATGGGCCATGGGCGATGGGAAGAGCAGGTCGCGCCGGCGCAAGGTTTTCGCCTATCGCCGCCTTTCAGATCTTGAGGATTCGCTCGCCGCGCCCGATCCCCGACGCCCCCGTGCGCACGGTCTCGAGGATGACCCCCGGCTCGATGGCGGTGAGGAACGCGTCGAGCTTCTCGCCGGTGCCGGTCAGCTCGATCGTGTAGCTCTTGTCGGTCACGTCGAGCACGCGGCCGCGGAAGATGTCGGCCAGCCGCTTCATCTCGTCGCGGTCCTTGCCGGCGGCGCGCACCTTGACGAGCATCAGCTCGCGCTCGATGTGGTTGCCGTCGGTCAGGTCGACCACCTTGACCACCTCGACCAGCTTGTTCAACTGCTTGGTGATCTGCTCGATCACGTCGTCGGAGCCGACCGTCACGATGGTCATCCGAGACATCGTCGGGTCCTCGGTCGGCGCGACGGTCAGCGACTCGATGT
>JADLBN010000308.1 GCA_020847675.1 Burkholderiales bacterium | reverse complement strand
GTCGCGCGCGCGAAGCTCGCCTGGTGGCGCCTGGAGGTGGCGGCGACCTTCGCGGGGGAACCCACGCACCCGGTCGCCCGCGCGCTCGTCCCGGTCGTGCGGATCTTCGGGTTGCCGCGCGAGCACTTCGACGCGGTCATCGACGGCATGGCCATGGACCTCGAGAGGTCGCGCTACGAGGACTTCGCCGCGCTCGAACGCTATTGCCACCGCGTCGCGGGGGTCGTGGGGCTCATGTCGGCGGAGATCTTCGGGCGCGAGGATCCTTCGACGCGCGGATTCGCGCGCGACCTCGGCATCGCGTTCCAGCTCACCAACATCGTCCGCGACGTCGGCGAGGACGCCCGCCGCGGGCGCATCTATCTTCCAGTCGACGAACTCGCGCGCTTCCGCGTGACCGCCTCGGCGATCCTTCATGCGCAAGCCGAGCCGGGATTCGCCGACCTGATGCGCTTCCAGGTCGCCCGGGCGCGCTCCTGGTACGACAAGGCGCTCGCGCAGCTCGCGTCCCGCGACCGCAGGGCGCAGCGCCCGAGCCTCGCGATGGCAGCGATCTACCGCACGCTTCTGGACGAAATCGAGCGCGACGGCTGCCGCGTGCTCGATCGCAGGATCGCCCTCACGCCGCTGCGCAAGCTCTGGATCGCGTGGCGCGCGGCGAGGAGCGCCTGAGATGGACGCGCCCCGCGAGCCGCAGCGCCGCCGCCTCTCCGCGCCCGCGGCCGTCATCGGCGGCGGCTGGGCCGGCTGCGCCGCCGCGTGGACGCTCGCGAGCCGCGGCATCCCGGTCGTCATCCACGACGCGGCTCCGGTGCTCGGCGGGCGCGCGCGACGGGTCGAGCGCGCAGGGCTTCCGATCGACAACGGCCAGCACCTGCTCGTCGGCGCCTACGACGCGACGCGCTCGCTCCTGCGCGCGGTGCACGGAGGGCGCGTCGACGCGGGACTGAGGCGCGAGGCGATGGCCCTCGTGCCGTTCGCGCCGCACCCGGGCGCGGTGACGCTGCGGGTCCCACGCCTCGCGCCCCCCTGGAATCTCGCGGCCGCCATCGCGCTGGCCAAGGGGCCGGGCATGCGCGATCGCATGGACGCGCTGCGCTGGCTCAAGGCCCTGCGCGACGCAGGCTTCCGCCGCGCGGCCGACGAAACGGTCGACGCGATGCTGGCGTCGGTGCCCGCGCGCGTCGCGCGCGGGATGCTCGCTCCGCTCGCGCTTGCGGCGCTCAACACGCCGGCGAACCGAAGCTCTGCGCCGGTGTTCGCCCACCTGCTCGACCTGATTTCCCGCACGCGCGGCGCTTCCGATTTCCTGCTTCCCGTGCTCGACCTGTCGGAGCTCCTGCCCGAACCCACCGCGCGCCGGATCGAGGCCCGCGGCGGCGAGACCCGGTTGCGTTCGACCGCGGTGGTGATCGGAACGTCGACCGACGGGGTGGACATCCACGCCGCAGGCGCGACCTGGCGCGCGGCGGCGGCGATCGTGGCGGTGGGCCCGCACCAGCTCGCCCACGCGCTCGCGCCCGCCGTGGCGGGCCTCCCCGACGCGGCCGACGCGCTCGAAGCCACGTCCGCGATGCATTTCGAGCCGACGGCCACGGTCTACCTGGGTTTCCGCGAGCGACTGCGCCTGCGGTCGCGCATCACCCGCCTCGACGACGCTCCGGGCCAGTGGCTCTTCGACCGGCGCGACATCCTCGAACGGGCGCCCGACGCCGCCGCGGCCCGTGCGCTGCAGGGGCTGGTCGCGGTCGTCATCTCGGCGGGAGGCGCGCACGACGACCTCGATGCGAAGGCGCTCAGCGGGCGCGTCCATGCGCAATTGCGCCGCCTGCGCCCGACGTTCCCGGTTCCGGTCTGGTCGCAGGTGATCGTCGAGCGGCGCTCGACGTTCTCGTGCGTGCCCGGGCTGCGGCGTCCGCGGTCATCGTCGCTCGGACCGCGCCTGCACCTCGCCGGCGACTACCTCGACCCGTCGCTTCCGGCGACGCTGGAAGCCGCCGTCGCCAGCGGCGAGGCCGCGGGCCTCGCGGTCGCGCGCGAACTGGGGCGCGGATAGCACCTCCGTGTTCACGGCCGTCCCACGGTTCGGGTTGCCGCACCGCGGGTCAGCCGCGGGTCCGGGGGTGCGGCCTCGGAGTCAGAGATCCCTTGCCCGCTCCCGCAGCTGGAACTTCTGGATCTTGCCGGTCGAGGTCTTCGGCAGCGGCCCGAACACCACGGTCCTCGGCGCCTTGAACTTCGCGAGCCGCTCGCGACACCACGCGATGATCTCGTCGGCGGTCGCTTCTCCCGCCTCGGGCCTGAGCGTCACGAACGCGCAGGGCGTCTCGCCCCAGTGCGCGTCCGGCCGCGCGACGACGGCCGCCTCCATCACCTTCGGGTGCCGGTAGAGGCACTCCTCGACCTCGAGCGAACTCACGTTCTCGCCGCCGGTGATGATGACGTCCTTGCTGCGGTCGCGGACCTCGGCGTAGCCGTCCGGGTGCCACACCGCGAGGTCGCCGGTCGCGAACCAGCCGCGCGCGAACGCGCCCGCCGTCGCCTTCGGGTTCCTGAGGTAGCCCTTCATGATCGTGTTGCCGCGCAGTTCGAGCTCGCCCATCGTCACTCCGTCGCGCGGCACCGGCGCTCCGGTCGCCGGATCGACGACACGGATCGCGGCGAGCGTCGGCATCGCCACGCCCTGACGCGCCATCCTCCTCGCGCGATCGGCGAGCGGCAGGCCGTCCCAGTCGCCCTGCGGCACGCACACGGTCGCCGGTCCGTAGGATTCGGTGAGCCCGTAGAGGTGGGTGACGCGGAAACCCATCGCTTCCATCGCCTCGATCACCGCTGAGGGCGGCGCGGCGCCGCCGGTGGCAACGTCGACGACGTGGTCGAACGCGAGCTTCGCGTCCGCAGGCGCGTGGATCAGCGCCGACAGCACGACCGGCGCGCCGCACAGGTGGGTGACGCGGTGGTCGCGGATCGAGCGGAAGACCGCCGCGGGTTCGACCCGCCGCAGGCAGACGTGCGTGCCGCCCGCCGCCGTGACCGCCCACGTGTAGGTCCAGCCGTTGCAGTGGAACATCGGCAGCGCCCACAGGTAGACGCTGTCGGGGGCGAGACCGAACGCGAGCGCGTTGCCCAACGCGTTCAGGTACGCGCCCCGATGGTGGTAGACCACGCCCTTCGGGTCGCCCGTGGTGCCCGACGTGTACAGCAGCGCGAGCGAATCCCATTCGTCGAGCGGACCCGGCCACGCGAAGCCGGGGTCCCCTTCGCCGAGCAGCGCTTCGTAGCCCAGCGTGCCGAGACGCTCGCCGCCGGGTCCCTCGCTGTCGTCGATGTCGACGACGAGGATATCGCGGCCGAGTTCCGCGAGCGCCCCGCGCATCGCCGGCGCGAACTCCGGGTCGGTGACGAGCACCTTCGCCTCGCCGTGCGCGAGGCAGAACGCGAGCGCCGCCGCGTCGAGACGCACGTTGAGCGCGTTGAGGATGGCGCCCAGAGCCGGCACCGCGTAGTGCAGTTCGAGCAGCGCGGGGACGTTGGGCGCCATCACGGCGACCGTGTCGCCGCGGCGCACGCCGCGCTTCGCGAGCGCGCTCGCGAGACGGCGCGCCCGCTCGCCGAACTCGCGGTAGGTGTACGCGAGGCGGCCGTGCCGGACCGCCACCTTGTCAGCCCATACCTCCGACGCGCGCTCGAGGAACGAGACGGGCGTCAGCGGAACGTGATTCGCCTGCCCCGCGGCGAGGTCGCGCACGAACGGGTGATCCTGCGGAAGCGGCCCGTCGCCCATCGCGCGCGCCTCGTCCATCAGCCCTCGCGCCGCGAGCCCGGCCGCTGGCGCAGCAGGCGCTGCTGCTCGCGGCCCCACTCGCGTTCGCGTATCGCGTCGCGCTTGTCGTGCTGCTTCTTGCCCTTCGCGAGGCCGACTTCGAGCTTGATGCGGCCGCGCTTGTAGTGCAGGTCGATCGGGACGAGCGTGTAGCCCGCGCGCTCGACGCGGCCGATGAACCGGTTGATCTCGTCGCGGTTGAGGAGCAGCCGGCGCGTGCGCGTCGGGTCCGCCTGCACGTGCGTCGAGGCCTGCGCGAGCGGAGAGATGTGCGCGCCGACCAGCGCGACCTCGCCGCCCTTCACGACGACGTAGGCTTCCTTGAGGTTCGCGCGCCCCGCCCGGATCGCCTTCACCTCCCAGCCTTCGAGCGCGAGCCCGGCCTCGACGCGTTCCTCGATAAAATAGTCGTGGAACGCCTTCCGGTTCTCGACGATGCTCATGGCCGGATTGTAACGCCCGCCCTCCGATGAAACGCATCCGGCATTCGGTGCTCGTCCCCTACTCCGCCAGCGAGATGCACGAACTCGTCGACCGGGTCGAGCGCTATCCCGAGTTCCTGCCCTGGTGCGCGGGGGCCACGGTGAATGAAGGGCAGGACGGCGCGCGGCGCGCACGCCTCGACATCGACTTCCACGGCGTTCGCGCTCACTTCACCACCTCCAACGCGAGCGTGCCGGCCGAAGCGATCGTGGTGACGCTGGTCGACGGGCCGTTTCGCCACCTGCACGGCGAGTGGCGCTTCAGGGCTCTCGACCCGGCCGCCTCGAAGGTGGAACTCGAACTCGCCTACGAGTTCGCGAGCGGCCTGCTCGAACGCGCGGTGGGGCCGGTGTTCGACCACATCGCCTCGACCTTCGTCGAGGCATTCGTGCGCCGCGCCCACGCGGTGTACGGCGAACGATGAAGCGCATCCGGGTCGAGGTCGCCTGGGCCTCTCCCGCGGGGCAGGACGTCGTCGACGTCGAACTCGCGGACGGCGCGACGCTCGCCGACGCGGTGGCTGCGGCCGGCGGACTCGCGCGCGCGGGCATTGCCGTTCGTGAGGCCGGCTACGCGATCTTCGGGCAGGTCGCGCAGCCGTCGACGCCCCTCGCCGACGCAGATCGGGTCGAGATCACGCGGCCGCTGCGCGCCGATCCCAAGGCGATCCGGCGCACGCGCGCGAAAGCGCAGGCGGCATCCGTCCCGGCCCGCAGAACGAGACGCGAACCGGGCGCGTAGGCCGGACACCGCTGGCGTCGCGGCCGCCGATCGGCCACAATGCGCGCCCCATGGCCCGACCCTCCCCCTCGGCCGTCACGGTGCTCGCGTTCGCGGCAGTGCTCGCGGCCGCGCCCGCGCGCGGCGACGGCGTCCGCCCCGTCCCGGCATCCGCTGACGGCGTCGCCGAAGTCGCGTGGCGCGGGGCCCAGGACCTCGTCATCTACGCGCTCGGCCTCGTCGGCGTGCGTTACCGATACGGCGGCGAAACCCCCGAAGGCGGGCTCGACTGCAGCGGTCTCGTGCGCCACGTGTTCGGTCAGGTGGCCGGCATCGCGCTCCCGCGCACGTCGAAGGAACTCGCCAGGATCGGGGAACCGGTCGTCCGCACCGATCTGCGCGCGGGCGACCTCGTGTTCTTCAACACGCGCGGGTTCGCCTACTCGCACGTCGGAATATTCCTGGGCGACGGACGCTTCGTCCAGGCACCGTCGCGTGGCAGCGCGGTGGCGATCGCCGACCTCGGCAACGGCTACTGGAGCAAACGCTACAACGGCGCGCGCCGCCTGGTCGGCGTGCTGCCGGAACTCCCCGCCGACGACGTGCCCCCGGCGCTCGCCGCGAGCGCCACGCCGTAGGCGCGTCAGTCGCGCGCGCCCGCGCGCGTCAGG
>JADLBN010000307.1 GCA_020847675.1 Burkholderiales bacterium | reverse complement strand
CCGCAGGCGTGCCGCGTGAGGGGACCGCGATGAACCTCCTGGTCAAGGCCGAGAAGAGCGGCACGACGATCGTCGACGTCACGCCGGCGTCGGCGGGTTGGCGCTACGTGGGTTTCCACGCCTGCCGGCTCGCGGCGGGCGAGCGCACCGAGATCGCGATGCGCGGTCGCGAGCTCTGCATCGTCGTGCTGTCCGGCCGCGTCGACGTGCATTCGCCGGCAGGGGAGTGGAAGGACGTGGGCGATCGCGAGAGCGTGTTCGACGACCGCGCCCCGTTTGCGCTCTACCTGCCCGACGGTGCCGGCGTCCGGGTGAGCGCGCGGTCGGCGGCGGAGATCGGCATCGCCAACGCGCCTGGCGGAGGGAGGCTTCCGCCGCGCCTCATCGGCCCCGCGACGATGAAGCGCTCGGTGCGCGGGCAGGGATCCAACACGCGCTACGTGACCGACATCCTCCCCGAGACCGAGCCGGCCGAGCACCTGCTGGTCGTCGAGGTGCGCACGCCGTCCGGCCACTCGTCGTCGTATCCGCCGCACAAGCACGACCGCGACGCGCCGCCGCAGGAGACGCAACTCGAGGAAACCTACTATCACCGCCTCGACCCGCCGCAGGGCTTCGCGTTCCAGCGCGTCTACACCGACGACCGCTCGATCGACCAGTCGCTCGCGGTCGAGGACCGCGACGTCGTGATGGTGCCGAAGGGCTACCACCCGGTCGTCGTGCCGCACGGCTACCAGTCGTACTACCTGAACGTGATGGCGGGCCCGAAGCGCGAGTGGCACTTCCACAACGATCCGGCGCACGAATGGATGCTGAAGCGCTGACGCGCCCGCGCGCCACCCGCAGCGCCCGCAGCCGCGGCGAGGCCCCGCAGTCGCAGGTGGAACGTCTGCTCGCGCGCGTGGCGGCCGAGTACGAGGACCTGCCCCGGCAGTTGAAGAGCGTCGCCCGCTACGTCGAGCGCCACCGCGCGCGCATCGTGGTGGACCGCATCGGCGACGTCGCGCGCGGCTGCGAAGTGCAGCCTTCGGCCGTCGTCCGCTTCGCGCAGCGATTCGGCTTCCCGGGGTTCACCGCGCTGCAGGCGGTGTTCCGCGACGACTTCACGCAGCGGGCTGCCGCCCCGGCGACCTACCGGCAACGCATCCGGCAGCTGGTCTCGGCCGGGCGCCGCCCGCTCACGCCCGGCGCGGTGGCACGCGAGTTCGTCGCCGCGAGCACGAGCGGCCTCGAGGAACTCGCGCGCGACTTCGACGACGCGGCCTTCGCCGCGGCGGTCGCGCTTCTCGCGCGCGCGCAGCACATCTACGTGGTCGGTGTGCGCCGCTCGTACGCGGTCGCCGCCTACATGACCTACGCGCTGCAGCACATCGACAAGCGCGTGCAGCTGATCGACGGCGTCGGCGGCATGGTGCACGAGCAGGTGCGCTCGATCGGGCGCGACGACGTGATGGTCGCCATCAGCTTCACGCCCTACGGCAAGGAGACGCTGGCCTGCGTGCGGCACGCGGAGAAGCGCGGTGCGAAGTGCGTCGTGCTGACCGACAGCCGCCTCGCGCCGCTCGCCCGCGGAGCCGACGCGCTGCTGGTCGTGCGCGAGGGCAGCGCGTTCGCCTTCCGCTCGCTCACCAACGCGCTGTGCCTCGCGCAGGCGCTGTTCGTCGCGCTCGCCTGGCGGCTGGAACTCGACGTCGAGGAAACGACCCACCGCGGAGACTACGATGACTAGACGAACCACCCCCTCGTCCGCCCGCACGGCGGGCTCGCCGCTTCCCGGGGGAACGCCATGAGCGGCCTGGACCGTTCCGGCGACGCTCAGGTCGCGATCTTCGGCGCAGGACGGATCGGCAAGATCCACGCCGGAAACCTGGTGCGCCAGCCCGGGGTCAGGCTCAAGTACGTCGTGGATCCGGATGCCGCCGCGGCGCAGGCGCTGGCGGCGCAGCACGGGGCGGGCGTCGGGACCGTCGACGGGGTGTTCGCCGACGCAGCCGTTCGCGCGGTCGTGATCGCATCGTCGACCGACACGCACGCCGACCTGATCGAACGCGCCGCGCACGCGAACAAGTCGATCTTCTGCGAGAAGCCGGTCGATCTCTCGTACGACCGCGCGCTGCGCTGCGCGAAAGTCGTGCGCGAGGCGCGAGTACCCTGCCTGATCGGCTTCCAGCGCCGCTACGACCCGACGTTCTCGGCGCTGCACGCGCGCATCGCCGCTGGCGAGATCGGCGAGCCCGAGATGCTGGTGGTCACGAGCCGCGATCCCGGCACGCCGCCGCTCGAGTACCTGAAGCGCTCGGGCGGGATATTCAAGGACATGCTGATCCACGACTTCGACGTCTTCCGCTGGATCCTCGACGACGAGGCGGCGACCGTCTACGCCACCGGGAGCTGCCTCACCGACCCGAACGTCGCGTCGGTCGGAGACGTCGACGCGACCGCGGTGACGATCCGCACCAGGAAGGGACGGCTCGCGCAGATCAACACCATCCGCCGCGCGGCCTACGGCTACGACCAGCGCTTCGAGGTGATCGGACCGAAGGGCATGCTGCAGGCCGGCAATCACCGCCCCACGGAGGTGGTCGCGTCGACCGCGCAGTCGGTGAGCGCCGACCTTCCAGAGCACTTCTTCCTCGAGCGCTACCGGATGGCCTACGCGATCGAGATGGCGCACTTCTTCGAGACGATCGCGAAGGGCGGCACGATGAAGACCGGCATCGACGACGGCGTGAAGGCGCTCGCGCTCGCCGAGGCCGCGACCGTCTCGTGGCGCGAGCAGCGCATCGTCGAACTGTAGGCGGGGAGCCGAGATGAGCGCACCGAACGCGAGGATCGGCATCGTCGGCCTCGGCCGGCTGGGCAAGAGGCATGGCGAGAACCTCGCGCATCGCGTGCCGGGCGCCGAACTGGTCGCGGCGTGCAGTCCGGACGCCGACGAGCGCGCGTGGGCGTCTCAGGCGCTGGGCGTGAAGCACGTCTACGGCGACTACGCCGCGCTCCTCGCGCACCCGGGGCTCGACACCGTGTTCCTGGTCACGCCGAACTCGATCCATCCGGAGCAGATCATCGCTGGACTGAAGGCCGGCAAGCACGTGTTCTGCGAGAAGCCGCTGTCGATGGTGCTCGACGAATGCCTCGCGGTCGAAGCCGAGGCGAGGAAGCACCCGACGCTCAAGACGATGATCGGCTACGTCCGCCGCTTCGACGCGAGCTACCAGGACGCGCAGAAGAAGATCGCCGCCGGCGCGATCGGCCGGCCGTTCCTCGTCCGGTCGCAGACGACCGACAAGCACGACCCCTCCGGGTTCTTCGTGCGCTTCGCGCCGAAGTCCGGCGGCATCTTCATCGACATGAGCGTGCACGACGTCGACTGCGTGCGCTGGCTGCTGGTCTCGCCGAAGCCGACGCGGGTGTTCTCGGTCGGCGCCATCGAGGTGCACGAGGGGCTCGCCGCTTG
>JADLBN010000306.1 GCA_020847675.1 Burkholderiales bacterium | reverse complement strand
GATCGCGTGGCCGCCGAAGGCCTGGCGCATCTTCGCGAGCATGCGGTTCGCGTAGTCGCCCCTGCCCTGGCTGTCGAACCGGTTCATCAGGGCGAGCGCGAGAACCGGCGCAGGCACCCCCTGCTCGATCGCCTCCGCCACGGTCCAGCGGCCTTCGCCCGAATCCGCGACGTGCGGCGCGACGCCTTCCATCGCCGCATCGCGCGCGAGGAAGTCCGCGGTGAGATCGAGGAGCCACGAGCGCACGACGCTGCCGTGTCGCCACGTTTCCGCCAGTTTCGCGACGTCGATGCCGAACTCGCGCTTGCCGGCGACGAGCGCGAAACCCTCGGCGTAGGCCTGCATCATCCCGTACTCGATGCCGTTGTGGATCATCTTCGCGAAGTGGCCGGCACCCGCGGGGCCGCAGTGGAGCCAGCCGCGGTCGGAAGCCGGCGCGAGGATGCGCGCGAACGGCTCCACGGCGCGCGCCGCGTCGTTCGAGCCCCCGAACATCAGCGCGTAACCCTGTTCGAGGCCCCAGACGCCGCCGGACACGCCGCAGTCGACGAAACCCACGCCGCGCTGGGCGAGCGCCCGGGCGCGCCGCTGCGAATCCTTGTAGTTCGCGTTGCCGCCGTCGACCAGCGTGTCGCCCGGCGCGAGCCGGGTCGAGAGCGCTTCGATCGTGGTTTCGGTGGCGTCGCCCGCGGGGACCATGAGCCACACGACGCGGGGCGAAGGGAGCGCGGCAACCAGCGCGTCCAGCGTCGCCGCGGGTTCGAGCACGCGTTCCGCACCGAGCCCGTCGGCGGCGCCCGGCGTGGCGTCGAAGCCGACCACGCGCACCGCGCCGCGCGAGAGACGCCGCGCCATGTTGCCGCCCATGCGGCCCAGACCGATCAAGCCGAGCGCGGTGGATGCCATCGGGTGCGGGTTGCGGGTGCAACGGTGGATGGAGGGCGTCGTCCGCGAACGATCCGGCGCCCGGTCAAGCCGGCATTCTACCGGCTGGACCCGCGGGAGGCGCGCCGGCCGCCCGCGACGCCACGACGGCGGCAGCGACCAGCAGCGCGCATCCGGCCAGCATTCCCGGCGTGGGACGCTCGCCGAGGAACGCGGACGCGAGCGCGATGCCATAGACCGGTTCGAGCGCCGCCACCACGCTCGCGACGTGCGCGGTCACTCGGGCGAGCGCAGCGACGAACAGCGTGTGGGCGAGCGCGGTCGAACCCAGCCCCAGCGCGAGCAGGAGGCCCGCCTCCTCCGCGGTCGGCCAGCGCAGGGCTCCCGGCCACAGCGCGGCGACGGGGACGAGCACGAGCGCCGCGAACGTGTTCTGCCACAGCGCGACCGCCCGCGCGGGGACCTCGCGGGCGAAGCGCCGGTTGCGCACGGCGAGCCACGCGAACGTCGCGCCCGACGCCACGCCCCAGGCGAGTCCGTGCAGAACGACTTCGCGCCGGTCGAAGGGCGGGACGGTCAGCACGAGGCCGGCGACGACGAGCCCCGCCACGATCCAGTCGCCGCGAACGGCGCGTCGTTCGTCCAGGGACCTTTCGAGGACGAGCGTCCACAGCGGAAAGCTGGCGAACCCGAGCAGGCCGACGGCCACGCCGGCCACTCGGATCGCGACGAAGAACGCGAGCCAGTGGAACGCCAGCACGGCACCGTTGATCGCCAATCCCGCGGCCGGCCGGCGCAGGTCGCCCAGCACCATGGCCACCGCGGCGAGCGCCAGCGCCGCGATCGTCGTGCGCCCCAGCACGATCGCGATCGGAGAGAGCGTGAGCCAGACGCCGAACAGTCCGGCCAGGCCGAAGAGGAGCACGGCCACGTGCAAGACGGACAGGGATCGGGCATGGGACATCGTGGGAGCGGCCGATTCTGCCACGCGCCGGGCGCGGCCCGCCGACCCGCACGGTGGCGTGACGCGCGGCCGGTTCGCTGCGGCGTCCGGCGCATCGCCGACGCGCGCCGGGTTCCCCTCGGCAATCACCTCGGATCCCACGGACGTCCCACGGATCGAAGATCGGTCCATGGGACGTCCTTGGGATCAGGGGTGCCGCAGGCTTCCCGGCCTTACGGAAGCCTCGATCGCTGCGCTAGAATCTTTCGCTTTCGCCCAGCCCAACCCGTGTCCAGGAGACCGCCGATGCCGGCAGCGCGCAACGAGAAGGCGATCATCGCCGACGTGATGAAATCGCCCGTGCCCGGCGTCAAGGTCGCCGTCGCCGACATCGACGGCATCCTGCGCGGCAAGATGCTGCACAAGGACAAGTTCGCCTCGGCGGTCGAGGGCGGCTTCGGGTTCTGCGACGTCGTCTACGGCTGGGACCTGCACGACGTGTGCTACGACAACACGACGACGACCGGGTGGCACCGCGGCTATCCGGACGCGCTGGTGCGCGTCGACCTCGCGACCCACCGCAACGTGCCCTGGGACGGCGGCATCGACTTCTTCCTCGGCAACTTCGTGCGCGTCGAGAAGAGACGCGAAGTCCCCTATCCGCTCGACGGCCGCCAGGTGCTGAAACGCGTGCTCGCGCGCGGCGAGAAGCTCGGCGTGAAGCCGATGTGCTCGCTCGAGTTCGAGTTCTTCAACTTCGCCGAGACGCCGCAGACCTGGGCCGAGAAGAAGGGCGTCGGTCCGGAACCGATCACGCCGGGCCTGTTCGGCTACTCGCTGCTGCGGGCCGCGCCCGCGCGCGACTCTTTCAACGCGCTGTTCGGCGAACTCGCGGCCTTCGGCGTGCCGATCGAGGGCCTGCACACCGAGACCGGACCGGGCGTGTACGAAGCGGCCATCGTGTACTCGGACGCGCTCGAGGCGGGCGACCGCGCGGTCCTGTTCAAGGCAGGCGCGAAGGAGATCGGCGCGCGCTTCGGCATCATGCCGAGCTTCATGGCGAAGTGGCACCAGGGCTATCCGGGCTGTTCGGGCCACGTTCACCAGAGCCTCTCCGACGGCTCGCGGAACGTGTTCCACGATGCCAACCCGAAGACCGCGGGCCGCGCCGGGATGAGCAAGGTGTTCGAGAGCTACCTTGCCGGGCAGGTCGACGCGCTGCTCGAGTTCGCCCCGATGTTCTGGCCGACGGTCAACAGCTACAAGCGGCTGGTCGACGGCTACTGGGCGCCGGTCAAGCCGACCTGGGGCATCGACAACCGCACCGCGAGCTTCCGCGTGATCCCGGGCAGCGCCAAGTCGACGCGGCTCGAGACGCGCTGCCCGGGTGCCGACGTCAATCCCTACCTCGCGCTCGCCGCGTGCATCGCCGCGGGGCTCCACGGGATGGAAAAGGGGCTCAAACTCAAGGTTCCGCCGGTCGAGGGCACGAACAAGGGCGGCGAACGGGTGCCGCGCGCGCCCCGCTCGCTCGCCGAGACCACGAAGATCTTCCGCGCCTCCGACCTCGCCCGCGACTGGTTCGGCGACGAGTTCGTCGATCACTTCTCGGCCACGCGCGAGTGGGAAGTGCGCCAGTGGCAGGACGCGGTCACCGACTGGGAACTCAAGCGCTACTTCGAGATCATCTGAGCGTTCCGCTCCGCTGCTCCCGCCTGCACGCCATTCCGGCCCTTGCGCACCACGACCCTTTCCCGACGCGCTCCGCGCGTGACTCCCCGATGAGCATCGACAAGTTTGCCTTTCCCACCACGATCCAATTTGGCCCCGGAGCAGCGAAGCTCGTGGGCCCTCATCTGCGCGACCTCGGCTGCAGGCGCCCGCTCGTGGTGACCGACCGCGCACTCGCCGCCCTTCCCGTGACGAAGGCCTTCGTCGACACCTTGCGCGCAGCGGGACTCGACGCTGCCGTGTTCGAAGGCATCTGGGGCAATCCGACGGTGTCGCAGGCCAACGCCGGAGCCGCGGCGTTTCGCGCCCATCGCGCCGACGCGGTCGTGGGCTTCGGCGGCGGCGCCGCGCTCGACGTCGCGAAGATCGTCGGCCCCGTCGCGCTGGGCGGCGGCAGCGCACTCGAGTACGCGTGGGATCACCCGCAGGTGCGGCCGATCCCGGACGGCCTGCCGCCCTTCGTCGCGCTGCCGACCACCGCGGGCACCGGCTCCGAGGTCGGCCGCTCGGCGGTCGTCTCCGAGGACGACACGCACGTCAAGCGCATCGTGTTCTCGCCGAAGATCCTCGCCAGGCAGGTGTTCGCGGATCCCGAACTGACGCTGG
>JADLBN010000305.1 GCA_020847675.1 Burkholderiales bacterium | reverse complement strand
CGCTGGCGGAACGGCATCTTCTCGCCCGCGGCGATGCGCAGCTGCATCTGGACGATGTCGATGCCGGTGATCATCTCGGTCACCGGGTGTTCCACCTGCACGCGCGTGTTCATTTCGATGAAGTAGAACTCGTCGTCCTGGAACAGGAACTCGAACGTGCCCGCGCCGCGGTAGGCGATCTTGCGGCAGGCCTCGGCGCAGCGATCGCCGATGCGCGCGACGAGCCTGGCGGCGATGCCGGGCGCCGGAGCTTCCTCGATGATCTTCTGATGCCGCCGTTGCATCGAGCAGTCGCGCTCGCCGAGCCACACCGCGTTCTTGTGCTCGTCGGCGATCACCTGGATCTCGATGTGCCGCGGCGTGGTCAGGAACTTCTCCATGTAGACGGTCGGGTTGCCGAACGCCGCCTGCGCCTCGGCCCGCGTGAGCGAGACCGCCGAGATCAGCGCCGCCTCCGTGTGCACGACGCGCATGCCGCGCCCGCCGCCGCCGCCGGCCGCCTTGATGATCACCGGATAGCCGACGGCGCGGGCGATCCTCACGATCTCCTTCGGGTCGTCGGGCAGCGCGCCTTCGGAGCCGGGCACGCAGGGCACGCCGGCCTTGGTCATCGCCGCCTTCGCGCTCACCTTGTCGCCCATCAGCCGGATCGTGTCGGCACGCGGACCGATGAATACGAAGCCCGAGCGCTCCACCTTCTCGGCGAAGTCGGCGTTCTCCGACAGGAAGCCGTATCCGGGATGGATCGCCTGCGCGTCGGTGACCTCCGCCGCCGCGATGATCGCCGGGATGTTGAGGTAGCTCTGCGACGAAGGCGGCGGTCCGATGCACACCGACTCGTCGGCGAGACGCACGTACTTGGCGTCGCGGTCGGCCTCCGAGTGCACCACCACCGTCTTGATGCCCATCTCGCGGCACGCGCGCTGCACGCGCAGCGCGATCTCGCCGCGGTTGGCGATCAGGATCTTGTCGAACCGCTTGTCGGGCTTGGTGGCCAACGGGAATCGGGGATCAGGGATCAGGGATCGGGAACCAGCGGCCCTCGCGGCCGAGGGTGCGCGACATGGCGCGCGGACGGAGAGAAAACGCGGGGACGCGCGGCGCTGCGGCGCCGCTCACGCGATCACGAACAGGGGCTGGCCGAACTCGACCGGCTGGCCGTTCTCGACCAGGATCGCCTTCACGACGCCCGCCTTGTCGGACTCGATCTCGTTCATCAGCTTCATCGCCTCGATGATGCACAGCGTGTCGCCCTCCTTCACCGTGTCGCCGACGTCGACGAACGACTTCGCGCCCGGCGAACCGGAGCGGTAGAAGGTGCCGACCATCGGGCTCTTGACCAGGTGGCCTTCGGGAGCGTGCGACGCCGGGGCTTCCGCGTTGGGTACTGCGCCACTCGCCGCCGGCGGAGGTCGTTCGCCCGGGAAGGCGGGGGCCGCGCCGGGCGAAGGAGCGGCGCCGGGAACGAGATACGTCGACGGCGCGGGCGGCCGGGCGCGCGTGATCCGGACCCGTTCCTCGCCTTCCTGGATCTCGAGTTCGGCGATGCCGGAGGTCTCGACCAGGTCGATCAGCGTCTTGAGCTTGCGAAGGTCCATGGGCCTCACCCTGCCCGGAGTGGCGCCGCGATGACGCGCCCGAACCGTTCATCGTAGCCGTACCGGCCCCGCTCGACGATGCCGCGACGCCCGACTACGAAGGCGGAAAACCGGAAGGTCTTGGGACTCCCGGCAGAAACCGTGCGTCGCAGGCCGCGTTCGCTCGCCACGTGGCCAGCCAATGGCATTCGCAGCGAACGCGGACTCCGGATCGGACCGGTACTGCGGTGCGGCGGGGCCAAGGCCCCGGCCAATGCATGCGCCCGAGGCGCGCGCGCGGAGGCGGACATCGACAGCGCCTGCCTTCCCGGAAGTCGAAAGGCGGGCAGTTTGCCGGAGATGCCGGCTTTTTGTCCAGTCTTGACCGAAGTATGCGTACGCGCCCTTCGATCGTCCGAGGCCGGCCGAGCTTGGCATCCCCGCCGCGCCCTTCGCTCATCGGCGGCAACAGGGGTCAGGCGCCGGGCCGAAAGGGCAGGCCGTCGGACGAGTGCGAAGCGGGCACCCTGGACCCCGAAAAACGGCACGACATACGCGGGTTCGGGGTTGTCAAATCGAAAGTCGTCGCGTTAAAAGACGATCAAAGGAGTTTGGCGAAGATGTCTGAGAGTTGTTGCTCCTTGAGCGGACCCAACTGGGTGTGGGCGACCCGACCGCCGCGGTCGACGATCACGGTGAACGGCAATGCCATGATCGAGTTGCCGAGCGATTTCGACAATTCCATCGCGCCATAGCCGCCGATGAGCGCCGGATAGTTGAGCCCGAGATCCGAGGCGAACTGACGCACTTTATCCGGTTGATCGACGGCGATGCCGACGAATTGGACGCCTTTAGGGCCAAGTTCCTGCTGGAGGCGGGTGAACATCGGCATCTCTTCGCGGCACGGCGCGCACCAGGTCGCCCAGAAGTTGACGACGAGCACCTTGCCCTTCCACTGCGAGAGCGCGAGTTCCTTGCCGTCCGGATCCGGCAGCGACAGACCGAGGAGCGACGTCGCGGGCTGGCCGATGGCCTCGGAGGACTCGAGCTTCGACCAGGCGAACCACGCACCTGCGCCAAGCGCGAGCAGCGCCGCGACCACCATCCACCAGCGATTGCTCAGGTGGATCATCTAGCGCAGCTTTCCACGATAGTGTGTGCCCACTAATGACGATCAGTTGAAATACGATTTGCGGCGCGGCGCCGCCTCGACGGGGACTCCCGCGCCCCCTCCCGCTGCCGGAAGCACGACGGTCAACGTCTGGCGTTGAGGCGGATAGCAGACCCCGGCGTCCGCGCAACCCTGGGAATCGGCGGTCAGCACGACCTTGTCGCCGGGCTTGCCCCCCTTCAAGGGGAGGCGGATGACCGCCGGCCCGCGATAGATCGTCGTCTTCCCGAAGAATTCGTCCTCGTGAACCTTGCCGGCCGGCAACTGCGGATCGACGCCTTCCGCTATCGCCGGTTCGACCGCGAAGCGGAGCTTGTCGCGATACAGGTAGTACCCGTCGGCCACGTCGTAGCGGATCTCGAGGGTTCCGGGATCGAGTGCCCGCGCGGACAGGCGGAACGCCTCCTCGGCCGGCAGGAGCTTCGGCCCGGCGGCCTGCGGGAGCCCGGCGAACCCGAAGGACGCCGATATCGCCAGCAGGGCGACGAGACCTCTCCGTGAGCGTTCACTCCGGCCGCGTTTCCGCTGCGATCCAGGCGAGGTAATCGGCTGAGCCATCGGTGAAGGGGACCGCGACGATCTCCGGAAGTTCGTAAGGGTGGTTGTCGCGGATCGCCGCCTCCACCCTTGGCCACATCCCGCTCGAGGTCTTGATCGCGAGCGGAATCTCGTTCGCGGTTTCGAGCGTCCCGCGCCAGTGATAAAGTGACTCCACGGGCGCGCCGACCTGGACGCAGGCGGCGAGCCGAGACTCGACGAGGACGCGCGCGACGTGGCGCGCGGCCGCCAGATCGGGCAGGCTCGTCAGCACCAGGATCGCCGCGGCCGGCAAGGAGTCTCCATGCGTCTGCTCGCCTCCGCGATTGTACTGAGTTTCCCGCTGCTCGATCTCCTCGCCACCGCGCGTTTCTCGCGCTGGACCGGCGTCTCGATGTGGGTGTGGCTTGCCGGCGGTCTGGTCGCGGGCATGGCCCTGCTGCGCACCGAACGCGTCGCCTTCCGCGCCCGGACGGTCGCGGCGATGCACGGCGAAGCGTCGGTGCTGCGCGAACTTCTGGACAGCGGGCGCAAGGTGCTCGCCGGCTTCCTGTTCATGCTGCCGGGCGTGGTGAGCGATCTCTTCGGCCTCGGCCTCCTGCTGCTGCCGATCAACACCGGGTTGCGCACCCAGTCGGCCGTGCGCGCCGGGGCGATCGACGGCGACTATCGCCGCATCGAGTGAGCGCGCCGGGCGGATAACCCCTGATCCCACGGACCGAACGGCCCGTGGGACATCCGTGGGATCGGAGGTTGGCGTCCAGCGCCGCGCCCGTGGCGCCTATTTCATCCGGTCAAGGATCGTCGGGTGAGCCTTCGCGGCGCGCAGATGCGCCCACAGCATCATGACGATCCCCGCGGCGATCATCGGAACGCAGAGCCACTGTCCCATCGACAGTCCGAGCGCCAGCGTGCCCAGGAACGCGTCGGGTTCGCGCGCGTACTCGACGACGAAGCGCGCCACGCCGTAGCCCAGCAGGAAGAGTCCCGACACCGCGCCCATCGGCCGCGGGCGGTTGCCGTAACTCCACAGGATCACGAACAGCAGGAGGCCTTCGAGCGCGACCTCGTAGAGCTGCGACGGGTGGCGCGGCAGCCTGTCGACCAGCGGGAACACCATGCCCCAGTCGGCACCGGTGGGACGGCCCCACAGTTCGCCGTTGATGAAGTTCCCGAGCCGACCCGCGGCGAGCCCGAGCGGCACCAGCGGCGCGACGAAGTCGGTGACGTCGAGCCAGCGCTTGCCGCGGCGACGGGCGTAGAGCGCGAGCGCGACGAGGACGCCGATCAGCCCGCCGTGGAAGCTCATCCCGCCCTGCCACACCGCGAAGATCTCGAGCGGCTGCGCGAGGTAGTGCATCGGCTTGTAGAACAGCACGTAACCCAGGCGCCCGCCGAGGATCACGCCGAACACGCCGTAGAACAGCATGTCGTCGACGTCCACCGGCCGCCAGCCGGTGAGCAGGTTGCGCTTCGCGCGGATCCTGCCGAGCACGAGGAACAGCACGAAGCCGGCGACGTACATGAGGCCGTACCAGCGGACGGCCAGCGGCCCCAGCTCTATCGCGATCGGATCGAACCCCGGATGGACGATCGTCATCGGCTCATGGTGTGCGCTGACGCGGCCCGCGCCTCGGCGACGAACGCCCGCGTGAGCGGCGAGTCGTCGGCAACGCGCCACGCGAGCCCGACCTCGGCGTCCGCGCTGCGCTCCGCCAGCCGGCGGTATACCACACCGTCGCGCCGGAGGTGCTCGAGCGAAGCGGGGACCAGCGCGACGCCCATGCCGCCCGCGACGAGGCCCACGATCGTCTGCATCTGGATCGCCTCCTGGACGATGCGCGGCGAAAAGCCGGCGTCGCGGCACAGCGCGACGATCGCGTCGTGCCACTCGGGGGCCACCTCGCGAGGGAACAGGACGAACGGCTCGTCCGCCAGCCGACGCAGCGGCACGCGCGCGGGCCAGCGCCGTCGCGCCGGAAGCGCCGCGATCATCGGTTCGCGGCGCAGCGGCACGTAGGCGAGCGGAGGCGGAACCGAGGCGGCGATGAGAAAGCCGACGTCGAGGTCACCGGCGAGGAGCGCGGGGATCTGCACGTCGGAGGTCGCCTCGCGCAGCTCGAGCCGCACGCCCGGACGGCGCGAGCGGAACGCCGGCACGAGCCGCGGCAGCAGGTTGAACGAGGCCGTGCTCACGAAACCGATCGCGAGCGTGCCCGCCTCGCCCGCAGCGTACTGCCGCGCGTTCCGGCGCAGCGACTCGGCGTCGCGCAGGAGCCGCCGCGCCTCGGGCAGGAGCGCCTCGCCGGCCGCGGTCAGCGCCACCCCGCGCGGGTGGCGGCGGAAGAGCGTCGTGCCGAGCTCGTTCTCGAAGTCGCGGATCGCCCGCGACAGCGGCGGCTGGGCGATGTGCAGCACGGCCGCCGCCCGCCCGACGCTCAACGCGTCGCCGACCGCGACGAAATAGCGCAGGTGGCGCAGTTCCATGTCCGTTCTATCATACCGTGCCGGTATGCCATATGACTATCAATGTATTGGACGGTATGACTCGCCGGCCGCACACTCGACCCCGCGGATCCCCGGCGCCCCGAGCGTCGTCCCGCCATCGGCCGCGGCGTAGAATCGCCGCGCTGCCCAAGTCCCGCACCCGCTCCGGAGTCGACCCATGGCGCTCAACAAACGCTCCCGCCTCATCACCCACGGCGTCGCCCGTTCGCCCAACCGCGCGATGCTGCGCGCGGTCGGCTTCGGCGACGACGACTTCGAGAAGCCCATCGTCGGGGTGGCCAACGGCCACTCGACGATGAACCCCTGCAACGCGGGCATCCAGCCGCTGGTCGACCGCGCGATGGACGCGCTCAAGTCGGCCGGCGCGATGCCGCAGGTGTTCGGCGTGCCGACCGTCACCGACGGCATCGGCATGGGCACCGAGGGCATGAAGTACTCGCTGGTTTCGCGCGAGGTGATCGCCGACGCGATCGAGACCTCGGTGAACGGCCAGTGCATGGACGGCATCCTCGTCGTCGGCGGCTGCGACAAGAACATGCCTGCCGGCGCGATGGCGATGGCGCGCATCAACGTGCCGTCGATCTACGTGTATGCGGGCACCATCAAGCCCGGCCACTGGAAAGGGCAGGCGCTGACCATCGTCTCGCCGTTCGAGGCGGTCGGCGCGTTCACTGCCGGCAAGCTCGCGAAGGAGGACTACGACGGCATCGAGCGCCACGCCTGCCCGTCGGTGGGGGCCTGCGGCGGCATGTACACGGCGAACACGATGAGTTCGTCGTTCGAGGCGCTCGGCATCTCGCTCCTCGGCAGCTCGCAGATGGCCTCCCCCGACGCGGAGAAGGCGGACTCCGCCGCCGAGAGCGCGAAGGTCCTCGTCGAGGCGATCCGGCGCGACCTGAAGCCGCGCGACATCATCACGCGCCGCTCGATCGAGAACGCGATCGCGGTCGTCATGGCGACCGGCGGCTCGACCAACGCGGTGCTGCACTACCTCGCGATCGCGGCCGCGGCGGGCGTCGAGTGGACCATCGACGACATCGAGCGCATGCGCAAGCGTGTCCCGGTGCTGTGCGACCTCAAGCCGTCGGGCCGCTACGTCGCGACCGACTTCCACGCGGCCGGCGGCGTGCCTCAGGTGCTGAAGATGCTGCTCGCGCACGGTCTCCTGCACGGCGACTGCATGACGATCACCGGCCGCACGATCGGCGAGGAACTCGAGCGTGTTCCCGCCGAGCCGCGCGCCGACCAGGACGTGATCCGTCCGTGGTCGAATCCGATGTACGCGCAGGGACACCTCGCGATCCTCAAGGGCAACCTCGCGCCCGAGGGCTGCGTCGCCAAGATCACCGGATTGAAGAGCCCGGTCATCACGGGGCCCGCCCGCGTGTTCGACTCCGAGCCGCAGTGCATGGAGGCGATCATGGCGAAGAAGATTCGCGCCGGCGACGTCGTCGTGATCCGCTACGAGGGACCGAAGGGCGGCCCGGGCATGCAGGAGATGCTCGCGCCGACGTCGGCGCTGATCGGGCAGGGGCTGGGCGAGTCGGTGGGCCTCATCACTGACGGCCGCTTCTCCGGCGGCACCTGGGGCATGGTGGTCGGCCACGTCGCGCCCGAGGCGCAGCAGGGCGGGCTGATCGCGCTGGTGCACGAGGGCGACTCGGTCACGATCGACGCGCACAGGCTCCTGATCCAGCTCAACGTCGACGACGTCGAGATCGCGCGCCGACGGGCAGCGTGGAAGGCGCCCGCACCGCGTTACACCAAGGGGCTTCTCGCCAAGTACACGAAACTCGTGTCGACCGCGAGCCGCGGCGCGATCACCGACGGACCGTGAGCGGGAGCCCTGCGCTTTCGGCCT
>JADLBN010000304.1 GCA_020847675.1 Burkholderiales bacterium | reverse complement strand
GGTGTAGCGCATGGCGGCCGGGTTGTCGCCGTCGACCGAGCCGAAGTTGCCCTGGCCGTCGACGAGCGGATAGCGCAGGCTGAAGTCCTGCGCCATGCGCACGAGCGTGTCGTAGATCGCCATGTCGCCGTGCGGGTGGTACTTCCCCATCACGTCGCCGACCACGCGGGCGCACTTCACGTACGGGCGGTTGTGCACGATGTTCGCCTCGGCCATCGCGTAGAGGACGCGGCGGTGGACCGGTTTGAGCCCGTCGCGCACGTCGGGCAGCGCCCGGCCCACGATCACGCTCATCGCGTAATCGAGGTAGCTGTGCCGCATCTCGGCTTCGAGGCTGACCGGGAGGGTTTCCTTGGCGAACGAGTCCATGTGCGGCCGATTTCGTGAAGTTTGGGCAGCCGGAAGCCGCGTCGCGACGGGCGGTCCGGTGTGGCAAAGGTGCAGGTGCGCCGGCCCGATCCCGCGACCCCGCGATGGGCGGGGAACGCGGCTTGGGGCCGGAAGGCGCGCCGGAGGCCCTTGATATTCCTGAATTTTAGCACGGCGTTGTAACGCCGCGACACCTCGCGTCCGACACGCTTCGCGGCGGCCCAGCGCCTTTGCGCTGCAGAAATGCGCTGTGCTATAGTCGTGGCGGAAGAAAGCTTCTGGCGCGTCAGTGGGTTATCGACGCGCCGACCGGCCGGACCACTGAAAACATCGTCAAAACCAAAGCCAGAGGGGTGAAACAATGACTCGTCGTCTCCTTTCCGCTGCTGCCGTCGGCGCGATCGCATTTGCGCTGAGCGGCGTCGCAGGCGCGCAGACCAAGGGCTACGTCGCCGGCGTCGGCGAATGCACTACGCCTGCATGCGGATACGTGCAATCGTTCGCGGCGACGCCGGGCAACAACATCGTCCGCAGTGCGACCTTCAACGGCACCGCCGGCATCTCGGGCAACCTGTGCTACCGCACCGGCTACTGGGCTCCGAGCATGGCGATCGCCGCGTGCGACCCCGACCTGGTTCCGAAGCCCGTCGCCGCAGCGGCTCCCGCTCCGGCCCCGGCTCCCGCCCCGGCTCCGGCCCCGGCAGTTCGTCCGGCGCCTGCGCCTGCGCCTGCGCCTGCGCCCGCCGCGCCTGGCGTCCTGAAGATCACGCTGGCCTCGAAGGCGCTGTTCGACTTCGACAAGGCGGTGCTCCGTCCGGACGGCAAGGCGGCGATCGACTCCGAGATCATCGCGAAGCTGTCGCAGATCCAGAAGCTCGAACTCGTGCTCGTCACCGGCCACACCGACCGGATCGGCACCCAGCAGTACAACCAGAAGCTCTCCGAGCGTCGCGCCGATGCGGTCCGCGACTACCTGGTGAGCAAGGGCGTGCCGAAGGACAAGATCGAGACCCTCGGCATGGGCAAGACCCAGCCGCTGCCCGGCGTCGTCTGCAACATGACCGCGATGAAGGAACTGATCGCGTGCCTGCAGCCGAACCGCCGCGTCGAAGTCGAGGTCAAGGGCGAAGCGATCAAGCGCTGATCGTTCTCCCGGCTCCGCAAAAGGCCCCGCTCCGGCGGGGCTTTTTGTTGGCGCGCGCCGAGCGTCGGGAGCCCCCGGTAGAATCGCGCGGATGAGCGCATCGCCCCCGCCGCGCGCCGTCGACCTCGCGATCCGCGCCCGCTGGATCGTGCCGGTCGAGCCGGCCGGTGCGTTCGAGCACCACGCGCTCGTCGTCGACGGCGGGCGCATCGTGGCGCTCGTGCCGTCGGCGCAGCTCTCGACGGGCTGGGCGCCGCGTTCGACGGTGGATCTCCCTGACCACGTCCTGATTCCCGGACTGGTCGATGCCCACGCGCACTCGGCGATGACGCTCCTGCGGGGTATCGCCGACGACGTCGCGCTCAAGCCCTGGCTCGAGCAGCACATCTGGCCCCGCGAAGGACGCCACGTCTCGCCCGAGTTCGTCCGCGACGGCACGCTGGTCGCCTGCGCCGAAATGCTCTGCGGCGGCATCACCTGCTGCAACGACATGTATTTCTACCCCGAGGCCTCGGCCGGCGTGTTCGAGGAAGCCGGGCTGCGGGCGATGATCGGGCTGCCGGTGCTCGACTTTCCCACGCCCTACGCGGCAGACGCGGAGGGCTGCCTGCGTGCCGGACTCGCCGCCCGCGACCGCTACAGGCACTCCCGGCGACTCGCGTTCTCGCTCGCGCCGCACGCGCCCTACACGGTGGGTGACGAGAGCTTCGCGCGCATCGTCACCTACGCGCGCGAACTCGACCTCCCGATCCAGACCCACCTGCAGGAGACACGTCCCGAGCTCGAACAGGCGCTCGACGCGTCCGGCGAGACGCCGCTCGCCCGCCTCGACCGGCTCGGCGTCACCGGTCCGGGCTTCGTTGCGGTGCACGTGGTCCATCCCGGCCCCGGCGACGTCGAACGCCTTGCCGCGCAGGGCTGCCACGTCGTGCACTGTCCCGCTTCGAACATGAAACTCGCGAGCGGTGTCGCGCCGGTGGCGAGCTATCTCGCCGCCGGCGTGAACGTGGCGCTCGGCAGCGACGGCGCCGCCTCGAACAACCGCCTCGACCTCTTCGCCGAGATGCGGCTCGCGTCGCTCATCGCCAAGGTCGCCTCCGGGGACGCGACCGCACTGCCAGCGGCCGCGGTGCTGCGCATGGCGACGCTGGGAGGCGCTGTGGCGCTGGGCCTCGAGTCCACGATCGGCACGCTCGAACCCGGCAAGGATGCCGACGTCGTGGCGGTCGACTTCGGCGCGCTCGAACTTCGCCCCTGCTACGATCCGGTCTCGCACCTCGTGCACGCGGCCGGGCGCGAGCACGTGAGCGACGTGTGGATCGAAGGCGAGCGGGTGGTCGAGCGGTCGGCGCCGCTCCGTCTCGACCGGGCCGCCGCCGCGGCCCGCGCAACCCTCTGGCGCGAACGCATCGCCTGACTCCCGCCGCCATGACCGCAGCCACGAACAACGCCGATCCCGCCGAACTCGCGAAGTTCGGCGCGCTCGCGCACCGCTGGTGGGATCCGGCGAGCGAGTTCAAGCCGTTGCACGACATCAATCCGCTGCGGCTCGGCTGGATCGAGCGCGTCTGCGGCGGACTCGAGGGACGGACCGTGGTGGATGTCGGCTGCGGTGGCGGCATCCTCGCCGAGTCGATGGCCGCCCGCGGTGCCTCCGTTCTGGGCATCGATCTCGCCGAGAAGCCGCTCGGTGTCGCGAGGCTGCACCGGCTGGAGAGCGGCGTGCAGGTCGACTACCGGCTCGTGAGCGCCGAGGCGCTGGCCCGCGAGGCGCCGGCGAGCTTCGACGTCGTGACCT
>JADLBN010000303.1 GCA_020847675.1 Burkholderiales bacterium | reverse complement strand
GCGCTTGCGATCGCGATCGGCACCTCGCACGGCGCCTACAAGTTCTCGCGCAAACCGACCGGCGACATCCTCGCGATCGACCGCATCAAGGCGATCCACGCGCGCATCCCCAACACGCACCTGGTGATGCACGGCAGCTCGTCGGTGCCGCAGGATCTTCTCGCGATCATCCGCGAGAACGGCGGCGAGATGAAGGAGACCTACGGCGTGCCGGTCGAGGAGATCCGTGAGGGCATCAAGCACGGCGTGCGCAAGGTCAACATCGACACCGACATCCGGCTTGCGATGACCGCCGCGATCCGGAAGTTCCTGCGCGAGAAGCCCTCCGCGTTCGATCCACGCGACTACCTGAAGCCCGCGCGCGAGGCGGCGAAGGCGATCTGCAAGGCGCGCTACGAGCAGTTCGGCTGCGCAGGCATGGGCTCGAGGATCAAGCCGGTGCCGCTCGAGAAGATCGCGCAGAAGTACAAGGCAGGCGAGCTGCGCCAGGTCGTAAACTGACCGGGGTCGGCCCGATCCGCCCGGACTCGATTTCTGCGCGCCCGCGCGAACTGCGCGTATTCGGCAGGCAACCTCGATGCCCATCCGATCACCATCACGCGCCCGCGCGTTCGCCGCCGCGATGGCGGCCTTCGCTGCGCTCGCCGCAGCCGCCGCTTTCGCCCAGCCGGCGGCACCGCGCCCCAACATCGTGTACATTGTCTCCGACGATCAGGGTTGGAAGGACGTCGGATTCCACGGATCCGATTTGAGCACGCCGAACATCGACGCCTTGGCGAGGGGCGGCCTGCGGCTCGAGCAGTACTACGCGCAGCCGATGTGCACGCCCTCGCGCGCGGCGCTCATGACCGGCCGCTATCCGCACCGCTACGGCCTGCAGACCCTGGTCATTCCGTCGGCCGGCACCTACGGACTCGCGACCGACGAGTGGCTGCTGCCCCAGATGCTCAAGGAGGCGGGCTACCGCACCGCGATCGTCGGCAAATGGCACCTCGGTCATGCCGACCGCAAATACTGGCCGCGGCAGCGCGGCTTCGACTACCAATACGGCCCGTTGCTGGGCGAGATCGACTATTTCACCCATGCCGCGCACGGTGTGCGCGACTGGTTCCGGGACGGCAAGCCGGTGAACGAGTCCGGCTACGTGACCACCCTCCTCGGGAACGACGCCGTGCGGCTGATCGAGAAGCACGACCCGTCGGTGCCGCTGTTCCTCTATCTCGCGTTCACCGCGCCGCATTCGCCCTACCAGGCGCCCAAGGCGTATCTGGACCGCTTCGATCGCTTCTCCGACCCGGCGAAGCGCGCCTACGCGGCGATGATCGCAGCGATGGACGACCAGATCGGGAGGGTGGTGGACGCGCTCGAGCGCCGCGGCATGCGCGACAACACGCTGATCGTGTTCCAGAGCGACAACGGCGGGCCCCGGTCGGCGAAGTTCACCGGCGAAGTGGACATGTCGAAGAGCACCATCCCCGCCGACAACGGCCCGTTCCGCGACGGCAAAGCGTCCCTCTACGAAGGCGGGACGCGCGTCGTCGCGCTCGCGAACTGGCCCGGGCATCTCCCCGCCGGGGCCGCAATGGACCAGCCGATGCACATCGTGGACTGGTATCCGACGCTCGCGCGCCTCGCCGGCGCCTCCACTACCCGGGCGAAGCCGCTCGACGGACTCGACCAGTGGCCGACGCTCGCGGAAGGCAAGGCCTCGCCGCGCGACGAGGTCGTCTACGACATCGAGCCGTTCCGCGCCGCGCTGCGCAAGGGCAACTGGAAGCTCGTCTGGCAGGCGACGCTGCCTTCGAAAGTCGAGCTGTACGACCTTGCAGCGGACCCGGCGGAAGGTTCGAACCTCGCCGACGCGAATCCCGCGAAGGTGGCCGAACTGAAGGGACTCATCGAGGCTCAGGCCCGCGGCTCGATCCCGCCGCTGATCTTCAAGGAGGCCGTCGGCGCCGTGAAGCCGGCGTTGTTCGGGTCGGTGGTGCTCCCCGCCGAGGTCAAGGCGATCGCCGCCCAGCCCTGAGAGCGCGGTCGAGGACATCAGCGCGCCGGACCGTCACGGCGTGCCGCAGCCCTCGAGGTCCAGCGTCATCGACTGCAGGATCTCGCGCCGCGCGTCCCGCTCGACGAAGACGACGACCCGTGGATGTCCGCCGGCGTCGGCGGGAAGCGCGAACGTCGCGTCGAGCGCAAGCATCCCGGCGCGGTCCGGCGCGCCACTTGTGGCCAGCGCGCGCACGACGTGCTCGTGCCGCAGCACGACACCCTCGTTCTCGCCGCGCTTCACGTCGGTGATGTGCCCGCTGTCGGTGAACGCGACGAGGAGACGCGCGCCGCCGCGATCCGCGGGCGAGGGAATTCGCGCCTTCGCCACGACAAAGACGGCCCGGTCGATTCGCCTCGCCTCGACCGAGATTTCCGCGCGCGGAGCCTTCGCGGACGCGCGGGCGATCGAGCGCAACGCGCCGGCGTCGCGCCAGTCGAAGTCCCGGCCCTGGAGCAGCACCTGCGGCGTGTAGACGGTCGGACTCGCGCTGGCACGCGCGATCGAATCCTGTCGCTTCGACCACTCGGCCCGCGCGAAGCGGTCCGGCCACCCCAGCCGGTCCCAATAGTCGACGTGGAAGGCAAGCACGCCGGCCCTGCCGTCCGTTCCCGGCGCGAACGACTTCGAGATCCACCGGTCCGCCGGCGGGCACGAGCTGCAACCTTCGGACGTGTAGAGCTCGACCAGCGGCAGCGTCCCCGCGCCGCTGACGGCTCGGCAGGCGGGGTCGGCTGCGACCGCCGCCGACCCCATGAGACACCCGCCCAGAATCATCGCGTTGATGGTGCGCTTCCCGCTCATGGACGCAAAGTCGCGTACTTCCAACCGGACCTTACGACCTTGCGCCGGCGTCGGGTGCGGGAATCCCCACGCCACGAGAGGCACAGCAAGACCGCCATCATCCCGGGACCGGGGATCGGATCATGACCATCGGAAGCTTCATCCTCTGGATGATCGCAATCGCCTTCGCCATCGCCTGGCTCAAGCAGATGGACCGGCGCTTTCCGCTCGTCACCCGCGTCGTGTGGACCCTCCTCATCGGCTTCACCGCGGGTTTTCTGGCGAGATTCCTCATCCCGGGCGCGGTCATTCCGAGCTTCGGGACGACCGCACTGCTAGGCATCGCCGGAGCGGCGGTTGGCGGGTTGATCGGCAGCCGGCTCGCCGGATCGCGCGATCACAGGCTCGGCTGGGCAGGCGCCGTCACGGCGGTCATCGGCTCGGTGATCCTGCTGTGGGTCTCGTTCGGTCTCGCCCGATAGCAGGGACTCCCGCGGCTTCCCGGACGGGCCGCTGCGGGGCCGTGCTCGCCGGATCGACGTGCTAGGATCGCCGTGCCTGGCCGGGACGCCGATCGTCGCCGCGTCCGTCAACGAAAACGGGGGGAAAGCCATGGGCATCATGAGCATCGTCTGGATGATCGTCGTCGGCTTCGTGGTCGGCCTCCTCGCCCGATACATCTATCCCGGCGCGATCAACCTCGGCTTCTGGATGACGACGCTGCTGGGTATCGGCGGCTCGGTCGTCGGCGGGATCATCGGCGGCCTGTTCTCGAAGTCGCCGGACGGCAAGTTCCGCACCGCCGGCTTCATCATGTCGGTGATCGGGTCGCTGATCCTGCTGTGGGCGTACCTCAACTTCTTCATGAAGTGACCGCGCGGCGGGAGGCGGTCTCGGCGCCACCTTCGCTCGCCGAGATCGAGGCGGCGGCGCGGCGCGTGTACGCGGCGATGCCGCCCACGCCCCAGGTCGCGTGGCCCCTCCTCGGCCGGCGTGCCGGGGCGGAAGTCTGGGTCAAGCACGAGAACCACACGCCGACCGGCGCGTTCAAGGTCCGCGGCGGGCTCAACCTCCTCGCGCAACTCGCCCAGTCGCCGGATCGGCCGGCCGGCGTGTGCAGCGCCACGCGCGGCAACCACGGGCAGAGCCTCGCGTTCGCGTCCGCGCGCCACGGCCTCGCGTGCACGATCGTCGTGCCGCTCGGCAATTCGAAGTCGAAGAACGCGGCGATGCGCGCGTACGGCGCCGACCTGGTCGAGCACGGCCGCGACTTCGACGAGGCGCGCGTCCACGCGCACGCGCTCGCGCGGGAGAAAGGCCTCGCGTTCGTCGGTCCGTTCGAGCCGCCGCTGGTCGCCGGCGTGGCCACCTATGCGCTCGAACTATTCCGCGCGGCCGAAGGGCTCGACCGCGTCTACGTGCCGATCGGCTGCGGCTCCGGCATCTGCGGCCTGATCGCCGTGCGCGACGCGCTGGGCCTCGCCACGAAGATCGTCGGCGTCGTGTCGACCGGAGCCAACGCCTACGCGCAGTCGTTCCGCGCCGGCCGGGCGATCGAGACGTCCGCTGCGAACACGATGGCCGACGGCATGGCGGTGCGCGTGCCGGTGCCCGCCGCGCTCGACATGATCCTGCGCGGGGCGCACGACGTGGTCGAGGTCGACGACGACTCGATCCAGGCGGCGATGCGGGTACTGTTCGACGACACGCACCAGGTGGCGGAAGGCGCTGGTGCCGCTTCGCTCGCCGCACTCCTCGCCGACCGCGACCGCGGGAGAGAGCGCTGCGCGGTGGTGCTGTCCGGCGGCAACGTCGATCGCGACGTCTACGCGAAGGCGATCGCCGCCTGACCGGCGGCGTCGGCTCCGGGTCCGCTCCCGGTATCGGGCTTCAGCGCGGCGAAGAGATCAGACGAGGTCCGCGGAGGGTCCGAGGACCTGCTCGCGCAACTCGCGGTAGCGAGGCAGCTGCGGCGGGTAGATCGCGATGTACTTGACCTGCGCGGCCTGCAGGCAGCGCTGCTTGATGACCTCGAGCTTCTGGTCGCGCGGATTCGCGGCCTGGTCGGGCTCCTTCGCGTCGACGATCGCGACGATCGTCATGTCCTTGTCGCAGACGACGAAGCCGACGTGCTGGTTGGCGATCTTGCGGAACGCGCGAAGGCGCTCCATGCCCTGCGGCCCGATCTTCACCTGCAGCACGTCCGCGAGCCGGATCTTCGGGAAGATCTCGTGCCGCGGGAACGCGGCCCTGAGCAGCAGGAACACGACGCTCTCGGCCTTGGTCAGGAACCGCGGGCGCAGCAGGTAGAGTCCGGGCAGTTCGGCGGACGACAGCAGGCGCGTCGTCTCGCCCTCGGTCCACTGGGCGACCGTGTTCGGGCTGTCGAGTCCGCCCCGCGTGGTCGGCCCGGCGTCGCGGTTGCGCCGCACGAGTCCGACGATCACGGCCACCGACAATGCCGCGATCGCGAGCGCGAACAGGATCCCCGAGGTCATGATGTGTACACGATTCGTGACGCCAATCGCGCCATGCGCGAAGTCCCCCCGCTACGTCGTTGTTTTTTCCGCGCTTTCGGACCCGGCGGCGGAAGTCTAACCCAACCGCGGGGCCTCCGGGGAGGAGTTCTGCGCCAAGAGCGGTCTTGGGCCCGGTTCCGTTGCCGGCTGACCCCAATGCGTCGGGAATCGCCTCGGTTGCCGTCGCTCCGCCCTTTGTGTCCCGTGCCGGTGCCTTCCCGGCATGGTCCGGGCAGGCCGCCGCGCCATGTGAAACGGCCGCACGGTTTCCCGTGCGGCCGCTTCCCTTCGTGCCCGAGGAAAACCGACGGGCTCCGCCCGCGGTTTTCCCACCGATCAGCTTCTACGTCAGGCAGTCAGCGTCGTGATTTTTCCAGCGCGCGCGGCCGGCAGGC
>JADLBN010000302.1 GCA_020847675.1 Burkholderiales bacterium | reverse complement strand
CTCGCGGAAACCCGTGTCTGACACCGGTATTGCCTGACCCCGAACCGCGCTGCGGCGCGGATCACTTCGCCGCGTCTTTGCGCGCCTCGGCGCGCTCCGCAGCGCGTTCGAGCCGGGCGGCCTCCGCCGCGCGCATCGCGCGGGCGGCCTCCGCGGCGTCGCGCGAGAAGTCGATCTCGAGCGCGACCCAGCCCTTCATCGGCTTGAGATCGTCGTGCGCCGGCTTGTCGATGAGCCGGTCGAGCCGCGGCAGCACCCATTCGATCAGGTCGGGCGGGCCGTCGAGCGACTCGCGGTCGACGACCTTGCCTTCCTCGTCGACGCCGAACCACACGAACACCCGCCCCTCGATGCCGCGCGCGAGCACGTCGAGCGGGTAGCCGAGAACCTCGGGCGGCTTGAGCGTGACCGGGAAGGGCGGGTTGGCCGGATAGTCGGCGATGATCCTGCGTTCGATCTGCTCGCCCAGCATCGCGAGGCTGCGATTCTCGAAGTACGCCACCCCCTCGGAGATCATCGGCGGCTCGAAGAACGACGGTGGCGGGAGATCGCCCTTGGGCATGGCCGCCCACGGCGCTGCCTCGGGCGCGGGGGTCGCGGGAGCGGGAGGACGAACCTCGGGCGTGGGCGAAGGCGCCTGTGCCGTGCGGATCGGCACGGGCGGAGGCGGCGCCGGGGGCTTCGCCTCGACGATCAGCGTCTGGATCGGCAGCGCCACCGAAGGCGGCGCCACCGGTGCGGGCGCGCGCGCGAGGATCGCGCCGACGGCCACGATCGCCAGCGCGTGAAGGACCGCCGAGGCCACGAACGCGCTTCCCACCGGCGGCCAGGCGACGGCCGGCTGCGCGGCATCCGCTGGCAGGACCGAAGAGCGGGGCGTGTCGGAGGAAGTCGTCATGGCTCGGGGGAGCGGCGAGGCGCTCAAACGACAGCGGCCGGACGATTTCGTCCGGCCGCCGTGTCACGCAATCGCGCCGCGCGCGGAGGCGATCACTGTCCCATCAGGCGCCACGACATCCGGTGGTCCCCGATCACCGAGTTCTTCGCGACCGGGACGTACATCGTGGAGCCGTCGGTGCCGAGCGTGATCGCGAGCATCAGCGTCGGATCGTTCGGGTTGTCCGAATAGAGATTCACGAATTCCATGCCGACGGCACCCTCATCCACGGGCTTGGAGGCAATGGCGCTGCCTCCGCTGTCCTCCAGTTGCGAATCGCCGTGCGGGAAGTCGCGGACATAGACCACCGCCTTGAGACCCGGGTCGCATTCGCTGTCCGGGGGCTTCGAACCCGCGAAACCCAGGAGGTTCAGTTCGGCGGCGATCGGCGTGACGATCCGCTCGCCCACGGGCAGGTCCATGTACCAACCCTTGACCGACAGTCCCGGGAGGCCATCGGTGCCCGACGACGAGATCGAGGTGAAGTCGGTGTCGGTCCTCGGCTTGTGCGGCAGCCCCGCGCCGTTCATCTTGAGCGCCGTGCCGTCGCGGATCACGTACATCGTCTGGACCTGGCTGGCGTAGGTCACGAGGTCGTCCTCGTGCAGCAGCCGGCCGGTGCCGACCATCACGTAGCGGTCGACGCCGTTGGCGAAGTCGACCTCGATCTGCGGCGCGGTGGTGACCGACTGCGGATTGCCGCCCGGGTCGGTCAGCGTGGCGAGTTTGTCGACCTTCCAGTTACCCGTGTCGGCCGACGAGACGTCGAAGCGCCAGACGTTGCCCAGGAGGTCGCCGCCGTAGATCTGCTCGATGAACTGGTTCTTGTAGCTCAGCACGAAGCCGGAAACCTGTGTGAGTCCCGACGGGTCGTCGGCCGACCCGGCGGTGGTCTCGAGCGTGCGCAGGAGCGCGCCGTCGGAGAGCCGGACGACGAAGAGCTTCCCCTTGCCCGAACTGTTGTTGTAGCCCGCCGGCAGGAAGGCCACCCAGGTGTTGTCGGCGTAGGTCTTGCCGATCAGCGGCTTGCCGAACGTGTAGCCCATGTCGGCGTCGGTGAACTCCCAGAGCACCTTCGCGGCGGCGGTGGCCTCGGACGTGACGCTGGCTGGACTGGTGATGTCGATCGCGTAGTAGCCCTTGCCGCCCTTGCCGACGCCACCGATCAGCAGCGTCTTCCAGGCGCCGCCGATCTTGACGTCGACCGCCACCGGCGTCGAATCGACGAACATCTGGTGCTTGAAGAACGCCCCGTTCTTCGCGAGCATCGCAAGGCCCTTGTCCGGCTCCGAGCTGTAGGCGGTGCTCGGGACGTAGGCCCACACTTCGGTGCCGGTCGCCTCGTCGAACGCGTGCAGCATGCCGTCGTTGCTGCCGACGTAGACCATCTTCTTGCGCGTCTCGTTGGCCGTCTTGAAGGCCTCGTAACCCGGATCGGTCGATTCGGAGTACTGGCCCTTCGACTTGCCGACCACCACCGGCGAGCTGTTGACGATGTCGCCGAGGACTTGCGTGCGGATGCGGAAGTCCTTGTAGCGGTTGCCTTCGTTGCTGCGGTCGCCACGCAGGTAGGCGATCACCTTCTCGCGCTTGGTGTCGTCCGCGCCGAGCGTGTCGCTCTCCGAAGTGGGCATGCTCCCGAGCCGGAAAGGCACGGCGGCCTTGGCGGAAGGATCCCAGGTGATCACGTTGCGCTTGTCGTACCACGGCTGCGGATTGCCGGGGCCGGGGGTCACCTGCGCCAGCAGCACGTCGTGGTAGTTGACGTTGGTCGGGTCGGTCTTCTCGCCGCTGCCGTCCGCGCCGATCAGCACCTTCTTGAGCGACCCGCCCCAGCCAGGCTCGATGTTGACGCGGTAGACGTAGTTGCCGTCCTTCGAGAAGTTGACGCTGGAAAAAGCCGCGCCCGACCGCGAGCCCGTCCCCATCATCGTGTTGCCCAGGAGCCTCACCATGCCGTTGAGGAGTTCCTGCGGGTCGCGCGCATTCACGAACTCGCCCCTGCCGGCGACGGCGGCGTGCCACAGGTCGTCCACGCCGGTGACGCCCGGGCGGTACACGGTGGGAGCAGGTGTCGTCCACCTGAGGGTTCCGGCGGTGAGCTGAGCCTCGGTCTTGGTCACGTTGAGTGACGAAAGGACGCCCTGAGTGCCCAGCGAGAGCGCCGCGAAGTTGAGGTGCTGCCAGCTCGCGGGGTCGGTGTCGGAAACCTGCACGTTGTTCTTCGCCACCTTCGGGTCGAAGGTCGGCGGACGGAGGTCCTTCATCCAGTAGTAGAGCGCGTAGTCGGAGAGCGAATCGGCGACCGCCGTCGGGCCTTCCCGGTAGCGGTAGGGCCAATCCGTTCCCGGGTCCAGCCCGATGATCTTCTCCGGCATCGTGTCGTCGGTGCGGGGCGGGATCAGTTCGCCGTCGACGTTGTCGACCAGCGCCGCCGCCTTGCCGGTCTGGTTGGTGTAGCCGTCCGTGAACAGGATGTGGAAGCTCTTCTGGCAGGACAGGTTGATCGGGTCCTTGGAGTCCTTGAGGTCGGGGCTCGTGCCCGAACTCGCCATGAACCACTCGCCGATCCGGGAGATGCCGTTGAGGAGCGGCGTGTCGTTGCCCATCGGGATCTGGACGCCGCCGGCCGACTTGTCGCCGATGATCTTCCGGTACCAGAGGTCGCGCTGGTTGCCGGAACCGCCGGTGAAGTCCTCCAGCGTCAGGAAGGTCGTGTCCGGCACGTTCGACAGCGTGTGGAAGCCGACGCGGAACTTGTCGGTGAGCTCGGAGAACGCGAGCGAGGACACGGTCTTCGCCGCGAGGATGCGCGAGCGGTAGTAGGCGAACCAATTCGCGTAGTTGACCAGCTCGTTGAGAGCGGGTGTCTTGTCGCCGTCGTCCGAGCTGCGGCTGATCGTGTCACCGGTGAGCAGCGTATGCGTGATCGACGTGCCCGGGGTGCCGTTGGCGACGATGATCTTCCGGTTCTTGAAGTCGAGCTCGACCAGCTGGAACGCCGTGTTGTCGCCGTAGTTGTCCTGGGTGACGTTGAAGTCGTCGGCCTTGTACGCGCCGTCCTTGAAGAAGCGCGGGTACTGGAAGGTCGCAGTCTTCTCCTCCTGGCAGGTGCCGGTGCCGTAGCCGCGCCACTTGTCGTTCGAGTTCGCCGTCGGGAGCCGCGTGTTGCACCACTGAACCTGCGCCTTGTAGTAATGCCGGTTGATCGAAGCGGACATGGACCCGCAGGAACTCGACACCGCGGTCGTGTAGTTGCCCGACGGATATTTCCATCCTCCTGCGGCGCCGTCGCCGTAGGTGAAGTTGTTGCGGCGGCAGACGAACCCGGTGTTGTTCGCGTCCTGGTCGTAGGTCGTGCCGACGACCGCGGGCGGCACCGGGTCGGTGGCCTTCGTCTTCGAGTTGCCGTTGATCGTCGTCGTGCAGGCGGCGGAACTGAGGGTCCACACGCCCGTGGTCTTGCAGGCGCCCGGATGGGTCACGCATTTCTGGTTCGCGCCCGGGTCGCAGGTTCTCGGTTGCGCGGCGTAGTTGCCCCCGCCGACCGCCCGGCAGTCGAGCGCCGGCGTGGTGCAGGTCCTGCCGCAGCGGTATTCCTTGGCCACGGGGCACTTCAGGTTGCACTTGGTGCACTCGGACGGGTTCTTGCAGCCCAGGTCGCAGCCCGGCGGGCTGTTCGGATCCTCGACCTCGGACACCGGGCAGGACAGGCCGCACGCCTCGCAGGTGGGCGCGTCCGGCGGATCCTCCGCGCTGCCGGAGCTCGTGTATCCGTTCATCCGGTTGGCGTCGCAGTAGATCGTCCTCGCCGTGGTGGCGAAGTAGTCCGGCCCGAGCGTGACCGGCGCGACGTTGTCCGCGAACGGGTAGCTGTAGTCCCCCTTGGTCGCCGGCGCGCCGTTGGCCCCGAGCGTGTACGCGAAGCCATTGACCCGGCAGTGGTCGCCGCCTGCCGTGATGCCGTCGCGGTTGGTGCGCGTGCCCGCGTAGGTGGTGTTGCACCAGACGCCGACGTTGACCTTGGACTGCAGGTTGACGTACTTGGTCGGGTACAGGTACGGATCGGCCGGAACCTGCGTGAAGTTCGCGGTGTTGGCCGCGTTCATGTCGTTGAATGACGTCTTGTCGTACTTGAGCGGGGCGAGGTAGGTCACCGCCGGGTTGTAGAACATCGCGTTGAATGCGGACGCCATCACGGCGGGCGGCCCGTAGCTGCCGCTGCCGTAGCCGGACGGATAGGGGAAGTCGGGGGGGGCGCCAAGCGCACCCGTCATCCAGGTCGCGTAGTCGAACTGCGGGACCGTCGCGCTGCCGGTGTTGCCGCAGGCCGTGAGACCGGTGCTCGACCGGCAATAGTTCGTCGCAGCGTTGGTGAGCGCATCGAGGACGATGTAGTCGGGCAGGAACTCGAGCTGCATCGACGTCGAGTCGTCTAGCGTGTACAGCACGTTCGGGTGCGACCGGTTGTTGATGTTGATCGGCCCGTCGGCGAGCGGGGTGGTCGCGGCCCACGCGAGCGGCGTCATCGGCCCGAAGCCGATCAGGAAGGCCATCAGTCCCGAGAGCAGGCGGCGGGCGAGGCGGGGGCGGGTGGTCATCGTGGGGCTCCCTGGCGTCGGCGGTCAGCGCAGCATCGCCTGCGCGAAGGTGGTCGTGTTGTTCGGTCCGTCGACGCGGATGGTGATGCGGTAGAACGGCACGCGGATCATCTCCGGCTTCTCGAGCTCCATCGCGGTGGTCGCCTCGGACTTCTTCGGCGGCGACATGTCGCAGTTGGCGGCGGTAGCCGGGCCTTCGGCGAGGCACATGCGCTCGATCACGTAGCGGACCGTGTTGCCCGCGGCGTCCTTCGTCTTCTGGAACGCCCCGGGGTAATTCGACGGCGTCTCGCCCTGCAGGTCGTAGGGCACGCCGGTCTTGTCCTCCGGCTTGCCGGTGTTCTTGATCTCGTAGCGGTACGGGTAGTAGTTGTCGTCCGAGTCGACGTTCTCGAGGTCGATCTTCTTCGCCTCGAACATCGCGTTGATCGCGTTCTCGACCGCCCAGGTCGAAGGCGGGATCGACGCCTGCCGGAAGCCGAGGTTGCCGATCACCGAGAGCCCGGTGTCGACCGAGCGGATGAGCGCGATGCCTGCGATCGACAGCGCGACCATCACGATCAGCGCGATGAACAGCACGACGCCGGACTGGGTGCGACGCGGGGATGCACGGAGGCTGCGGGATGTCATGGCGTCAGCGGTTCCACATCGGATTGCGCAGCGGGATGATCGTCTCGTAGACGCGGTAGCGGTAGTTGGCGGGCAGCGTTCCCGTGATCGGGTCGGGGCAGGTGTAGTCCGTCGCCTCCTGCGCCGTGCACTCGAACAGCGTCCAGTTGAACGCGGGAGCGTCCTTGTCGTACTCGTCGCTGCGCACGACCATGCCCAGGCGCACCGCCTTGATCCGGCGCAACTCGGCTCCGGTCGCGGCCAGCACCTTGGCTGCCGCGAAGTCGCCGCTCGCGGGCGTCCAGGTGTCGACCGTGCCGTTGCCGTCGGTGTCGACGCCGTAGAGGACCTTCATGTTCATGATCGACGAGGCGAGCGGCTGCGCGGTGGCGCCGGCCGTCACGAGATCCGTGCTGCGCAGAACGCCGCTCGATACGTCGTAGCGGACGCGCTGCGTGCTGGCCGCCGGCCCGATGTTGATGATCCGCATCGTCGGCAGCATCTCGAAGGACGAGGGCTTGCCGACGGAAAGGACGACGTTGCCGTTGGCGTCGGGTACCGTGACCGCGGTGACCGTGTTGCGTTCGCAGTCACCCGAGCCGGTGATCGTCACCACCATGTCGTCCTTCTTGAACCCGGTCGGGCTCTGGACCGTGTAGGTCGAGTCGCCGGCCGACGTCTTGGCCATGAACACCGACGGAGTGACGACCGAGCGCGCGGTGCCGTAGTTGACGACGAAGCTGTCGGCGGTGTCGTCGTCGGCGCCCGGCTCGATCAGCACCGAGAACGGGCGCATCGTGGTCTTGACGTCCCCGGTGTCGGTGCAGGTCGCGAGATCGTCCTGGTTCAGCATGATCCCGTTGCCCGCGCTCGCAAGTTCGGTGCCGACCAGGTACATGGCGATCATGCCGGTCTTCTGCGCGTCGCCGGCCGAGATGGTCTGGCGCTTCACGCCTTCCGCGACCGCAAACGTCTGGTAGATGACCAGCACGGCGATCAGGCCGATCACCACGCCCACCATCAGCTCGATGAGCGACATGCCGCGCTGGCGCGGGGCGGAAACGCTTCGGATGCGGGTCGTGGTCATGTCAGTTGAGCCCGACGAGGACCGAACTCACGTACTGGTGCGGCGCGGTCTCGCCCGGAAGCTGCCAGCGCATCGTCACGGTGACCATGCTGCTGGTCGTGGACGGGCCCGGATCGACGACGACGGTCGGGGCAAGCGCGTCGACGCCCTTGACGCCCGGCAGGCGCTCGGCCGCCTCGACGAGCGCCTTGTAGCCGTCGCCGCCGGTGCCGGCGTCGCCCTCGTAGAACGTCTCGAGGTTCGCGCGGTCCATCGTCCACATGCGGCCCATCGCGGCGCTCGCGATCTGGATCGCCTCGCCGCGGTACTGCAGGTCGTTGGTGTTGCGGATCGCCGCCGCCTGCAGGCCGACGAGCCCGAGGATGCCGAACGCGAAGACGAGGATGCCGATGAGCGCCTCGAGCAGGAACGCGCCGGACTGGGCGCGGCGGGCGTCGAAGCGGGCGGGCGGTTTGCGCGGCGTCATGCGGTTCATCCGGTTCACGCGGGGCAGGCCTGCGGATCGCCGACCGAGCGCTTGGGATCGCAGGTCCGGATACCGACGCCGGTGGCCGCGGCGGTGTCGACCAGCACGCGCAGCGCGCGCACGCCGGTGAAGCTCGTCGTCGTGTCGACGTCGATGGTGATGCGCTCGTCGAGCGGGGTCACCGCGTCGTCCTTCAGCACGCGGCCCAGACCGTCGAACACGACGGTGGTGGTGCCCACCGGATCGACGGTGAGCGAGACCTTCGGCGATCCTTCGATCAGGAGCCCGGTCCGCAGCACCGAATCGTCGGAGACGAGCTGCACCTCCCAGCCCTTCCCGGTGTCGAGGACGAAGGCCACCGGAGCGTTGCGCCTCACGGCTTCCGTCTGCGCGACGCGGATGCCCTCGTAGACCGATTCGGTGGCGGCGCGCACCTGCTGACCCGCGATCCAGCTCGAGTACATCGGCAGTGCCATCAGCGCGAGGATCGTGCCGATGGCGATCGTCACCATCAGCTCGATCAGCGTGAGACCGCGGCAGCTGCTGCGGGCGACGCGGCGCATGGTCAGCAGCTCCCGTCCTTGCGCGTGACCCAGCAGCCGGCCGTCGACGTCCAGCCGGTCGGGAGAGCCACCGTGGACTTCGCGCCCGAGGCGACGATCTGGTACTCGAAGCCCTTCATGCCGGCCGAATCGATGCCCTTCGCCGAGGCGGTGTAGGCCGTGGCCGAGGCGCCGGTGCAGGTGATGTCGAACGCCATGTCCTTGGTCGTGGACGGATCGGCGACGCCGCACTTGCCGCCGCCGGCGTCGTAGGTGCGGTTGTCCATGAAGTACTGCTCCATCCGGACCCGGTAGTCGGACAGGCGCGAGGTCGCGTCGATGATGCGGCTGCGGATCACGTAGTCGCGGTACATCGGGATCGCGACCGCGGCCAGGATCGCGGCGATCGCGACCGTGATCATCAGTTCGATGAGCGTGAAGCCCCGCGCGTGGCGGGCCGAACGGGCGATGGACATGGCGTGGGCATCCTCTTCGACGAGCGCATCCTAGGGGGCGGGGATGGGTTGCCGCAAACGGCTCCGACCAGTGGCGCGGGAGGGGGTACGGACGGCGGGTCCGGGGATCAGGCAACAGGGAACAGGGAACAGGGAACAGGGAACAGGGAACAGGGGCGGCGGCGTCACCCGTGGCGGCGCGTCGAGCGCCGGTGGATAGTCTTGCCATTTTGGCAAGAGAATCCCGTCATGCGCGAGGCGGAGGCCGGGAATCACGCGCCGCTTGCGTGGGGATCACGCCGTATGCTTCGGGACCGCCTCCCGGTCTTACCCGTCTCGGACCTTGGGAAGCCGCCCCGGCTTGCCCCCCGATCCTCCGGTCCCCCGGTCGCCCGGTCCCCCGATCCTCCGGTCCCCCGGTCCCACGGTCCCCCGGTCCCACGGTCCCACGGTCCTTCGTTCCGGCCTTGCACTCCAGTACCCGGCGCTCGATGCGCCGCCCAAGGAGACGCCGGCGCTGCTGACCTCTGACTCCTGACTCCTGTTCCCTGTCAGGGGCACGGCGTCCGCGTCCGGCTGGTCCGCACCCGCCCGGTCGCCGCGAGAACCACGAGGATCTCGTCGTGGCCCTGCCGGCACACCGAGAAGGTGCCCATCTGCAGCGCGCCGGACAGGCGGCGAGGCTCGCCCAGCGGGGTGAACGAGACATAGTCGTCGACCGGCCGGTTGCCCTCGATGGTCACGCCGGCCACGGTGGGCGGATCCCAGGCGATCGGCGACGCACCGCCTGCCGGGCGGGCTTCCGCCTCCGGATCGGTGTGGATGATCCATCCGCGCGACCAGTCGCCCTCGTCGGCACAGGTCGTGGCGTCGGCGCTCTTGCAGAGATTGACCCGGACGCCGCGCCGAATCGCCTCGGTCCGGGCGCGTTCGAGGGCGGTCGCGAGCGTCTGGGCGCGGTTGGCGAGCTGCTGCTTCGCGATCCAGTGGCGCCAGGTCGGGATCGCGAAGGTCGAGACCAGCACCGCGATGACCAGCGTCACCGCGAGCTCGATCAACGTCAGCCCGCGGGCAAGGCGGAGGCGGGACGAGGCAGGAACGCATGACATGGCCAGCCATGCTGCGGGCAGCGGCGGGTCGCCGCCTTCAGCCGGACGGCCGACCCGCAAGCCGAAACTCGCGGCAACGGGAAGGCTCGGCCAGGCTCGTCGAGGGTCCGTTGGCGACGGGAAGCCCGCCTTCCTAAGCCAGGGGGCGGTGTACCGGGGGGTTGACGAAAGGCAATTTAGTACTAAACTAAACCAAACACCGAGGGCAACTCCCACGTTCGGCCGGAAGCGGCAGGTTTGCCGCCTTCGGCCGATCACCGGCCGGTCGGGACCCGAGGCGGGCTTTCCGGGCAGCGGGGTCCGCCACAGACGAGGGGCGGAATGACCACGGCACGTCGCATCCTGTGCATCGGCGGAGGGGCCGCGGGGCTCTATTTCGCGCTGCTCGCCAAGAAGGCGGACCCGTCGCGGACGGTCCGCGTGGTCGAGCGCAACCGGCCCTACGACACGTTCGGCTGGGGCGTGGTGTTCTCCGACCAGACGCTGGGCAACCTCGAGGCGGCGGACTCGAAGACTGCGCGCGAAATCGCCGACGCGTTCAACCACTGGGACGACATCGACGTCCACTTCCGCGGCCGCACGATCACCTCGGGCGGCCACGGCTTCTGCGGCATCGGCCGCAAGCGGCTGCTCAACATCCTGCAGCGCCGCTGCGAGGAGCTCGGCGTCGAACTCGTGTTCGAGCGACAGGTCGACGACGACGTCGCCGAGGCGCGCGAATTCCGCGCCGATCTCGTCATCGCCTCGGACGGCATCAACAGCCGCATCCGCGAGCGCTACGCGGCCACCTATCGCCCCGACGTCGACTTGCGGCAGTGCCGGTTCGTGTGGCTGGGCACGAAGAAGCGCTTCGACGCGTTCACCTTCGCGTTCGTCGAGACGCAGCACGGCTGGTTCCAGGCGCACGCCTACCGGTTCGACGACGACACCTCCACGTTCATCGTCGAGACGCCGGAAGCGACGTGGCGGGCCGCCGGGCTCGACACGATGACGCAGCAGGAGGCGATCGCCTTCTGCGAGCGCATGTTCGCGCCCTGGCTCGACGGCCACGCGCTTCTCTCCAATGCCGCGCACCTGCGCGGTTCGGCCAACTGGATCCGCTTTCCGCGCGTCGTGTGCGAGCGATGGGTGCACTGGGTCCCTGGAGAGTCACCAGCCCCCTCGGGGGGAGGCTCGCGGAGCGAGCTTCGGGGGGATGTCACGGGCGACCGAAGGGCCGCCCCGAGGTCGCCGGCCCCCTCGGGGGGAGGCTCGCGGAGCGAGCTTCGGGGGGATCACTCCATTCCGGTGGTGCTGATGGGCGACGCGGCGCACACCGCGCACTTCTCGATCGGCTCGGGCACCAAGCTCGCGTTCGAGGACGCGATCGCGCTCGCGCAGGCGATCGACGCGGACTCCGACCTCGAGCGCGCGCTCGACGCCTACGAGGCGGCGCGCGGCGTCGAGGTGCTCAAGATCCAGAACGCGGCGCGCAACTCGACCGAGTGGTTCGAGAACGTGCGCCGCTACACCGCGCTCGAGGCCGAGCAGTTCGCCTACAGCCTCCTGACCCGCAGCCAGCGCATCTCGCACGAGAACCTGCGCCTGCGCGACCGGGGCTACGTCGGCGGCGTCGAGTCGTGGTTCGCGGGCAAGGCCGGCGTGGACGCGCGCCCGCCGATGTTCGCGCCGTTCACGCTGCGCGGCGTCACGCTGGGGAACCGCGTGGTGGTCTCGCCGATGGCGCAGTACTCGTGCATCGACGGGATGCCCGACGACTTCTACCTCGTGCACCTCGGCAGCCGCGCGCACGGCGGCGCGGGACTCGTGTTCACCGAGATGACCTGCGTGGCGCCCGACGCGCGCATCTCGGAAGGCTGCGCCGGCCTGTGGAACGACGGGCAAGCGCAGGCGTGGAAGCGCATCGTCGACTACGTGCACGCACGCACGCCGGCGAAGGTCGCGCTGCAGCTCGGTCACGCCGGGCCGAAGGGCTCGACCCAGAAGGGCTGGGAGGACGCCGAAGAGCCGATCGTGCCTCCTGAGCGCAACTGGCCGCTCCTCGCGCCGTCCGCACTGCCTTACGGCCCGACCAACCAGGTGCCGCGCGCCATGACGCGAGAGGACATGAACCGCGTGCGCGAGGAGTTCGTCGCCGCGACGAAGCGTGGTGCCGAGGCCGGCTTCGACTGGCTCGAACTCCACTGCGCGCACGGCTACCTCTTGTCCGCGTTCCTGTGCCCGCTCACCAACCGGCGCGACGACGAGTACGGCGGAACGCTCGAAGCCCGCGCCCGCTGGCCGCTCGAGGTGTTCCGGGAGATGCGCGAGGCGTGGCCGGCGGAGCGCCCGATGTCGGTGCGCCTTTCCGCCCACGACTGGGCGCCGGGCGGCAACACGCCCGACGACGCGGTCGCGCTCGCGCGCCTGTTCAAGGAGGCGGGCGCCGACCTGATCGACGTCTCGTCGGGGCAGACCACGCGCGCGGCGAAGCCGGTCTACGGGCGCATGTACCAGACGCCGTTCGCCGACCGCGTCCGCAACGAGGCGGGGATCGCGACGATGGCGGTCGGCGCGATCTTCGAGCCGGACCACGTGAACAGCATCCTGATGGCCGGGCGCGCGGACCTGTGCGCGCTCGCGCGGCCGCACCTCGCCGATCCGTACTGGACGCTGCACGCGGCCGCGCAACTGGGCTACGCGGGATCGCAATGGCCGGTGCAGTACCTGACCGGCAAGGCGCAGCTCGAGCGCAACCTCGCGCGCGCGGCGACGGAAGCCGCGAACCTGCCGGAGGCGAACGGGTGACGACCGCCGGACCGCTCCTTGGACAGCACGCCGTCGTCACCGGCGGGGGACGCGGCATCGGGCTCGCGATTGCCGCGGCGCTCGCGTCGCAGGGCGCGTCGGTGTCGCTCGTCGGGCGCGACCGCTCGCGGCTCTACGAGGCGGTGCAGTCGCTGCCCGCGGGAGCGCAGTGCGACGCGCACGCCTGCGACGTCGCCGATGCGGCGTCCGTGGCGGCAACGTTCGCGGCGATCGCGAAGACCGGCCACCGCACGACGATCCTGGTCAACAACGCGGGCGCGGCGAAGAGCGCGCGGCTCGCGGCGACCGACGACGCGCTGTGGCGCGAGATGCTCGACGTCAACCTGACCGGGACGTTCCACTGCATCCGCGCGGCGCTGCCCGCGCTCCTCGACGCGAAGTCCGGCCGCATCGTCAACGTGGCCAGCACCGCGGGCGTCGTCGGCTACCCCTACGTCGCGGCGTACTGCGCGGCGAAGCACGGTGTCGTGGGACTCACGCGCGCGCTCGCCCTCGAACTCGCATCCACCGGCGTCACCGTCAACGCGGTCTGCCCGGGCTACACCGACACCGACATGGTGCGCGACGCGGTGGCGAACATCGTCGCGCGGACCGGGCGCAGCGAGTCCGAGGCCCGAAGCGCGCTGGCGTCGCGCAACCCGCAGAAGCGCCTCGTGGCGCCCGCGGAGGTCGCCCACGCCGTCCTGTGGCTGTGCCAGCCCGGGACGAAGTCGGTGAACGGGCAGGTGGTCGTCGTCGATGGCGGGGAGACCGCCGGATGAGCGGCGAGACCGCGGAGGCCGGGATGGATACCCGGGAGCGGGACTACGAGACGCGCAGCGACGCGTCGCGCCACCACGACGCGCTGCGCCTGTGGCTGCGACTTCTGACCTGCACGACGATGATCGAGCGCGGGATCCGCCGCCGGCTGCGCGAACGCTTCGGGCTGTCGTTGTCGCGCTTCGACCTGCTCGCGCAGCTCGAGCGCGCCCCGTCGGGTCTGCGGATGGGCGAGTTGTCGCGCCGCCTCATGGTCACCGGAGCCAACGTGACCGGCCTGGTCGCGCAGCTCACGGCCGAAGGCATGGTCGAGCGCCTGGCCGAACCCGGCGACCGCCGCGCGTTCGTCGTGCGCCTGACGACGAAGGGGCGCGACGCCTTCCGCGGGATGGCCGCCGAGCACGAGCGCTGGATCGTCGAACTGGCCGGGGGGCTCTCGGCCTCCGAGCGAGCGCGACTTCACGCGCTCCTGGGGTCGCTCAAGACTTCGGTGCGCGCGCGCGAGCCGGAAGACGCGGGCAGCGCGAGCGCGCGCCCCAACCGCAGGGAGACCTGACCATGGAGTCGCACCGCCGGCCGTTCGCGCAGTACAAGGCGACCCACTTCCGCTACGAGACGTCCGGCGACGGCAAGGTCGCGACGATCACGCTCGACCGCCCCGAGCGCAAGAACCCGCTGTCGTTCGATTCCTACGCCGAGCTGCGAGACCTCTTCCGCGGCCTGGTCTACGCGAGCGACGTGAAGGCGGTCGTGATCGCCGGCGCCGGCGGCAACTTCAGCTCCGGTGGCGACGTGCACGAGATCATCGGACCGCTCACGCGCATGGCGATGCCGGGCCTCCTCGAGTTCACGCGCATGACCGGCGACCTCGTGAAGGCGATGCGGCACTGCCCGCAGCCGATCGTCGCCGCGGTCGACGGCGTGTGCGCCGGCGCGGGTGCGATGGTGGCGCTCGCGTCCGACATCCGGATCGGCACGCCGCGCGCGAAGACCGCGTTCCTGTTCGTGCGTGTCGGGCTCGCGGGCGCGGACATGGGCGCGTGCGCGCTCCTGCCGCGCACGATCGGGCAGGGCCGTGCGTCCGACCTCCTGTACTCGGGCCGCGCGATGACCGCGGACGAGGGCGTTGCCTGGGGCTTCTTCCAGCGCGTCGTCGATCCGGAGCGCGTGCTCGGCGAAGCGCAGGACTACGCGCGCATGCTGGCCGACGGCCCGACCTTCGCGCACGCGATGACCAAGACGCTGCTCCACCAGGCGTGGGCAATGGGACTCGACGACGAGATCGAGGCCGAGGCGCAGGCGCAGGCGATCTGCATGCAGACCGAGGACTTCCGGCGCGCCTACCGGGCGTTCGCGGCGAAGGCGTCGCCGAAGTTCGAAGGCAACTGATCTGCGGACGATGCGTCCCGCCGCGATGGACACGCCGTTCTTCGAGGATCCGCAACGCGGGCGCGCGACGGCGCCCTGCGCGCGGACCGCGCGCACGCCGCCATGAACCGGAGGACCGGATGAAGACCGCCCACGTCGACACCTTCGCCCGCGACCGCCTGCCGCCGCGCGAACAGTGGCCGGACCTCGTGTTCGACCTGCCCGAACTCGCCTATCCGGAGCGTCTGAACTGCGCGACCGAACTCGTGCGCGGCGCGATCGCGCGCGGGCAGGGCGACCGGGTCGCGATCCGGTCTCCCGCCGGCGTTCGCTGGACCTATCGCGACCTGGACGCGGAAGCCAACCGGATCGCGTGCGTGCTGGTCGAGGACCTGGGCGTCGTGCCGGGCAACCGCGTGCTGCTGCGCGGCCCCAACAGCCCGAAGATGGCGGCGAACTGGTTCGCGATCCAGAAGGCAGGTGCGATCGCGGTGGCGACGATGCCGCTCCTCCGCGCGAAGGAACTGGTCGACATCGCGGCCAAGGCCGAGGTGTCGCACGCGCTGTGCGACGGCCGGCTCGCCGACGAACTGATCCTCGCGCGGCCGCAGGTGCCTTCCTTGCGCCGCGTCGCGCTGTTCGAGTCCGACGCGTACGACGGCATCGACCGGCGCGCGCGCGAGAAGCCCGCGACCTTCGACGATGTCGCCACCTTCGCGGAGGACGTGGCGATGATCGCGTTCACCTCGGGCACGACCGGCAAGCCCAAGGGCACGATGCACACGCACCGCGACGTGATCGCGGCGTCCGACTGCTGGCCGAAGCACACGCTGAAGGCCTCGCCCGACGACGTGTTCACCGGCAGCCCGCCGCTCGCCTTCACGTTCGGGCTGGGCGGGCTCCTCGTGTTCCCGCTGCGCATCGGAGCCTCGACGATGCTGGTCGAGCGCCCGGCTCCCGACACGCTGTTCGAGGCGATCGAGAAGCACGGCGCCACGGTGCTGTTCACCGCGCCGACCGCGTATCGCGCGATGTCGGCGCTGGCGAAGGACCGCGACCTGTCGAAGCTGCGCAAGTGCGTGTCCGCGGGCGAGGCGCTGCCTGCGTCGACGCGCGCGATGTGGAAGGAGGCGACCGGCATCGACATCGTCGACGGCATCGGCTCGACCGAGATGTTCCACATCTTCATCTCGCACCCGGACGATGACGTGCGCGGCGGCGCGACCGGCAAGGCGGTGCCCGGCTACCGGGCGTGCATCCTCGGCGACGACGGCGAGCCGCTGCCGCCGGGCAAGGTCGGCCGCCTCGCGGTCAAGGGGCCCACCGGCTGCAAGTACCTCGACGATCCGCGCCAGACGAGCTACGTCCAGCGCGGCTGGAACCTGACGGGCGACGCCTACTTGGTCGACGAGGACGGCTGGTACGTGTTCCAGGCCCGCACCGACGACATGATCGTGACGGCCGGCTACAACATCGCGGGACCGGAAGTCGAGTCGGCGCTGATGCGTCACCCCGATGTCGCCGACTGCGGCGTCGTCGCAGCGCCCGACGAGGAGCGGGGCATGATCGTCAAGGCCTACGTCGTGCTGAAGCCGGGCGTCGAGCCGGGCGAGGAGACGACGAAGCTCCTGCAGGAGTACGTGAAAGCCACGATCGCGCCGTACAAGTACCCGCGCGCGGTCGAGTACGTCGAGGCGCTGCCGCGCACCGAGACCGGCAAGCTCCAGCGTTTCCGGCTGCGGACGATGGCGAAGGAGGGGTCCCGGTGACCGCCGGGGCTGCCCGGGCGGTGTCTGCGCGCACCGTTGCGGAGATGAAGGAAGGAAAGCACGCATGAAGATCCTGCAACCGCCCGGCTGGGCGCCTCCGAAGGGCTACTCGAACGGCGTCGCCGCGCGCGGGACCTTCGTCGCGATCGGAGGCCAGATCGGATGGAACGCGGCACAGCATTTCGAGACCGACGACTTCGCCGCGCAGACCCGGCAGGCGCTCGAGAACGTGGTCGCGGTGCTCGAGCAGGCCGGCGGGCGGCCGGAGCACCTCGTGCGCCTGACCTGGTACGTCGTCGACAGCGGCGAGTATCTCGCTTCGCTGCGCGAACTCGGCCGCGCGTACCGCGAGGTGATCGGCCGCCACTACCCCGCGATGACCGCGGTGGAAGTGAGCCGGCTCATGGAACCGCGCGCGAAGGTCGAGGTCGAGGCCACCGCGATCGTGCCGGACTGACCCCGCGCGCGCGGCATCGGCACGAACCGTCAACGGGAGACTTGCGATGAAGACCGTCGTTCCGGCGTGGGATCTGCCCGCGGTGCCGGTGGAGGGCACCGAAGCACGATTCCCGGTGCGCCACGTCTACTGCGTGGGGCGCAACTATGCCGAGCACGCCGCGGAGATGGGCGGCGACGCGACGAAGGAACCGCCGTTCTTCTTCATGAAGGCCGCCGACACGATCCTTCCGGTCGCGCGAGGCGAGGTCGGCAGGATGGCCTACCCGCAGGCGACGAAGAGCCTGCACCACGAGGTCGAACTGGTCGTCGCGATCGGCGAGCGCGGTGCCGATTTCGACGCTCCCGATGCGCTGCGACACGTATTCGGCTACGCCGTCGGGCTCGACATGACGCGACGCGACCTGCAGGCCGCGGCCAAGGAGTCCCGGCGTCCCTGGGACATGGGGAAGTCGTTCGCGCAGGCTGCGCCGATCGGCCCGATCCATCCGGTCTCCGCCGGAGGCCACCGCAGCCGCGGAGCAATCACGCTCGACGTCAACGGCGTGCGGCGCCAGGCAGGCGACCTTCGCGACATGATCTGGGACGTCGCGCACACGCTCGCGTTCCTGTCGAAACTCTGCGAGCTCGAGCCCGGCGACCTCGTCTACACCGGGACGCCGGCCGGTGTCGCGGCGGTCGTCGCCGGCGACCGGCTCGACGCGCGCGTGGTGGGCCTCGCGCCGCTCGTTCTCGACATCGTTCGGCGGGCGTGATGGCGCACGACCCGGCACCGATGTCCGCCGACGAGGTCGAGCGCGGCTACAACAACCGTGCCGCGGTCCCCGACCATCCGGCGTGGATCGCGCGCTGGGGCGAGCTGTCGGCGAGGGCATTCGCGGGCGAGCGCGTCCTGCGCGACCTGCGCTACGGGCCGGGGCCGAAGGAGACGCTGGACCTGTTCCTGCCGCGAGGGATCGCGCGCGGCACCTTCGTGTTCCTGCACGGCGGCTACTGGCGCGCGCTCGACAAGGACGCGCACGCGTTCGTGGCACCTCCGCTCACCGCCCGCGGGATTGCCGTGGCGGTCGCGAATTACGACCTCTGCCCGCAGGTGTCGATTGCGACGATCGTCGAGGAGACGGCGCGCGCCGTTGCGTGGCTCGTGCGCGAGGGACCGAAGCACGGCGCGGCGGCGCGGCCGCTCGTCGTCGGCGGACACTCGGCGGGCGGACACCTCGCCGCGATGATGATCGCGCGCGACTGGCGCGGCGACGGGTTCGATGCACACCAGGTTGCCGCCGCGGTCTCGCTGTACGGTGTGCACGACCTCACCCCGATGGTGCGGTTCTCGTACAACGTCGACCTGAAACTCGACGAGGCCGAAGCGGCGCGACTTTCGCCAGCGATGATCGAACCCGCGACGGATGCGCCGCTTGTCCTGGCGGTGGGCGGGGCGGAAACGAGCGAGTTTCTGCGCCAGAGCGAACTCCTGTGGGATGCGTGGCCCCGCAACCGGCCTTCGGGTTGGCGGGGGCCGCTGTCGGTTCCGGGAAAGCACCACTTCGACGTGGTGCTGGAGCACGCGGACGAGGAGTCGTCGCTCACCCGGGCGACGTTCGCGCTCTTCGAAGGCGCGCGCGCGGGCTGAACACGCGCTTCGCGCACCGGCACGTCGGGTGCGCACGCGCGCCTCGCGCGCCGGGTACGCGGTCAGCGCCGCCCGCCGAAACGCCCGCCGCCGCCGCCGAAGCGCCCGCCGTAGCCGCCGCCGCCGAAGGAACGGCCGCCGCCGAAGCGGTCGCCGCCGCCGAATCCTCCCCCGCCGAACGAGCGGTCGCCGCCTCCGAAGCGGTCATCCCCGCCGCCGAACGAGCGGTCGCCGCCGCCGAAGCCACCGCCACCGCTCTCGCCGGACCGGCTGGCGCCGCTCTCGCGCGCCTGCGACTCCCGGTCCGCCCACGACGTGTCGCCGCCTGCGCTCGACCACCCGCTGGACGAGTGCTGCTGCCAGCCGCTTCCGTCGTTGCGGTAGACGTTGCCGTTCACGTCGGCGACCTTGTTGTTGCCGACGGCCGCGGTGCCCCAGGTGTTGGTCTTGCCGGTGTAGGCGTTGGTCGACGTGCCGCCACCGGCGTGCGCGAAGCCTTCGGGGCCCGCTGTCGTCGCGCCGGCGCGGTTGTAGGTGCTGCCCGCGGCGGTGGTGCCCGAGACGGCCGAACCGGTCGAGCGCTGGCCCGTGTAGGTGTTGTAGTTGCCCGCGCGCGCGACGTTGCCCGAGCCGCCGGCCGCGGTGTTGACGGTGCGGTCGTAGCCGCGCGTGGCGTTGCCGGTCCACGCGTTGTACTGGCGACCCGCGTTGATGTCGCCGCTCGTGCCGCGCGCCGTCGAATAGCTGCCCGAGAACGAGGTGCCGGCGACACCGCCGCCGGCGTACCAGCTTCGCGTTCCCGAGTAGGTCGCGTTGCCCCAGTGGCCGTAGACGTTGGCGCTCGCACTCGCGCAGCAGCCGTAGCCCCCCCAGTACGCGGGGTGGTAGTAGGCGCCGCCCCAGTACGGCTCCATCCACGCGGCGGTCGCGAGTCCCATCGCGAAACCGAACGTGTAGCCGACGTAGGGGTTGTAGACCGGCGCCGCCGCGACGCCGTAGGTGTAGGGCGGCGAGTACCAGACGCTGCCGATCCACGGGGCATAGGTGTAGCCGGTGCCGTAGACGATGGTGCCGTAGGGCGACACGACGGTGCCGAGGTAGCCAGGCGTGTAGCCGACGTAGACGTATTTCGGAGTCGCCTCGTAGATGCGCACGTAGGTCACGTAGTAGACCGGCGACGACGGCGGGATCGCGTAGATCCCGGTCGGCACCGACGTCGCGATCGCCCACGGGCCGGTGATGCCGGGGGCGGTGAACCAGACGCCGGCTTCGACCGCGTAATACGAGGTCGGCGTCACCTGGATGATCGGCGTCGACGCGTTGACCACGTACGAGAGCGGCGTCCCGGCGATCGCCGAGTAGCGCGGCGCGCCGTCGAAGCTGGGCGTGAACTTCGGCCCGTTCGCGAGCGGCACGGTCGCGGTCTGCGGGATCGAGTTCGCGATGAGTGCTTCCTGGGCCTGCGGCGTGCCGGCCACCGTCGGCAGCACGGCGCCGGCGAGCGAGTGCGGCGGAATCTTCGCGAAATCCGCCGGGAGCGCGTTCGACGCGACGAACTGCCACGGGCCCGCGAGCCCGGCGCCGCGAAACCAGCGGCCGGCGAGCAGCGCGTAGTAGCGGTTGTCCGCCGTGTCCACGAGGACGTCGCTGGTCGTGTTCGAGGCCCACAGGAGCCCGGTGCCGACGACCGGCACGAAGTCGGGTGCTCCCTTGAACACGATCAGTTCGGCGGGCTCCTGGCTCACGTAGATCACCGGGATGCCGTCGGCGAGCGTGGGCTTCGGCTTGGCGTTCGGAGGTCCGTCGAGCAGGTCGACGGTTCCGGCCTTGGCGAGCGCCGCCGCGATCGAGTCCGCCTCGGATTGCAGGAACGGGCCCATCGCGCCCTGCGTCCACGGCCCGGAGAGCGTGTCGGCCTCGAGCCAGCCGCCGTGCACGTGCAGGAAGTAGCGGCTGCCGAGTCCGCCCTGCAGGATGAGCGCCTTGGTGTTCACCACGCGCTGGAACCGCGAGCTCTGCGGCGCCGCGGCCATCACCGGTGCGCCGTCGATCGGCACGAGGATCGCCGGGACCTCGCTCACGATCACCCGCGGCGGCGCGTTCTGCACCGCGACGGCAGGTGGCTTGATGCCGGTGAGCGCGAGCGAGGATTCGAGCCGGTCGAGCGAAATCGTGCGCAGATCCGACGCGAGGCGCTTCTGCAGGTCCGTCTTGTACTGCGCGCCGCGGTCGGGGAGCGTGGGGAAGTCGAGCTTCGAGACGTTCAGATTCTCGAATACGACGGTCCGCGCGACCTTGTCGACCTGGGTGCGCGCGGTGGCGAAGACGACCCCGAAGGTCTCGTTCGTGGCACCGGTCGGCTTGATCGCGAGCGCCGCGCGGAAGTCGATCTGGTTGCCGGTCCAGCTCTTGACCTGCGGCTGGTAGATGAGCACGGCAGCGTTCGCGACGCTCATGTCCCGCGGCCACGGGTCGGCGGGAGGCACAGCGGCGGACGGCGCGCCCTGCGCCAGTGCGTCGACGCCGCCTCCGAGCAGGGCGAGCGTCAGCATGAGGGCGAAGACGGGTCGAGTCGTCATGGAGGAATCCTCGAAGGCGTCAGGGGGTGTGCGTGTGCCGCTCGATGGAGGGTCGCGACGGCGCGCGGCAGGACGGTCATCGTCACGGGGGCCGGCGATGCGGCAGGCGGCGTCATTTTCCCACCGGCTCCGCGCGCAGGACGCTGGACCAAGGTCCCATTGCGTCGTCCGATCGCGGAAATGCCGGTCCGGCGAGGGCCGCGACGGAGCGAGGGAGCGCCTGCCGCCGGGCGTCGCGACCCCCCGGGGGACGCCGATGGCCGGGAGGCGCGGTGCGGCGGCCGTGCACCGCGTCGCCGGGCCGGTTGCGGACGATCCGGGCGCTCCCGGTCGCCGGAGCCGCGAAGGAGCGCGCTGCGACAAGACCGGGCTGCCCGATCGTCGATCGCGTTGTCGCGTGTTGCGCGCCCGCACGGTGCGAGGGACGCGATGCGCCAAGGAGTCTCGCGCCGACCGGCCGGAGTAGAATGCAGCACCCGCATCGGAGATCGAATCATGGCGCTCGCCACCGTTCCGGAAATCGTGACCGAACTGAAGGCCGGCCGCATGGTCGTGCTGGTCGACGAGGAGGACCGCGAGAACGAGGGCGACCTCGTGCTCGCCGCCGAATTCGTCACGCCCGAGGCGATCAACTTCATGGCCACGCACGCGCGCGGCCTCGTGTGCCTCACGCTGACCGAGGAGCGCTGCGGCCAGCTCGGCCTGCCGCTGATGACGAGCCACAACCGCTCGGGCACCGGCACCGCGTTCACCGTGTCGATCGAAGCCGCGCAGGGTGTCTCGACCGGCATCTCGGCGGCCGATCGCGCGCGCACGGTGCGCGCGGCGGTGGCGCCCGGGGCGAAACCTTCGGACATCGTGCATCCCGGCCACATCTTTCCGGTGATGTCGCAGGCGGGCGGCGTGCTGGTGCGCGCCGGGCACACCGAAGCCGGTTGCGATCTCGCCGCGCTCGCGGGGCTCACTCCCGCGGCGGTCATCTGCGAGGTGATGAACGCCGACGGCACGATGGCGCGGCTGCCGGACCTCGAACGATTCGCCGCGACCCACGGCTTGAAGGTCGGCGCGATCACCGACCTCATCCACTACCGCAGCCGGACCGAGAAGCTGGTCGAACGCCTCGCAGAGCGTCCGATCGCGACGCCCCACGGCGCGTTCCGGCTGGTCGTCTACCGCGACAAGCTGACCGATGCCACGCATCTCGCGCTCACGCGCGGACCGATCGCTCCCGACACCGAGACGCTGGTGCGCGTGCACGAGCCGCTCTCGGTGATCGATCTCCTCGACACGCAGGACGCGACCCACTCGTGGACGATCCCGGCGGCGATGGACGCGGTGGCGAAGGCCGGGCGCGGCGTGATCGTGCTGCTGCACCGCCCGGAGTCGCCGCAGGACCTGCGCCAGCGCGCGCTTTCCAGCGAGCCGCCGCCGTCGCCGAAGACCGACCTTCGCAACTACGGCATCGGTGCGCAGATCCTGCGCGACCTGAACGTGGGCCGGATGCGGCTGCTCGCGCGCCCGCGCAAGATGCCGTCGATGGCGGGGTTCGATCTCGAGGTGACCGGCTACGAGGACGCTCCCGCGCAGGCCGCGGGCTGACCGAGATGCCGCGGCGCATCGCTCCCTCGACCGCCGGCGCGGGCCGGCGCGTGGCCATCGTGCTGTCCCGGTTCAATCCGGAGATCGGCGAGGGCCTCCTCGGCGGCGCGCTGCGCGCGCTGAAGGAAGCCGGCGTCGCCGCCGACGACGTGCTGGTCGTGACGGTGCCCGGCGCGCTCGAGTCGCCGCTCGCGTTGCAGCGGCTCGCGCAGAGCGGCGACTACCACGCACTCGTCGCGCTGGGCGCCGTGATCCGCGGCGACACCTACCACTTCGAGATCGTGTCGAACGAGTCGGCGTCCGGCGTCTCGGGCGTCATGCTCGAGTTCGGCACGCCGATCGGCAACGGCATCCTCACCTGCGACACCGACGGGCAGGCGCAGGCGCGCATGGATGCGAAGGGCTACGAGGCCGCGCAGGCCGCGCTCGAGCTCGCGAACCTCTGCGATGCGCTCGACGACGACTAGGAGCCACGCGCGGCGCCGCTCGCGGGAGCTCGTGCTGCAGGGCCTCTATCAGCGCCGGCTGGCGGGCACTTCGCCGACCGAGGTGCGCGTGCAGCTCGAGTCGAGCAAGGGCTACGAGCGGGCCGACGCCGAGTATTTCGAGGCGATGTGGCGCGGCCTCGGCGAGCACGCCGACGCGCGGGTCGAGAGCCTCGCGCCGCTGCTCGACCGCAAGCCCGCCGAGCTCTCGCCGATCGAGCGCGCGATTCTCGCGATCGGCGCGTGGGAACTGGACGAGCGCCCCGAGATCCCCTACCGCGTCGTGATCAACGAGGCGGTCGAGCTCGCGAAGTCGTTCGGTGGCATCGACGGGCACAAGTTCGTCAACGGCGTGCTCGACCGCCACGCGGCGAGCGTGCGGGCGGCGGAGATCGCCGCGCGCGCGCGCTGACGGAGGGCGGATGCGCGCGGCGTCCGCGCTGGTGGCCGCGTTCCTCGCCGCGGGCGCGCTCGCGGCCCCGCCGGCCGCGGCGCAACGCTCGCTCGCGGTCTACTGCAGCCACGACGCCGACGCCTGCGAGCTCGCCGCGAAGACCTACTCGCGCGAGACCGGCGTCGACGTCGCGATCACGCGCAAGCCGACCGGCGAGGCCTACGCGCAGGTGCGCGCCGAGCGCGACAACCCGCGCGCCGACGTCTGGTACGGCGGCACGATCGATCCGCTGCTGCAGGCCGCGACGGAGGGCCTGCTGGAGGTCTACCGTTCGCCGCGGCTGGCCGACCTCGCACCCTGGGCGCGCGAGGCGACCGAGCGCAGCGGCTTCCGCGTCGCGGCCATCTACCGGATCGTCATCGGCTTCGGCATGAATCCGGCGCTGCTCTCGAAGCAGCGGGTCGAGGCGCCGCGCTGCTGGTCGGACCTGACCGCGGCGGCGCTCTCCAACGACGTCGAGCTGTCGAATCCGGTGACCAGCGGCACCGGCTACACGATCCTGGCGACGCTGGTGACGCTCTACGGCGAGGACGGGGCGTTCGACTACCTGAGGCGGCTCGCCCCCAACGTGGTCCGCTACACGCAGTCGGGAACGGCGCAGGGGCCGTCGGTCGCGCGCGGCGAAGTCGCGGTCGGCGTGTCGTTCGTGCACGAGTTCGTCACCCAGCAGCTCGCCGGCTTCGCGGTCGACATCGCGATTCCCTGCGAGGGCACCGGTGCGGCGCTGGGCGGGATGGCGATCGTCGCGGGTGCGCCGCACCCGCGCGAGGCGCGGCTGTTCTACGACTGGGCGCTCGGCCGCGACGCGCAGGAACTCGCCAACCACACGCGCAACCTGATCGTTCCGGCCAATTCGAGCGCGACGGTCCGCCCCGAAGCCGCGCGTTTCGCGAACGTCCCGACGCTCGACGTCGACCCGATGCGCTTCTCGCAGCCGGAGCTTCGCAAGCGGCTCCTCGCGCGCTGGCAGCGCGAGATCGGCGACGCCGCGGCGAAGCGATGAACGAGTTCGAGCTGATCGACCGCCATTTCCGGCGCGAAGCGCGAGATGCATCGGTGCGCGTGGGCGTCGGGGACGACGCGGCCGTCCTCGCGCCCTCCGCAGGTGCCGAACTCGTGCTTGCCGTCGACATGATGGTCGAGGGCAGGCACTTCCTGCCCGGCGCCGACCCGGAAGCGCTCGGGCACAAGGTCCTGGCGGTCAACCTGTCCGACCTCGCGGCGATGGGCGCGAGGCCGCGCTGGGCGCTCCTCGCGCTCGCGTTGCCGGACGACGACGACGCCTGGCTCGCCGCGTTCTCGCGCGGGCTGCACGCGCTCGCCGGCGAGCACGGCGTCGAACTCGTCGGCGGCGACACGACGAGAGGGCCGCGCAACCTGTGCGTGACGATCGCCGGCGAGGTGCCCGAGGGGCAGGCGATCCGCCGCGGCGGCGCGAACGCCGGGGATGACCTGTGGGTCTCGGGCACGCTGGGCGACGCGATGCTGGGCCTCGCCGCGCTCGAGGGGCGCGTGACGCTCGATGCGCAGTCGCTGGCCGACTGCGTCGCGCGGCTCGCGCGGCCGGCGCCGCGTGTCGCGCTGGGATCGGCGTTGCGCGGCGTCGCCTCCGCGATGCTCGACGTGTCGGACGGGTTGACTGGAGACCTGGGACACCTCTGCGCCGCCTCGCGGGTCGGGGCGGACATCGACCTGGCCGCGATCCCGCGCTGCGGGGCGCTCGACCGGATGCTTCGCGGCGAGGCTCGCGCGGCCGCGCTCGCCGCGCTCGTCGCCGGCGGCGACGACTACGAACTCCTGTTCGCCGCACCGGTGGCGAACCGCGAACGCGTCGCGGCCGCGGGCCGGGCGGGCGGCGTCGCGGTGACGCGCATCGGGCGGATCGTCGTCGGGAGCGGAATCGCGGTGCGCGACGAGTGCGGGGTCCCGATCGATCCGTTGCCGCGCGCGTTCGACCATTTCGCGACCGCGTGAGCATGAAGGGCACGCCGCCGCCGTTCGCCTTCCTGCTGCGCCATCCCGCGCACTTCGTCGCGCTGGGATTCGGCGCAGGGCTGGCACCGGTTGCGCCGGGCACGTTCGGCACGCTCGTCGCGATTCCGCTCGCGTTCCTGCTCACGCGCGCCGGCGACGCGGCGTATGCGGTCGCGACGGCGTTCCTGTTCGCTGCGGGCGTCTGGTCGTCGTCGGTCGCCGGGCGCAATCTTCGCGTTCCCGACCACGGCAGCATCGTGATCGACGAGGTCGTCGCGTTCCTGATCGTGCTGTACTTCACCGGCCTCGATCCGCTCCGCATCGTGGCCGCCTTCCTGCTGTTCCGCCTGTTCGACATCGTGAAGCTGCCGCCGGCCCGCGCGATCGACCGGCATTGGCACGGGGGACTCGGTGTCATGCTCGACGACCTCGTGGCCGCCGGCTACGCGCTCGTCGTGTTCGCGCTCGCGGTTCGCGCGCGCGACGCCCTGGTTGCCGGCTCGTGATCGACGCGCGCCGCATCGAGGAGGCCGGACTCAACGCGATGCAGACGCAGCGCCAGCTGTTCTTCGACGGCTGGCTGCTGCGCGTGTCGCCGGGCAAGGCGAAACGCGGACGCAGCGTCAATCCGATCGGCAGCGGAACGCGCCCGCTCGACGAGCGGATCGCGCATTGCGAGCGCGTCTATGCCGAGCGCGACCTGCCGACGCTGTTTCGCCTGACGCCCTTCGCCCATCCGCCTCATCTCGATCGCGCACTCGACGCGCGCGGCTACCGGGCGTTCGACCCGACGCTGGTGCAGGCGGTCGTCCTCGACGGCGCGGCGATTCCCGTGCTCGCGGTGTCCGGCGTGAGCTTCGTCGAGGCGACGGCCGACGCGTTCGCCGACGCCGTGGCGAGGCTGCGCGGCTCGTCGGCGACGCAGCGCGAGGCGCACCGCGAACGTCTCGCCCACACGCCGCTCGACGCGAGGTACGCGGTCGCGGTCGTCGACGGGATCGACGTGGCCGCGGCGAAGGTCGCGCGGGAAGGGGAGGCAGTGGGCGTGTTCGACGTGGTGACGGCTGAGTCGCACCGCAGGCGCGGCATTGCGTCGATGCTGGTCGCCCGGCTCCTCGCGCGCGCCTGGGAGCGCGGCGCGCGGGTGGCGTACCTGCAGGTCGACGCAGGCAATGCGCCGGCGCTCGCGGTCTACCGCCGCTTCGGCTTCGCGACCGCGTACGAGTACCACTACCGTGGGCGGGAGGGTGAGTGCCGCTAGGGGAGATCGGCGAGGCGTTGCTGCTCGCGGCGGCGCGCAAGGTGGTCGAGGCGCTGCGCGCGCGCGGCTGGCGGCTTGCGACCGCGGAGTCGTGCACCGGTGGCGGAGTCGCGCACGCCATCACCGCGATTCCGGGAAGCTCGGAAGTGTTCGACCGGGGCTTCGTCACCTACAGCAACGATGCCAAGGTCGAGATGCTGGGTGTCGCGCTGGAGACGCTCGGGCGCCACGGAGCGGTCTCGGAGCCGGTGGCGCGCGAAATGGCCGACGGCGCGCTCCGAGCGAGCCGGGCCAACGTGACGGTCGCGATCACCGGGATCGCCGGTCCCGAAGGCGGCACGGCCGACAAGCCGGTGGGCACCGTGTGCTTCGCCTGGGCGACGCTCGACAGCGCGCTCGTCGTCCGGACCGAGCACCTCTCCGGCGACCGGGCGGCCGTCAGGACAGCCGCGATCCGGGTGGCGCTTGACGGGGTCCTCGCCCTGGCCTCTCCCGATGCCACGGACGTCCCGCGGACGGGAGGGGACGGGTAGCACCGCGGCACCCCTTGCTCCGCCGCCCGCCCTGCCTCTCGTCCCACGGATGGGCGGGGACGGGGCCCACCCGTCTCCGCCCGTCCACGGGACATCCGGGGGACGGGGGTGAACCGTGGGATCCGAGGTAGAACTAGGCCAAAAGACCCCTTCCATCGAACGAACGTTCTATGGAATAATGCCCCATCGACGGGCACATCCCGCCGGCGGCCCGAGCGAATGCGGGCCGGCCGGCGCCCCGGCGGACCCTCTTCGACAGG
>JADLBN010000301.1 GCA_020847675.1 Burkholderiales bacterium | reverse complement strand
GTTCGACTTGCGCCTCGTACCACGTCGCGGCCTCGCCGAGGTCGCCGTCGTCGTGGTGCGTGAGGCCGATCTGGTAGCGCGCGACTGCATCGTCCGGATCGCGGTCGAGGACGGCGCTCCACGCTGCGCGCGCCCCCGCGCGGTCGCCCGCGCGCACGCGCGCCAGCGCGAGCGAGTGCCACGCGGCGACGAGCCCGGGCGAACGCACGACCGCGCGCGAGAGCAGCGTCGAGGCGGCGGGGTCGCCGCGACGCCGGGCGACTTCGCCGCGCAGGGCCAGAGCGGGCCCCGAGTCGGCGACCCCGGCAGGCATCGCCGCGGCGCGCGCCTCCAGCGCGGGCGTGGCGGGATCGCGGATAAGGCGCGCGACTTCGGCTTCGAGCGCGGCGAGGTCGTCGATCCGCGCGGGCATCAGGTTCAGCGCTCCTCGTCGTCGACGCGCTCGAGGATCGCCCGGATCGTGTAGCGCGGGCGTTCGCGCACCTGCTGGTAGATCCGCCCGACGTACTCGCCGACGATGCCGAGACCGAACAGGACCAGGCCGATCAGGAAGAATTCGAGGATGTCGCGGTCCCAGAGCGAGCGCAGCGATTCGAGGAACTCGCCGGTCAGCAAGCCGTGAACCATGACCACCGCGTAGAGCAGGAGCGAGCCGATCGACACCAGCATCCCGATCAGCGAGAACGCCTGCAGCGGCACCAGCGAGAAGCCGGTCACGAGGTCGAAGTTGAGGCGGACGAGCTTGTAGAGCGAGTACTTGGACTCGCCGGCCGCGCGCTCCTCGTGGGCCACCTCGACCTCGGCCGGATGGTGCGCGAACGTGTAGGCGAGCGCCGGGATGAAGGTCGACACCTCGCGGCTCGCGACGACCAGCTCGACGATCTCGCGGCTGTAGGCGCGCAGCATGCATCCCTGGTCGGACATCCGGATGTGGGTGATGCGCTCGCGCAGCGCGTTCGTCAGGCGGGACGCGACGCGACGCCACCACGCGTCCTCCCGCACCGTGCGCACGCCGCCGACGTAGTCCGCACCGGCGTCCATCGCGGCGAGGAGCTTCCCGATCTCTTCCGGCGGGTTCTGGACGTCGGCGTCGAGGGTGACCACGCGCCGGCCGCGCACGCGCTCGAAGCCGGCGATGATCGCCGTGTGCTGTCCCGCGTTCGCGTTGAACAGCACGACGCGGGTGACGTCGGGGCGCGCCCGGAACTGGTCGGCGAGAAGCGCTGCGGAGCGGTCGCGGCTGCCGTCGTTCACGAACAGGATCTCGTAGGAGACGCCGAGCGCGTCGAGCGCAGGATACAGGCGCGCGAACAGCGCGGGGAGCGAGCCTTCCTCGTTGTAGACCGGGATGACGACGGAGAGATCGGGCGCGGGCATCGGACCGGTGTCAGCGCCGGTGCGCGGCGAGAATGCGCGCGGCGGTTTCGCACACGCGCTCGACGTCGCCGTCGGCCATGTCGGAGAAGAGCGGCAGCGTCACCGTCTCGCGCGCGATGCGCTCGGCGTTGGGGAACTGCCCTTCGCGGCCGCCGTGGCGGCGCCCGAGCGTCGTGAGGTGCAGCGCCTCGTAGGAGACGCCGGTGCCGATGCCTTCGCGCTGCATCGCTTCGCGGAACGCCGCGCGCGAAAGGGTCAGGCGCTCGAGCGGCAGCAGCACGCAGAACATGTTCCAGGTCGCGCCGTCGCCGGGCGAGGGGCGGGGCGGCAGCAGGCAGCCGGTGCCGGGGCGCCAGCGCTCGAAGTAGCGCTCCGCAAGCGCGCGTCGGCGGCCGAGCAGGGCGTCCAGGCGGTCGAGCTGACCCGCGCCGATGCGGGCGTTGACGTCCGGCAGGTTGAACTTCCCGCCGGGGAAGGCCACGTCGCGGGTGCCGTCGGGCAGCCGTTCGATGCCGTGGAAGCGCAGCGTCTCGACGCGCTTCGCCTCGTCCTCGCCGTTCACGACGATCGCGCCGCCTTCGATCGTGGTCAGGTTCTTGTTCGGATGGAAGCTGAAGGTCGTGACGTCGCCGAAGGAGCCGCCGAAGCGGCCGCCGAAGCGGGATCCGAAACTGAGCGCGGCGTCCTCGATCACGCGCAGCCGGTGTCGCGCGGCCAGCGCGAGCAGCGCGTCCATGTCGGTCGCCGAGCCGGGCCAGTGGGTCGGTACGATCGCTTTGGTGCGCGCCGTCACCGCGCGTTCGACCCCGACGACGTCGATGTTGCGCGTGACGAGGTCGCAGTCGACGAACACCGGCGTCGCGCCGGCCTTCTCGATCATGTTGGACACGGCGAAGAAGCTCTGCGCCGAACCGATCACCTCGTCGCCGGGACCGATGCCGCAGAGTTGCAGCGCGATCTCGATCGCGGCGGTCGCCGAACTCACCGCCCGCACCGGGCGTCCGCCGCAGAGCGCGGACAGGCGCTCCTCGAAGGTCCGCACCCAGGGACCGCTGGTGATCCAGCCGGAGCGAAGGACGTCGGCGACGCCGGCGATGGTCGTCTCGTCGAGCGAGGGGCGCGCGAATGGAAGCGCCGGAAGGGCGGCACTCACGGCGTTCGGCCGGCAACCGCGCCGGGCCGCGAAGGGCCGCTGCGGGGTTCGAGGCGCCTCATGCGCTCCTCGCAACGACGAAGACGCCCAGCACGATGAAACCGATGCCGAGCCAGCGCTGCACGCTGACCGCCTCGCCGAACAGCCACTGCGCCGCGACGGCGTTCACGACGTAGCCCAGCGACAGCATCGGGTAGGCGACCGACACCGGCACGCGCGACAGGCCCAGGATCCAGACCACGACCGACACCGCGTAGCACGCGAGCCCGGCGAGGATCGGCGGGACGGTGGCGAGGCGCAGGATCGTCGCGAGCCCGTCGGACGGCGTGAGCGTGATCACGCCGGTGGCGTTGGTGCCGGCCTTGAGGAACAGCTGGGCAGCCGCGTTCAGCAGCACGCCGGTGAAGAGCAGCGCGAACGCGGCGGCGCTCATCGGAGGTCAGCGCCTCGACACCAGGACGCGGCGCGGCCCGGTGGCGAGAACGCGCATCGGGACGTCCTGCGCGACCAACTGCTCGTAGTCGGACATGGGCATGAGGGCGTAGCCGTCGGGAAGCGCACGCCAGATGCCGATCCACTCGTCCATCGACTCGATGGCCAGGTGCGGCTCCATGAGAATGCCCATCGTGAGTTCATCGCGGAACGCCACCAGCGTGGTCGTGCGCCCGAGGTAGAAGGGCACCGTCTGGTCGTAGCTGCCGACCTGGTAGAACGGCACCGTCCGGTCGAGCGGAGCCCCCCGGGCGTTCTTCGCCTCGCGGAGGATATCGTAGCCGGAGCGCGTCTCGCGGAACACGTCCATCCCGATGAACAGCGACTGGAACGCCACCAGCGTTCCGAGAGCGATCGTGACGAGTCCGAGGGTCCGCGAGCGGTCGTCGCCGCGGCGGAGCCACGCCCAGCCGGCGACGGCCGCGACGGCCAGGATGCCCGAGCCCAGTTTGAGCCAGGGCGCGAACGCAAGCAGGTAGCGGACCGGCGTGCGGCCGTCCGCGAACCGGGGGGCCATGGGCTCGAAGCCTGCCACGATCGCGAAGAAGAGCACGACCGTGCCTGCCGCGAACGGCCCGAACAGCCAGGCGATCCGCCGCGCCGGCATGGCGGCGAGTGCGGCACCCAACGGGAGCATCAGTGCCGGGAACATCGGCAGGATGTAGGAGGGCAGCTTCGAACCCGAGAGCGAGAAGAACACCCATACGAAGGCGGCCCACGCGAGGCAGAACGCCTGCCAGCGGAAGCCGTTGGCGGCGGGCGCCGCGCGCCACGCCGCGCGCCAGGTCCAGGGCGCGATCGACAGCCAGGGCACGAGTCCGGCGGCGAAGATCGGCACGAAGTACCACAGCGGACCGGGCCGGTTCGCCTCGCCGGTCGCGAAGCGGCGCAGATGCTCGTTGATGAAGAAGAAGTCGGCGAATCCCGGGTTCGCGATCGAGACCATCACGAACCATGGGGCGGCGATGACGAGGTAGACCGCGAGACCTGGAACGAGGTGGAGGCGGCGCCACGGCGCCCAGTCGCGCGTGGCCAGCGAATACAGGAGGAGCGTCATGCCCGGGATCGCCAGCGCGACCAGCCCCTTGGTGAGGGTGGCCAGTGCGATCTGCGCCCAGGCGGCGAGCATCCAGTTGCGCGCCTCGCGGGCCGAGGCGCCTTCGCGGTTGGCGAGCAGGAACGAGCACAGCGCGCAGGCGAGAAGGAACTCGAGGAGCGCATCCAGCGTGACGATGTGGGCGAGCACGGTGGGCCAGACACAGCCCGCCAGCGCGAGCGCCGCGTAGGCGCCGGCCGTGGTGCCCGCGAGTCCCGCGGCGGTGAATCCGACCACGAAGATCAGCAGGAATCCGGCGGCTGCGGGCGCCAGGCGCGCAGTCCACTGGTCGGTCTCGAACAGCCGGTAGGACGCGGCGGTGACCCAGTACTGCAGTGGCGGTTTCTCGAAGTACTTGATGCCGTTCAACCGCGGCGTGAGCCAGTCGCCGGTGACGTTCATCTCGCGCGCGATCTCCGCGTAGCGGCCTTCGTCGGGATGCTGCAGCTTCCGGAGGTCGAGCCCGGAGAACCACACGAAGGCGCCGAACGCCGCGATGAGGAGCCAGGCGATGCGGGGGAGGGAGGCGATCACGGAAGGGCGGACGGGGCCGGGCGCTGAGAGAGGGTGCGACACGGGACCGGGCGGGGCACGCGACTGCAGCCCCGGGACCGCAGCTTCGGGCCCGTCCCGGCACGCGCAACCGCCGCGAGGGTCGCAAGCTTACCGCATCGGGATCGCAGCCCCCGCCTGCGCGGGACGGCGTGCGCCCTCGGCGTCACAATCACGGGGTGGGAGGCCCCGCCCGCGCAGGAGGGCGAGTCCCCGGGGACGTCGCCGCAGGCCGGGCTATCATGATTGCCGCCATGCTGGTGCCGACTTCATCCCCGCCGAGGCTTGCCCTCGCTCCGGCGCCCGAAGCCGACCTGCCGCTCGTCGAGCGACTCGCGAACGCGATCTGGCGCGAGTACTACCCGGCGATCCTCTCGGCCGCGCAGATCGACTACATGCTCGCGCGCGGCTACTCGGGGGACGCGCTCGCGCCTTTCGTACGCAACGACGGGGCGGGGCTCGCGATCCTCAGCGCCGACGGCGCTCCGGCCGGCTTCGCGGCGTGGTACCGGGCGAAGGAACCGTCGACCACCAAGCTCGACAAACTCTACGTCGACGCGCGGACACGGGGCAGCGGCGGCGGGCGAGCGCTGATCGCGCACGTCGAGGAAGCCGCTCAGCGCGACGGCTCGCGCACGCTGATCCTCAACGTGAACCGGCACAACGCGAAGTCGATCGCCGCGTACCGGGCCTGCGGGTTCGCGCTCCGCGGCGAGGTGGTCGTCGACATCGGCAATGGCTTCGTGATGGACGACTACGTGATGGCGAAGCCGCTCGCCAGCGGCGGCAGCGGCAGCATTTTCCAATCCTGAAATGAGGCTGAACGGGTCTTGATCAGGCGGCAAGTCCGGATCGGCGGTCGATGGAAAGGCATGGACGCTTGGGATCGGGGGGTGCCGCAGGCTTCCCGATCGGATTGCCCGGAAGGGCCGCTTGACGCTACTATCACCCATGCGGCCGCGCTCCTGTCCGACCTTCCGCTTCGCCCGGGCAGGGTGCCGCTAGCCGGACCTTCCTCCAACTCCCCCGCGAAGCCGCCGGCCCCTCGAACCCGGCGGCTTTTTCGTTGATGCCACGACCGCTCGTGCTGTACGACACCTGGGAGCGCCGCGTGCGGCCTTTCCAGCCGCTCGACCCGGCCCGCCCCGTAGGCCTGTACACCTGCGGGCCGACGGTCTACGACTACCAGCACATCGGCAACTTCCGCACCTTCCTGTTCGAGGACGTGCTGAAGCGCGTGCTGGCCTGGAACGGCTACGCGGTGAACCACGTGATGAACGTGACCGACGTGGGCCACCTCGTCTCCGACGCGGACGAGGGCGAGGACAAGATGGAGAAGGGTGCGCGGCGCACCGGCAAGACCGCGTGGGAGGTGGCCGCGTACTACACCGACGCGTTCCTCGACGACATGAAACGGCTCGGCATCGGCGATCCCGCGGTCCTGTGCCGCGCGACCGACCACATCGCCGAGCAGATCGCCTTCGTCGCCGAGATCGAGAGGAACGGCTACGCCTACGTCACTTCCGACGGCGTCTACTTCGACACCGCGAAGCTCGACGACTACGGCTACCTCGCGCGCCTCGACGTGAAGGGACTCGAGGCGGGCCACCGCGTGGAACTGGGCGAGAAGCGCCACGCGACCGACTTCGCGCTGTGGAAGTTCTCGCCGAAGGGCGAGGCGCGCCAGATGGAGTGGGATTCGCCGTGGGGACGCGGCTTTCCCGGCTGGCACATCGAGTGCTCGGCGATGGCGCAGAAGTACCTCGGCGACTACTTCGACATCCACTGCGGCGGCGAGGACCACATCCCGGTCCACCACACCAACGAGATCGCGCAGACCGAGGGCCGCCTCGCAGGCCGTGCCGACGTGCCGCGCGAGCGGCGGCGTCTGGCGAATTTCTGGATGCACGGCTATTTCCTGCTCGCGAACGACGCGAAGATGGCGAAGTCGGCCGGCGGCTTCCTGCGGCTCGCCACGCTCGACGAGCGCGGCGTCGATCCGATCGCCTACCGCTACCTGTGCCTCACCGCGCACTACCGCAGCCAGCTCAACTTCACCTGGGAAGCCCTCGACGCCGCGGCGACCGGCCTCGACCGGATGCGGCAGGGGTTCCACGCGCTGCCCGACGC
>JADLBN010000300.1 GCA_020847675.1 Burkholderiales bacterium | reverse complement strand
TGCACGCGAACAGCACCAACCAGGCGCTCGACCGCATCATCAACTTCTTCCCCGAGGAGCGCCGCAGCCAGCTCCTGATGGACCTCTCGCTCAACGTGCGCGCGTTCGTGGCGCAGCGCCTGATCCCGCGCCGCGACGGCAAGGGCCGCGTGCCGGCGGTCGAGGTGATGCTCAACTCGCCGCTGGTCTCCGACCTGATCTTCAAGGGCGACGTCGGCGGGATCAAGGACATCATGAAGCGCAGCCGCGAGCTCGGCATGCAGACCTTCGACCAGTCGCTGTTCGACCTCTACGAGGGCGGCCTCATCAGCTACGAGGACGCGCTGCGCAACGCCGACTCGCTGAACGACCTGCGCCTCACGATCAAGCTCGAGGGCAAGGAGGCCAAGAACCGCAACGTGTTCTCGGGGCTGGGCAACCTCGACATCGTGCCCGAGGCGCCGTCGCCGGGCACCGTCATGCGCTGACCGGCCGGGCGCCCGGCCAGGTCAGTCGAGCCCGAGGAAGCGCGTCACCTTGAGCGGCACCTCGGCGGACTGCAGGTCCTGCGCCTGCGAGAGCACGGCGCGGTCGGACATGGTCATGCGCGAGCGCAGCCGGACGTACTCGGCCCACGACTCGACGATGTAGCGTTCGACGTAGCGGCCCTCCGCGCCGATCGCGCGGAACACGCGCCAGCTCGTCGCGCCGTTGCGCCGCCGGGTCGGCCCCACGCGGTGGATCGCCTGCAGGAACGCCTCGCGGTCGGGCGGGTCGATCTGGTACTCGATCTGGATCAGGATCGGACCGTCGTCGGGCCCCGGCTCGACGTCGATTCCGAGGTCGTCGTGCTGCCCCGGCGTCACGTCGGCCTCGCTGCCCATGCGCACGCGCACGCCGCGGTTGAGCAGCACGAGCGCGAGCAGAAGCGCCGCGGACAGCGCCATGGCGAAGCGCGTGTCGAAAACCGACGCGACCCATCCCCACAGCGGACTGCCGAGCGCGAGGCAGGCCTGCACCGCGACGAGGTTCATCGCGACCGCGCGCGTGCGCACCCAGGCCGGTGCGGTGGTCTGCGTCCCGGTCGACAGGCTCGCGTGCACGGTGACCCACGCGGCGCCGCAGCCGAACGCGCCCGCCGCGGCGAACCACACGTCGAGCGTCGCGGCGATCAGCACGCTCGCCGCGGCCCACAGCACCATCGCGGTGAACACGACCCGGTTGAGCGAGCGGACCTTGAGCTGCCGGGGAATCGAGATCGCGCCGGCGACCGCGCCCACGCCGAAGGTCCCGAACAGGAAGCCGTAGCCTCCGGCGCCCAGCGCGAGCTGGTCGCGCGCGATCACCGGCAGGAGCGCCCACAGCGCGCTCGCGCACACGGTGAACGACAGCGTGCGCACGATGAACGCGCGCATCGCGGGCGAGTGCCGCACGTAGCGCACGCCGCTCTGCACGCCCGAGAGCAGCCGTTCCGGAACCCCGAGGTGGGCGGGCGGACGCGGAGGCAGGCGCCGCGCGGCGAAGATCATCCCCGCGAAGAACACGGAACTCGCGATTAGCGCGCTGCCGCTTCCGACCCAGGCGGCAAGGGCGCCGGCGAGCGCCGGCCCGAACGCGCGCGACACGTTGAACGCCACCGCGTTGAGCGACACCGCCTGCGACAGCTCGGCCCGCGACACGAGGTCGTTGACGCTCGAACTCTGCGCGGGCTGGTAGAAAACGAACGCGGCGCCGATGACGAAGGTCAGGCCAAGGAGCGTCAGCGGGCCGACGAGGCCTGCCAGCGCGGCGAGTCCGAGAAGAGCCGTCGCGGCGATGAGCACGGCCTGCGTCACCACGATGATGCGCCGCCGGTCGACGATGTCGCCGATCGCGCCCGCGACCAGGCCGAACACCAGCGCTGGCGCGGTGCTCGCGGTCTGGACCAGCGACACCATCACCGGGGACGGCGTGAGCGTCGCCATCAGCCACGCGGCCACCGTCGTCTGCATCGTGTACCCGAGCCCGACGGCGATCGACCCCGCGTAGAAGGCGCGGTAGGCCGGATGGCGCAGCGGCGAGGCGGCGAAGAACGTGGAGGCGAGCGAGGCGAGGCGCTTGGGCACGCCGAAAGTCTAGCGCGGCCGGGCGAGGGAGCGCGGTCTTCGCCCGCGTCGTACAATCGTCTCTGCGACCTGCCCCCCGCGCCGCAACCGATGACCGGCCTCGACCCCTCCACGCCGCGCCCGAGCGCCATCACCCTGCACCAGGCCTCGAAGGTGCTGGAGATCGCGTTCGACGACGGCTGCCGTTTCGAACTGCCTTGCGAGTACCTGCGCGTCTACTCGCCCTCCGCCGAGGTGCGCGGGCACGGCCCGGGCCAGGAGACGCTGCAGACCGGCAAGCGCGAGGTCGGCATCTCGGCCATCGAAGCGGTGGGCCACTACGCGATCCGGCCCACGTTCACCGACGGCCACGCGAGCGGCATCTACTCGTGGGACTACCTCTACGACCTGGGCGAGCGCCAGGACGAGTTGTGGCGCCGCTACCTCGACACGCTCGCCGCGGCCGGCGCGTCGCGGGACCCGGGTCCGGAACCCGCCGCGAAGCCTCGCGGCGGGTGTGGTGCGCCGTGATCGGCCCGGGCAGGCGATGAGCGATCCGGTCGACTTCGGCTACGAGCGCGTCTCGCCCGACGAGAAGACGCGCCGGGTGCGCGGCGTGTTCGACTCGGTCGCGAGCCGCTACGACCTGATGAACGACCTGATGTCGGGCGGGCTGCACCGGCTGTGGAAGCGCTACGCGGTCGGCGTCGCGGCCGTGCGCGAAGGCGCCCGCGTGCTCGACCTCGCGGGGGGGACCGGCGACCTCGCGCGGCTCTTCGCGAAGGCCGCGGGAGCGTCCGGGCGCGTCGTGCTCACCGACATCAACCACGCGATGCTCGCCGAGGGCCGCGACAAGCTCCTCGACGCCGGCGTCGCGCTCCCGGTCGTCCAGTGCAACGCCGAGAAGCTGCCGTTCCCCGATCGATCGTTCGACGTCGTGTCGATCGCGTTCGGGCTGCGCAACGTCACGCGCAAGGACGCGGCGCTCGCCGAGATGCGCCGCGTGCTCGTGCCGGGCGGCGCGGCGATGGTCCTCGAGTTCTCGAAGGTCGCCGCACCGCTCGCTCCCGCCTACGACTGGTATTCGTTCAGCGTTCTGCCGCGGCTGGGCGCGCTGGTCGCCGGCGACGAAGCGAGCTATCGTTACCTCGCCGAGTCGATCCGCATGCACCCGGACCAGGAGTCGCTCAAGACGATGATGGAACAGGCGGGCTTCGACGCGGTCGAATACCACAACCTCACCGCGGGCGTCGTCGCGCTGCACGTCGGGCGCGCCTACTGACCGCGGATTTCGGACGCCCGCGGCCGCCGATTACCCTGTCCGTCCCGCCGCCCTGGAGTCGAACGTGAAATACGCCACGCTGCTCGGAACCCTCACCCTCGCCGTTGCCGCGGTCCTGGCGGCGGACTTCGCCGACGCCCGCCGGCTCTCCGGCGGGCGAAGCCTCGGCGCACAACGGCCCGCCGCGCAACCGGCACAACCGGCACCTCCCGCTGCGAGTCCCGCGGGGGCCTCCACGTCGAACG
>JADLBN010000299.1 GCA_020847675.1 Burkholderiales bacterium | reverse complement strand
TGCGGCCTAGCCGCTGTTAGTACCTCGACCCGCGCACGACGCGGGCGCCGGGAGTGTCAACGTGGACGTAGTCCGGAGCGGGCCGGAACACCGCGTCGAACGCCTGCGCGATGCGCGTAGTTTTGCCGGACTTCCCGCCGCCGATGCTGCGCGACACCGCCGGGATGTTCACGCCCGCTGGCGCGGCGAACACCTCCGCGATGGCGTCATCGGTGCGCTGCCGACGCTTCGCGCTCTCCTTGAGCGCGGCCCGATACCCGTTGTTCCGCGCGTTGTCGGCCCGCAGGCAACCGCAGGATTTGATCGTGCCGTCGAGCAGCGAGCAGGCGAGCACGACCTTGACGGCGCCGCAGTCGCAGCGGCACCGCCAGCGCGAGCGGTGGTCGATCTTCGGGCCGCGATCCAGCACGACATACCGAGCGAACCGCCGGCCGGTCAGGTCCGGCGACGGGCGTCCGGGGCGATGCGCGGCCGCGTAGTTCATGGCGCGCACTCCGTTCCACGCGGCATCGCAAGGATGTCTGCGAGGATGTCCTCGATGCGCGCCTCTCCGGTGTAGACCCCGACCAGCGACAGCGGCGCGACGCGCATCGCGTCGGCGAGCAAGCCACCTTCGATCAGCGGCATGATGCTGGCCCCGCCGCCAGGCTCGATTGTCAGCAGGACCGGGCAACCTTCGGCGCGGGCGAGTTCGACCACCTCTTCCGCTAGATCGTGCGCATCGGCCTCGCGGACGTGCTGATCCGCGAGCCGCATCCGACAGGGAGTCCACGGCCCGGTCATGCTTCGCGCACCATGCCCTGCACGGTGCGGTCGATGTCCTGCCGCTGCGTTCCAGCCGTGCCCAGTTTCGGCCCGTAGCCGAGCGCCGCCATCTTCGCCTCGTGCGCGTGATGCAGGCCAGCGACCCTCGCCGCGAGCGAGTAGTCTGGCCGCGATCCGCACGCCCGGATCGACTCGTCGACAACGTGCCCGCCCATCATCGGATCGTTGAGCCGGTGATGCCCGACGCAGTACCAGGGTCCGCCGCCGTGCGTCCCGCTCGATGCGACGCCGGGATACCGGCATCGTTCGCCGCCGGCGCGCCATGCGCACCAGCCGTACTCGAGATCGGCGACGGAGTTCGGTGCGGAAGCTGCGCCGTCGGCGCGCGGGACGGTCCATCCGCACTTGCAACGCCGCGCGGTGGGTCGGAGATCGTCGCCGCACTCCGGACAGGTTGACGGCGCGCGCTTGGCGTTCATGGTGCCACCACCGCGCCTTCGCCGGCATCATCTGGCACGTCGACAAGCTCTCCGACGTAGTTGGCGAAGTTGGTCCGGTTGAACAGCGTTTTCGGCCGCAAGTATTCCTCCATCTTCGCGTCCCCTTGCCATTTGCGCGAGCGCGTGACGATCACTTGGCGCACCTGCACCGGGTCCGATCCGGCCTTGAGCAGCGACACGATCGGGTCGATGTTCGCCGGCACGGGCTGGAACGCTCGACCTGCGCGGCGGTTCAGGAACTCGAGCAGCGCGACGGCTTGTGCGCGGTAGCTTCGCAGGCGAGATTCCTTCGCCTCGTCCAGACTTGCCGGAGTCCGTGGGCGTCCGTTGACCTTTCCCGGCGGTTTGCGCGGATCAGCGTCCGGCGGCGAGCCGGACAAGAGGTCCGAAGGACCTCCAGGGTTTACTTCTCCCTGTCCCTGTCCCTGTCCCTCTCCCTGTCCCTTGGAGCCCTTGTCCCGAGGGACAATCCGGGGACACGGTGCCGTGTCATCGGGGACAGGTAGGCGATGTCCCTGGGGACATCCAGCCTCCGTCCACTCAGCGAACGACGGCGCCCGCAGATCCATGTCGTGCCGCTGGGCGTGTTTCTTGATCCGCGCGCACTCCGACCGCCATCGCTGGTCGAGTTTCGACAGCCACGCCTCGCGCGCCTTCTCGGCGACGACTGGGTGATAGAGCCTGCCGTCGCTGCACTCCACCCAGTTGCGCAGAGCGCCAGGGCGCACGTCGGCCCACTCCTTCGCAATCCTCCCGCGCGCCACGTAGCCGGCCGCCTTCGCGATCCACCTGTCCTCGTTGGGGATCGAACTCGCCGGCACCTGATGCCAACTCGCCGCCCAGAGCAGCACGGCCGCCCAGCACGCTTCAGGCGACTCGTCCGACGCGAGTCCGGAATCGCGGAGTCGCGCCACGTCGAGCGGCATGAACTGGAAGTCGCCCAAGTCGCAGTCGATCGGCACCATAGGCGGTGGGCGCAGGTCGGTCATGCGGCAGATCTCAGGCGCGCGTGCTCGACGATGGCGCGGCCGAAGATCTCGACGATCGCCGGGACGACGGCGTTTCCGTAGGCCGCGAGTTGACCTCGCACCAACCAGGAGGGAAGCCCATCATCCACGCGACGAATTGCGGGGACAGGCGGCCCGTCTCGCCAGCCTGCTCCTGCATCGCCGCGTCCAAGTAGCCGCGCGAGAGCCGGTGCGAATGTGACTTCGACCCGATCGACCCGATCGGCCCGACGCCCTTCCATTCGCTCGCCCGTGGCGTTGGTAGTAGCTTCTGCCTCCCCCGGCCCCGTCCGTCGTCCCGGCGCGCCCAGTCCGTCAGACTCACGCCGGGATGCGCCTTGCTCGTCGCCGTGTTGCGCGATCCGCTCGCGCTCGCGTCCCCGACCGTCGGCGTCGGCATCAACCGCGACAATCCAGCACCGTTCCCGTAGATGAGGCGCGTCAACGGCGGCAGCCGGTACAATGTGCCATTCTGCGTCATACCCGATCTCGGCAAGGTCTCCGAGAACGACGGCGAGTCCTCGAGAAGTGAGAGCGCCGACGTTTTCCACGAGCGCGTAGCGCGGTCGAAGATCGCCCACAATTCGACGCATCTCTCGCCATAGGCCGCTGCGCTCGCCTTCGAGACCCCGACCACTACCCGCGATCGAGATGTCCTGGCAGGGGAATCCTCCGCAGATAACGTCGACGCACTCGACGCTGCCGGCGCGAACAGATCGGACGTCACCATGATTCGGCACGCCCGGCCAGTGCTTCCGCAGCACCGCGGACGCGAACGGATCGACCTCCGCAAACCATCGCGTCTGCATCCCGGCCCGTTCGAGCCCGAGCGAGAATCCTCCGACCCCCGCGAAGATGTCGCCAACGGTCAGCATTCATTCGCCACCCTCGAACACGCGACGCTCAAGGTGATCTTTGAGGGATCGGGCGGCGGCCGTCATCTGCTTTGACTTCGCCCAAACTTCCGTACTGCGAATGCGCGCGCGTTCCCGGTACTCCGGCGTGCGCTGCGCCAACGTCTGCAGGTAGACCATCTCGGCGTTCTTCTTCTTGTCGGCGCGCATCGCGAGCATTCGCGCGCGTTGCGCCGCTCGCCGCGCTGGTGTCCAAGATGCGCTGATTGCGCTGCAATGAGCAGCCCGCGTCTTCGGGTCAGCCCAGGCGCGCTTGCGTCCGGCCGCGGCCTTCTTTCGCTTGATTGGATCCTTCGCCGCGAGCGCCGAAAGATCGGAGTGACGGATCGCGCGCAGCCGGCGAAGCTCGGCCTCGGCACGTTCGATGAGCGCGTCGAGCGGATGCGATCGCAGTGAGCGCCTGCGGTCCGGACGCGCCCTCATACGGCCTCCCAAGCGCACTTTGGACTACGATTGGAAGAATTCGCCGGCAGATATCGACATGGCGCGCGGCGAATGATGTTTTCTCGCGCAGCACGTTGAACGACGGCGCCCCATGCTTTTTTCGTCGGCGGCGCCTCGAAGCCGCGCGATTCGGCGAAGCAGCGCACGTCTTCGCACAGAAATGCGCCTCGGTTGCCGCGCGCGATCCATTCCTTGACGTAGCCGATCGCCCGGTCCTGCCACGCGTCCCCGGCCGATCGCTCGCTGCGCGCAATGCCGAGATCGCGCCGCGTTGAGGCAAAGTCGATCGCAAACTGGCTCAATTGTCGCCCCACTTCTTCTTGTCGCGCGCCAAGGCGAAACGCCGGCGTTGTGCAGCCGCCATGCGCGCTCGCGTCTCGTCGCTGAATTGGCGCTTCGACGGCTTCCCGTCGCCTACGAGCGAGCCCGCGCTATGGTCTCGATCCCTCTGTTTGATCAGCGCGTCGAGGAATGCGGCGAGCGACTCGATCAGGTCGTCGTAGTGGTGCGGCGCGCTGCGATCCGGGACGATGATTGTGCGCATGGTCACTCGATCGCTTTGGCGGTCGTCGCCCAGTGGAGCACCGCGAGCGCGTCGGCCTCGTCGTGGCCGTCCGGGGAGTAGCCGAGCCCCCGGACCGCCGCGAGCATGTCGGGTTTCTTCGCGTTGCCGCGGCCGGTGATCGCCTTTTTGAGCGTGCCGGTGTGCACAGTGCGGACCGGAATGCCGTAGCGCGCGCACCAGGTGAGCAGCACGCCCTCGAATTGCGCGTAACAGTGCGCCGCGAGAATCTGTCCCGGACCGTGGCCCCGGACGAGCTCGTAGGCGACGAGGTCGAGGCGCTCGCCGCGCATCGCGTTGAGCCAGCGGTAGAAGCGGTACAACCGATCGCCGCGCGTCTCGTCCTTGCGCTCGGTCCATGACTTCGTCCCGCTCGCGATGTAGGTCTGCGTCGCGAGCGCAAATCCCATGCTCGTGCCAACGTCGATGGCAAGGATGCGTGGACCGCCGACGCGATCGACCTGTAGGACGTTGTGCTCGCCGAATGGGTCGGCGACGGGCGTTTCCCCATGCGCGAGCGCCACAGGAGCATCGCTCGCGCCGGCCGTGGCCTCTCGGCGCACGGCGCCCGCGCCGTTGGAACGGAGCATCATCGCCTCGCCTTCGCGACGCGGGCCTGCATCTGTTCGATGGTCCTATCCAGCGCGGCCGCAGCGCGCGCGGATTCCTCTCGCGAGCGATTCAGCGCAGCGAGCAATTCGCCGAGCCGGTCCTCAGGCTCGACAGGCGCGCCCGCCGCGTAGCCGCTCTCCGCGTCGATCCAGTGCTTCGCAGCGTGGAAGCCGATCTCGCGCGCCCAACGGAGGAGCAAGATGACCTGCTCGGGATCGAGCTTCTCGTGCCGCTCGCGGTTGAGACAGCTCGCGAGGAGTTCGCCCGCCTTGTCCGGCGACTTGTGCGGCCAGAATCGATGGCCGACCACCTTATACCCGCCGAGGCGCGCGATCGCACTGCGCAGCGCGTCGTAGACGTCCTCGTGGAATAGGACGTCCTGCGTCACGCGCACGCCTCTTGGAAACGCTTGGAAGCGGTCTGCGGGACCATGCGGGAATAGCTCACGCGGCGATCTCGCTCGCGACCGAAGCGCCGGGGATCGGCTTGCCGAGACGCACGGCCGCTCCGCGAATCCGGTCCGCGATGTTTTCGGGGAGATCCTCCGGCCAACGCGAGACGTACGAGCG
>JADLBN010000298.1 GCA_020847675.1 Burkholderiales bacterium | reverse complement strand
ATCATCGACGTGCTGCGCAAGGGGGTGAAGCACGGCGCGCACCACGTGGACCTGTTCTACGGCACGCCTTCGCCAGGGAACACCAAGGCGGCCGAGCGCTACGCCGCCAACCGCTTCAGCGTCAGCCGGCAGTTGAAGTACAGCCGCGACGAGACGCAACGCGCGCTCGACATAGCGCTCTTCATCAACGGGCTGCCGGTCGCGACGTTCGAGCTGAAGAACAGCCTCACCAAGCAGACGGTGCAGGATGCGGTCCAGCAGTACATGCGCGACCGCGACCCGCGCGAAAAGCTGTTCGAATTCGGCCGCTGCGTGGTGCATTTCGCGGTGGACGATCACGAGGTGCGCTTCTGCACGCACCTCAAGGGCAAAGGCTCCTGGTTCCTGCCCTTCAACCGGGGCTGGAACGACGGCGCGGGCAATCCGCCCAACCCTGAGGGCCTGAAAACCGACTACCTCTGGAAGCGCATCCTCACCCGCGAGGGCCTGACCGACATCCTCGAGAACTACGCGCAGATCGTCGAGGAGGAGGATCCGAAGACCAAACGCAAGAAGCGCACGCAGATCTGGCCGCGCTACCACCAGCTCGACGTCGTGCGCGGCCTGCTGGCCGACGCGCAGGCGCGCGGCGCGGGCCGGCGCTATCTGATCCAGCATTCGGCCGGCAGCGGCAAGTCGAATTCGATCGCCTGGCTCGCGCACCAGTTGATCGGCCTGAAGAAGAAGGGGGAGGACGCGGCGGCCTTCGACTCGATCATCGTCATCACCGACCGCAGGATCCTCGACAAGCAGATCAAGGACACCATCAAGCAGTTCGCGCAGGTCGGCGCCACCGTCGGTCACGCCGAGCACTCGGGTGACCTTAGGAAGTTCATCTCGGACGGCAAGAAGATCATCATCTCAACGGTTCAGAAGTTCCCGTTCATCCTCGACGAAATCGGCAGCGAGCATCGCGGGAGGCGCTTCGCGATCGTCATCGACGAGGCGCACTCGAGCCAGGGCGGCAAGACCTCCGCGGCGGTGAGCGAGGCTCTCGGCGACCCAGAGGACAACATCAACGACGTCCTCGAGCAGCGCATGCGCGCGCGCAAGATGCTCGACAACGCGAGCTACTTCGCCTTTACCGCGACGCCAAAGAACAAGACGCTGGAAATCTTCGGCGAGCCGCTGCCGCAGGCCGACGGCAAGGTGAAGCACCGCCCGTTTCACGGCTACACGATGAAGCAGGCGATCCAGGAGGGATTCATCCTCGACGTGCTCGCGCACTACACGCCGGTCAACAGCTACTACAAGCTGGTGAAGAGGATCGAGGGCGACCCGGAGTTCGACACGAAGCGCGCGAGAAAGAAACTGCGCCGTTATGTCGAGAGCCACGATCACGCGATCCGCCTCAAAGCCGAGATCATGGTCGACCATTTCCACGAGCGGGTGCTCGCGCTCAACAAGATCGGCGGCGAGGCGCGCGCGATGGTGGTTACGAGCGGCATCGAGCGCGCGATCCAGTACTTCCACGCCATCCGCGACTACCTGGCCGAGCGCAAGAGCCGCCACCAGGCAATCGTGGCCTTCTCGGGCGAGCACGAGTACGGCGGCAAGAAGGTCAGCGAGGCGTCGCTCAATGGCTTTCCGTCGATCAAGATAGCCGACAAGATCCAGGAGGATCCGTACCGGTTCCTAATTTGTGCGGACAAATTCCAGACCGGCTACGACGAGCCGTTGTTACACACGATGTACGTGGACAAGGTGCTTTCCGGCATCAAGGCGGTGCAGACCCTGTCGCGCCTCAACCGCGCGCATCCGAAGAAGCACGACGTGTTCGTGCTCGACTTCATGAACGACGCCGACACGATCCGGCAGGCGTTCGCCGACTACTACCGCACGACGATCCTCGCCGAGGAGACCGACCCGAACAAGCTGCATGACCTGAAGGCCGCGCTCGATGGCTACCAGATCCATGCCGCGGCGCAGTTGGACGCGTTCGCGGCGCTGTACCTCGGCGGCGCGGACCGCGACCGGCTCGATCCGATCCTCGATGCCTGCGTCGCGGGTTACCGGGAGCGGCTGGACGAAGACGGGCAGGTCGATTTCAAGGGAAAGGCCAAGGCGTTCCTGCGGACCTATGGGTTTCTCTCGTCGATCCTGCCGTACACCCACGCCGACTGGGAGAAGCTCTCGATCTTCCTCACCTTCCTCGTGCCCAAGCTGCCGGCGCCGGTGGAGGAGGACCTGTCGAAGGGCATCCTCGAAGCGATCGACATGGACAGCTACCGGGTCGAGAAGCAGGCCGCGGTCAAGATCCAACTGCCGGACGCCGATGCGGAGATCGAGCCGGTGCCCGCGACGGGGGGTGGCCGAAAGCCGGAGCCCGAGCTGGACCGGCTGTCGAACATCCTCAAGACGTTCAACGACCAGTTCGGGAACATCCGCTGGTCCGACGCCGACCGCGTGCACAAGCTGATCACCGAAGACATTCCGAACCGCGTCGCGGCGGACGCCGCGTACCAGAACGCGAAGAAGAACTCCGACAAGCAGAACGCCCGGATCGAGCACGACAAGGCGCTCGCGCGCGTGATGACCGCGGTGCTGAAGGACGACACGGAGCTTTTCAAGCAATTCATGGACAACGAGTCGTTCCGGCGCTGGATGACCGACACGGTGTTCGGATTGACGTATTCCGAGTCTCGCGCGGGGTAGCGGCCCGCGGCCGGCGTGCGGAACGAGCATCCCCCGTTACGCCGCCTACGCCACTCCCAGGATCCAGCCTTCGACTCCGGCGAGCGTGCGCTGTGGCGGCGTGAGGCTCGGCTCCAGCGCCCGGGACAGGCGGCCGGAGCGGTCCGCTTCGCCAAGCCAGGTCGCGACGGTGAAGGCGTCATGCTGATCGGCCGTGCGCCCGGCCACGGGATAGGCGTGCTTCCACAACGCCGGATAGACCTCGACGACGGCGGACTTCCCCGGCGGAATCTGCCAGCCGTCGAAGGGCCAGAAGTGCGTCCGGCCATGGCTCTGACGCTTGAGGTACAACAGCCACGGAATGCCGGCGTGGGTCGCCTTGGCGACCTGGCCCTGCACGTCGAAGTGGAAGACGGACTTGGCCGACCTGGCGCGCTCCTCTGTGAGCCGCTTCCATCGCGCGTTACCATCGCGAGCAGCACCATTGCCAACCACGCCGTCGCGAACGAAGTCGACGTAGATGTGCGCGCCATCGGTCGGCCAATGTCGCTGGAAATCCTCGAGGAACGTCGGCCAGTCGGGAGGCAGCCGATGGACCTCGAAGTAGCGCAGCGGAAAGGAAAATCCGTGATCGATGCCGACGATCGTCGGGACGTCTTCCGCGAGCCCCTCGGCCAGCCAGTGCGCAATGCCGCGTCTCGTCCAGTACTTGCGAGGGCTGGGCGGCGGCGCCACCTCGATCGCAGCGGATTCGCCGACGGCGCAGTAGACGCGCAGGCCCTTGAGACTGGACTCGGGGGTCTCGGCCCCGGAGTAGGCGATGCCGATGTAGCGGGAGAACGCGGCCATCGAGATCTGCGGCCGACTCAGGACACCTCGGCCAGCAGGCTCTCGTAGGGAATCTTCAACCCGTCGTGCAGTCGCTTGACCATCCGCAGGCTGAGCGGCCGCTTGCGGTTCAGCACCTCGGACACCCGCCCGCTCGGACCGATGAACGGCTCCAGGTCGCGCGGCGTCAGCCCCTCCTGCTCCATCCGGAACTTGAT
>JADLBN010000297.1 GCA_020847675.1 Burkholderiales bacterium | reverse complement strand
GCCCTTGACGGGCGTCGGAGCCTTGCCCTGCGCGCCGGCAGACAGCGGCAGCAAGGAGGCGAAGGCTAGGCTTGCAGCGAACAGAATGGATTTGAACATGGTGTTTTCGTTCCTCAGGGTTTTTGTGCCGGGTCCTTGATTTTGACCAGCGAACCATCGATTCCGTTCTGCGCCAGCTGCGAACGGACACGATTGATTTCTTCAACGCGTGAGTATGGCCCGAGGCGGACACGGTACCAGACGCCCTTTTCGGGGACATTGGTCGGCTCGACGCTGGCTTCCTGGCCCAGCAATGCCAGTTTAGCTTTCAAATTGTCCGCATCGGCGGGATTCTGAAATGCGCCGGCCTGGATGAAATAGATGTCCTTGGGTGAGTCAGCCGCGGCCTTTTCCCCCTTTTCCGCCGGGGCCGGTTTGCTGGCAGCCTCTTTCAGCTGCTTGTCGGTCACCGGTTCTTCCTGTCCCGGAAGGATCCGATAGAAATCGAAACGCGGCTTGCCGTCTTCAGCCTTGCCGGCCTTGCCGAGTGTGCCGGCATCGGGCGCCTTTTCGCCAGGCTTGGCGGGCGCCGCATTCTTGTTGCTGAAGGGCATGGGCGTCTTGAAGACGTATATCGCGATGGCTGCTGCCGTGGCGAGGCCGAGCAGAAAGCCGACGAACAGGCCGAGCAACAGGCCGCTGCCACGTGGCTTGGAGGCGGACTGGCGGTGTTTGAAGTCTTTATTCATCACCTACATCTTTTCGGGAGCACCGACCCCGAGCAACCGGAGGCCGTTTTGAAGAACCTGGCGCACTGCCAGAAACAGCGCCAGACGTGCACGCCTGACGGATGTGTCGTCGACCAGAACGCGTTCTGCATTATAGTAACTGTGAAACTCGCCTGCCAGTTCGCGCAGGTAGAACGCCACCTGATGCGGCGCCAGTTCGCGTGCCGCAATATCCAGAATCTCGGGATACTCGCCCAGGCGATTCAGAAGGGACATCTCCCGAGCGCTCGTCAGCGGCGACAGATCCGTGCCAGGCAGTGTTGAAACATCCTCGCCGGATTGTGACAGCACCGAGCAGATGCGCGCATGGGCATATTGCACATAGTAGACCGGGTTGTCCTCGGATTGCGATTTGGCCAGATCCACGTCGAACGTGAACTCGCTGTCGGCCTTGCGCGATACCAGGAAGAAGCGCGTGGCGTCCCGGCCTACTTCGTCGATCAGGTCGCGCAGCGTCACGTAGGAGCCGGCGCGCTTGCTGATGCGCACCTCTTCGCCACCCTTCATGACCGTGACCATCTTGTGCAGCACGTAGTCCGGATAACCGGCGGGAATGGGTTTCGGCCAGGTCGACGACGCCGCTTGCAGGCCGGCACGGACGCGCGTGATCGTGCTGTGGTGGTCGGAACCCTGCACGTTGATGGCGCGGCTGAAGCGGCGCTCCCATTTGGTGATGTGGTAGGCAACGTCCGGCACGAAGTAGGTGTAGGAACCGTCGGTCTTGCGCATCACGCGGTCCTTGTCGTCGCCGAAGCCGGTGGTGCGCAGCCACAGCGCGCCCTCGCCCTCGTAGGCGTGCCCGGAGGCGCGCAGCCGCTCGACCGTCGCCTCGACGCGCCCGTCGGTGTAGAGCGAGCTCTCGAGGTAGTAGTTGTCGAAGCGCACGCCGAACGCCTGAAGGTCGCGATCCTGTTCCTTCCGCAGCTCGGCGACCGCGAAGCGGCGGATGGCGTCGATGTCGGACAGGTCGTGGCCGACCTCGTCGAGCCAGCGCTGCGCGAGTTCGCGGATGTATTCGCCGCGGTAGCCGTCCTCGGGAAAGGCTCCCGACTCGCCCAGCAACTCCTTCGCGCGCGCGCGGACCGAGACCGCGAGATTCTCGATCTGCTGGCCCGCGTCGTTGTAGTAGAACTCGCGCGTCACCTGCGCGCCCTGGCTCTCGAGGAGCGAGGAGATCGCGTCGCCGAGCGCAGCCTGCCGGCCGTGCCCGACGTGCAGCGGGCCGGTGGGGTTCGCCGACACGAACTCGACCATGATGCGCTCGCCGGCGAGGCGGTTCGTGCGTCCGTAGGCGCCGCGCTCACGCAGGATGCGGGCCACGACCGACTGCCGCGCCGCGGGCGTGAGCCGCAGGTTCACGAATCCCGGCCCGGCGATCTCGATCGCCTCGACCAGCGCACGCACCGCGGGGTCGGCGGTGGCGCTCTCGCAGAACGCCTGCGCGATCGCGCGCGGCGGGCGCTTCTCGGCCCTGGCGCCCGCGAGCGCGACGTTGGTCGCGTAGTCGCCGTGCGCCGCCTCGCGCGGCCGCTCGAGCCTGACCTCGACGTCGGGCAGCGCGCCCATCGTCGACCGCGCGTGGCCGGTGAGCAGCCGCTCGAGTTCGGCCTTGGGGTCGGAGACGGAGGTCATGGATCGCGTCGGAAGCGCGCCATTCTAGCGTGAGGCCGCGCGCGCCGTTCGCGGGCCTTCACAGCGCCACCGGGTCGACGTCGAGGCCCCAGCGCACGCGCCTTCCGGGCAGAGCCTGCAGCGCGGGCAGCCAGCGGTCGAGGAAACGCGCGAGGTCGCCGCGGCGCACCGCCTGCACGACGAGCTGGCCGCGCTCGAATCCCGCGCGACGCGCGAGGAGCGCGGGGACGGGCGAGTGGACTTCCACGCCGGCGCGCGTCGCCTCGAGCGCGGCGGCGGCCTCCTTCGCGGCGGCGGCGAGGAACCGGTCGACCTCCTCGCGCGTCTCCGCTTCGGCCCCCAGCAGCACGAGGTGCGCGTACGGCGGCAGCGCGGCGATCCGGCGCTCGCCCGCGAGTTCGCGCGCGAACGCGCCGTAGTCGTTCGCCGCGAGCGCCCGGTACACGGGGTGGGACGGAAACGCGGTCTGAACGATGACTTCGCCGGGCAGTTCCGCGCGGCCCGCGCGCCCGCCGACCTGGAACAGGAGCGCCGCGAGGCGCTCGGTCGCGCGGAAGTCCGCGCTGTAGAGCGCGTTGTCGGCCCCGATCACCCCGACCAGCGTCAGCCGAGGGAAGTCGTGACCCTTCGCGAGCATCTGGGTGCCGACGAGAACGTCGACGGCCTCGTCCTCGACGCGCTTCCTCACCGAGTCGAAAGCGCCGCGCGCGCGCGTCGTGTCGCGGTCGACCCGCACGATGCGAGCCCCTGGAAGGGCCGCCGCGACCGCGGCCTCGAGGCGCTGCGTGCCGAACCCTCGCGGAGCGAGGTCGATGTTGCCGCACGAGGGACAGGATCGCGGAATCGCGTCCGCGTGGCCGCAGTGGTGGCAGCGCAGGCGCGGCGGCGCGCGGTGGACGACCAGACGCGCGCTGCAGCGCGGGCATCCGGACTCCCAGGCGCAGGCCGTGCACTTGAGCGACGGCGCGAACCCGCGCCGGTTGATGCAGATGAGCGACTGCTCGCCGCGCGCGAGGCGTCCTGCGAGCGCCTCGACGAGCGGTCCGGAAAGGCCGTCGCGCGCAGCCGGGTCGTCCGGCGGCACGAAGCGCACCGAAGGCGGCCGCGCGCGGGGATCCGCGCGCATCGAAAGCACCACCCGCGCATAGCGCCCGCGCTGCACCGCGAACAGGGTCTCGAGCGAAGGCGTGGCGCTCGCGAGCACGATCGGAACCGAGCGTGAGCGGGCGCGCACGATCGCAACGTCGCGCGCGTGATAGCGCACGCCGTCCTGCTGCTTGTACGAGGCGTCGTGTTCCTCGTCGACGACGACGAGCGCGAGGCGCGGCAGCGGCGCGAAGACCGCGAGACGGGTCCCGACCACGAGCCCGGCTTCGCCGGACGCCGCGGCCATCCAGTGGTCGAGCCGCTCGCCATCGGCAAGAGCGCTGTGCAGCGTCGCGATGCGCGTGCCCGGCAGCGCGGAGGCGAGGCGCGCGGTGAGCTGCGGCGTCAGGTTGATCTCCGGCACCATGAGCAGCACCTGTCCGCCGCGCCCGAGCGCGCGCGCCGCGGCCGCTGCACAGACGTCGGTCTTGCCGCTGCCGGTCACGCCGTCGAGCACGGTGACGGCGAAGCGGCCCGCTTGCGCGTCGATCGCATCGAGCGCCGCGCGCTGCTCGACGTTGAGCACGCTCGCCTCTCCAGCGGCAACCGGTGGCGGCTCCGCGACCCAACCCATCCGCCGCCACGAGGCGAGCCGCCGGCGATCCGCGTCGCAGAGCGCGGCGATCTCGTCGCGATCGAGTCCCGCGCACGATGCCGCCAACCGCGCGAGCAGCGCGGCGGTCGCCCTCGCACGGCCGGCGCGCGCGGCGAGCGCCGCGCGCCCCGGTTCGGTGAGCGCAAGGGCGGCCGGCGCGGGCGGCCTGCGAACGGCTGCGCGGCGCAGCGGCGGCACCGCGAGCGCGAGCGCGAGTCCCAGCGGCTCACGGTAGTACGACGCCACGAACTCGGCGAGCGCGACGACGTCCTCGGGCAGCGGCGGCAGCGGCGCGAGGTCGTCGATCGGAAGCACGCGTTCGGGGGCGATTTCCGCCGCGTCGTGAAGGCCCACGACGACGCCCGTGCAGCGGCGCCGCCCGAGCCTCACCCGCACGATCGATCCGCGGGCCGCACCGACTCCGTCGGGAATCCAGTAGTCGAAGTTGAGTCCGGTCGCGGCCGGCACCGCGACGCGCGCGATCGTCATCGTTGCGCCCGATCTCCGACTTGACCCACGGTTGAAATCTTCGGAATCCTCACGGCGCCGTTCAACAACGCTCGCCAAGTCCTTCATTCTTCTGAGGCCGGCAGTTATCCCATCCGAATGTGGATAACTGTGTGCAAAAGCCCTGCCGTGCAGCGTGACGGCGTCATG
>JADLBN010000296.1 GCA_020847675.1 Burkholderiales bacterium | reverse complement strand
CGCGAGGGTCCGGCGCCGGCTGGAATGACCCCGCTTGCTGCCGCGCGAGCGCCTCGGATTCGTCCTGGGCCTCCTGCCGGGCGCTGCGCATCCGATCGCGCGCGTTCTGCTCCGCCTGCTCGCGGGCGAACCGGGCCTGGGCGGCGGCGCGATCCTCGGCGGAGGGACCGCCGTCCGGAGAGAGGGTGCGCTGGGTCCCGTTCTGGCAGGGTTTGTCCGAGTACGACGTCTTCCCGGCATCGACGCACTTGTACAGCGATTGCCCCGTGGCGGGCGCCGCGCCGAGCGCCACGGCGAGCAGCAGTGCGCAGGTCGAACGATCCATGGTTTCCCCTTTTGCGGAACAAAGGGCATGATTCGTGCCTGTTCGTATGGCTCGGACGCAGCTTGCCGGCGGGCGACGCCAGGCTGCCTGGCTTCGCGCCCGGGCACTCGTCCGCAGCCCAAGCAGCCCGGCGGGCTCGCGGCGTGAGCCTGCGAGAGGCGTAGACAGCGCAACACGGCAGCGAACGGCCGGGGGAGGGCCATGTCCAATCCGTTCTTCGACCATCCTGTACTCAACTCGCCCTACGAGCGGCCCGCCCGCCACTGGGAACTGGACGCGGACGGCCAGCCGACGCAGAGCGTCATCGACGTCCGCCGGCGCGCGGAGTTCGTCACTCCGATCCCCAAGCCGAAGAAGCGCAAGGCCGGGTCGGGCCAGGCCAGCATGGTCTTCGAGGAAGGTCATGGCCTCTCCGACGACAAGCAGCAGTACGAGACGATTTCGATCGTCAACGAGCTGCGCCAGGCGGTCGACCAGTGGCGGGAGCTGCCCAACCCCAACCAGTGGCAGGTGACGCCCGAGACGACGCGGTTGCTCCAGCACTGGCGACACCACGCTTTCACCGACATCCGCCCGTTCTTCTGCCAGATCGAGGCGGTCGAGACGGCGATCTGGCTCACGGAAGTCGCCCCGCACTCGAAGGCCGGCAAACGCATCCTCGACCACCTCGCCGCCGCGAACCGGGACGCGAACCCCGACCTCGCGCGCATCGCGCTGAAGCTCGCCACCGGCGCGGGCAAGACGACGGTCATGGCGATGATCATCGCGTGGCAGACGGTCAACGCCGCGCGCCACCCCGCCAGCAAGCACTTCACGCGCGGCTTCCTCGTCTGCACACCGGGCCTGACCATCAAGGACCGTCTGAGTGTCCTGCAGCCGAACGACCCGTACTCGTACTACCGCGAGCGCGAACTCGTCCCCGGCGACATGCTGGACGAGATCAAGAAGGCCAAGATCGTCATCACCAACTACCACGCGTTCAAGCGGCGCGAACGGGTCGAACTGTCATCGGGCGGCCGCGCACTCCTGCAGGGACGTGGCGGCGACGCGCTCGACACGCTCGAAACCGAGGGCCAGATGCTCCAGCGCGTGATGCCCGACCTGATGGGCATGAAAAACATCCTCGCCATCAACGACGAGGCGCACCACTGCTACCGCGAAAAGCCCGAGGAGCCAGACGACGAGGCGTTGAAGGGCGACGAACGCAAGGAAGCCGAGAAGAACAACGAGGCCGCGCGGCTGTGGATCTCGGGCCTCGAAGCAGTCAACCGCAAGCTCGGCCTCGCGCGCGTGTTCGACCTGTCGGCGACGCCGTTCTTCCTGCGCGGGTCCGGCTACGCCGAGGGCACGCTCTTTCCCTGGACGATGAGCGACTTTTCGCTCATGGACGCCATCGAGTGCGGCATCGTCAAGCTGCCTCGCGTGCCGGTGGCCGAGAACATTCCGGGCGACGAGATGCCGATGTTCCGCAACCTGTGGGAGAACATCCGCCAGGACATGCCGAAGAAAGGGCGCGGCCAGGCCGGCGACCTCGACCCCCTCAAGCTTCCGACCCGCCTTCAGACCGCGCTCGAAGCGCTCTACGGCCACTACGAGAAGACGTTCCACCTGTGGCGCGAGCGCGGCATCACGGTCCCGCCCTGCTTCATCATCGTCTGCCAGAACACCGCGATCTCGAAGCTCGTCCACGACTTCATCGCCGGCTTCCAGCGCGACAACGGCGACGGCACGAGTACGCTGGTCAACGGCCGCCTCGCGCTCTTCCGCAACTACGACGAGACGACCGGCAACGCGCTCGCCAGCCCGAACACGCTCCTGATCGACAGCGAGCAACTGGAAGCCGGCGACGCGCTCGACGACAACTTCCGCGCCATGGCCGCGGACGAGATCGAGCGCTTCCGCCGCGAGGTGGTCGAGCGCACGGGCGATCCGCGCGCGGGCGAGAAATTCTCCGACCAGGAACTGCTCCGCGAGGTGATGAACACGGTCGGCAAGCCGGGTCGTCTCGGCGGCGACATCCGCTGCGTGGTCTCGGTGTCGATGCTGACCGAAGGCTGGGACGCCAACACGGTGACCCACGTGCTCGGCATCCGCGCCTTCGGCACGCAACTCCTGTGCGAGCAGGTCATCGGGCGGGCCTTGCGTCGCCAGTCCTACGAGCTCAACAAGGAAGACCAGTTCGACGTCGAGTACGCCGACGTCTTCGGCATCCCGTTCGATTTCACGGCGAAACCGGTCATCGCGCCGCCGCAGCCTCCGAAGGAGACGGTGACCGTCCGCGCCGTGCGGCCCGATCGCGACGCGCTGGAGATCACGTTCCCGCGCGTGGCGGGCTACCGCATCGAGCTGCCGGAGGAGCGGCTTACGGCCGAGTTCACCGATGATTCCGACCTGACGCTGAGCCCGGACCTGGTGGGGCCGTCCATTACGCGCAACGCGGGCATCATCGGCGAGGCGATCGACCTCGACCTCAAGCACCTCGGGGACATGCGCCCCTCCACGCTCGTCTTCCACCTGACGAAGCGCCTGCTTGACACGCACTGGCGCGATCCGGGCGAGGAGCCGAAGCTCTTCCTGTTCGGCCAGTTGAAGCGCATCGCCAAGGAGTGGCTCGACACGCGCCTCACCTGCGTCGGCGGCACCTACCCGGCGCAGCTCATGTACCAGCAGCTCGCGGACATGGCGTGCAGCCGGATCAACAACGCGATCACGCGCCGCTTCCTCGGCGAGCGGCCGGTCAAGGCGCTGCTCGACCCTTACAACCCGACGGGCTCGACAGCGCACGTGCGCTTCAACACGTCGCGGACGGAGCGCTGGGACACCTCGGGTCCGCCGCCGAAGGACCACGTCAACTGGGTGGTGCTCGACAGCGACTGGGAAGCCGAGTTCTGCCGCGTCGCCGAAGCGCACCCGCGCGTGCTCGCCTACACGAAGAACCACAACCTCGGCTTCGAGGTGCCCTACCGGCACGGTTCGGAGATGCGTCGCTACCGGCCGGACTTCATCGTGCTCGTCGACGACGGCCACGGCCGCGAGGACCCCCTGCGGCTCGTGGTCGAGATCAAGGGTTACCGCAGCGAGGACGCGAAGGAGAAGAAGGACACGATGGAGACCTGCTGGGTCCCCGGCGTGAATCACCTCGGCGCGCACGGCCGCTGGGCCTTCGCCGAGTTCACGGAGGTCTACCGGATCGAGGCGGATTTCGCCGCGAAGGTGGCCGAGGCGTTCGAGGGGATGCTCGGCCGCTACCCGGCCGCTGCCCCGGCCGAGGCTGCCGAATGAACCGGATAGGGGGCGGGGCCTGCGTGGATACGTCTACGAAACCGCCATTTCCTGTACACGTCGGCCGCGACGTGTCTACGAACGAGTCGAAATTCAGCCGGATGCCCGACGAGGCCCTCGCCGGCGAAGCGATGCAAGGGGGAAGCTGAGATGGCCCGCAACTCCAAGGGCGGCCCGGGCGGCAAGACCGTCACGACGCTCAAGCACGACGAGGCGAAGCGGAAGAACATCCCGACCGCCGAGTTCCAGTCGGTGCAGAAGGCCGAGGAACAGCGCCCGCTGGAGACGCGCTACGCGCGCAACCGCGACCTCGACCCCCAGCTCGTGTGGCGCGGCAAGGACGAGCAGGACTGGAGCGATCTCGTCGTCCACGCGCCGCCGCTCTACATCCAGGAGAAGGTGCATCCCAAGGTGCTGATCGACGACCTGTTGCGCGAGACGAAGGAACGCGCGCACGACGCGGGCGAGGCGACGCCCGACCTCTTCGCCGACTTCAACGGCATCCCGAAGGACGTCGACAAGACCGAGTTCTACCGGCACGACCAGAACTGGTCGAACCGGATGATCCTCGGCGACTCGCTTCAGGTCATGGCGAGCCTCGCGGAGCGCGAAGGATTGCGCGGGAAGGTGCAGTGCATCTACTTCGATCCGCCCTACGGGATCAAGTTCAACAGCAACTTCCAGTGGTCGACGACCTCACGCGACGTGAAGGACGGCAACGCCGGGCACATCACGCGCGAGCCGGAGCAGGTGAAGGCGTTCCGGGATACGTGGCGGGATGGGATTCATTCGTATCTCACCTACTTGCGCGACCGGCTGACGGTGGCGCGGGATCTGCTGACGGAGAGCGGGTCGATCTTCGTGCAGATCGGGGATGAGAATGTGCATCGGGTGCGGGCCGTCATGGATGAAGTCTTTGGACCAACGAACGCATGCGGCATCATCTCCTTCAAGAAAACGAGTGGCGCAGGAAGTTTTGCGGGTGGAACGGACTTGCTTGCGTCGGTTTTCGACTATGTCCTTTGGTACGCAAAGTCAATTCCATCGGTGAAGTATCGCCAACCATACCAAGCTAAGGATCTTGATGGGATTGGTGGTGGCCAGTACACGCGCCTACTCTTCCCGAACGGAGAAGAAGCTACCGCTCTCGCGTCTACAAACCAGAGAACAGGTGGTCGCGTGTTTCGCGGTGACAATTTGACGTCCCAGACAACGCGCACTGGTCAGACGACCGTTTTCCCAGTTGAGGTGCGCGGCGCTACGTTCGTTCCGCAGAAGGGGGGCTGGAAGACCAATCGCGTTGGTATGGATAGACTGAAATCTGCTGATCGTCTGTATCCACAGGGAAGGACCCTATCCTATAGAAGATTCTTCGACGACTTTGCTCTGTTCCCGCTCGTTAACGCATGGACGGATACAGTCACGTCCGGATTCGGTGAGCAGAAGACCTATGTGGTACAGACGAATCCGTTGGTCGTTCAGCGCTGCCTCCTCATGGCCACCGACCCCGGCGACCTCGTCCTCGACCCCACCTGCGGCTCCGGCACCACCGCCACCGTCGCCGAACAATGGGGCCGTCGTTGGATCACGATCGACACGTCGCGCGTCGCTCTCGCGCTGGCCCGCGCCCGCGTCATGGGAGCGCGCTATCCGTACTACCTGCTTGCCGACTCGCGCGAAGGCCAGGTCAAGGAAGGCGAGGTCACGCGAACCGCGCCGAGCACGCAGCCGACACACGGCAACATCCGCCACGGGTTTGTCTACGAGCGCGAGCCGCACATCACGTTGAAATCGATCGCCAACAACGCCGAGATCGACGTCATCTGGGAAGAGTGGCAGCGCACGCTGGAGCCCTTGCGCGAGAAGCTCAACGCCGCCCTGAAAACGAAGTGGCAGGAGTGGGAGATCCCGCGCGAGGCCGACGCCAAGTGGCCCGCGGCCGCGAGGAAGCTCCACGCCGACTGGTGGCACGCCCGCATCGCTCGCCAGAAGGAGATCGACGCCTCGATCGCCGCGAAGGCGGAATACGAGTACCTCTACGACAAGCCCTACGAGGACCGGCGCCGCGTGCGCGTGGCCGGACCCTTCACGGTCGAGAGCCTGAGCCCGCACCGGATGCTCGCGGTCGATGAGGACGGCGACCTCGTCGACACGGCGACCGAGGTGAGCGCCGAGTACGCGGCAACGCAGGCGTTCCCGCAGATGATCCTCGACAACCTCAAGACGGCGGGCGTGCAGCAGGCGCACAAGGAGGGCCGGATCACGTTCACGTCGCTCCACCCCTGGCCGGGCGATCTGGTGTGCGGGGAGGGGCGCTACCTCGAAGGCGAGGCCGAGAAGCGCGCCGCGATCTTCATCGGTCCCGAGTTCGGCACCGTGCAGCGCGCCGACCTCGTCGCCGCCGCGCGCGAGGCGGGCGACGCCGGCTTCGACGTGCTGATCGCCTGCGCCTTCAACTACGAGGCGCACACGACCGAATTCAGCAAGCTCGGCCGGCTGCCGGTGTTGAAGGCGCGCATGAACGCCGACCTGCACATGGCCGCCGACCTGAAGAACACCGGGAAGGGCAACCTGTTCGTGATCTTCGGCGAGCCGGACATCGACCTCTTGCCCGAGAAGGACGGCCGGCTACGCGTGAAGGTCAACGGCGTCGACGTGTTCAAGCCGCAGACCGGCGAGGTCGTGAGCGACGGCGCCGACGGCATCGCCTGCTGGTTCATCGACACCGACTACAACGAGGAGAGCTTCTTCGTCCGCCACGCCTACTTCCTCGGCGCGAACGATCCCTACGGCTCGCTCAAGACCACCCTCAAGGCCGAGATCGACCCCGACGCCTGGGCGACGCTGCACAGCGACACCTCGCGGCCGTTCCCCAGGCCCAGGTCCGGGCGGATCGCGGTCAAGGTCATCAACCACCTCGGGGATGAAGTGATGAAGGTGTTCAGGCTCGCCTGATGAGGCGGTTCGTGAGACCTCGTCGCGCGAGCGGGCCGGCGGCGCAAATTGACTGAAATCACGAAAGTTACGGAAGTTAGCGAAGTTAGCGTCGCAGGATAAACTCGCCGCATTGCCTTCAATATCATGGACTTCCGCATCGCCGACATCTTCGTCGACAGGCTCGCCCGCCTGACGGGCGAGGAGCAGAAGTCCGTCAGGATCACCGCGCTCGACCTGCAGCTCGACCCCGTCAATCCGGGCATGCAGCTCCACAAGCTCCACCGCGGGGAGCGCAAACACGTCTGATCGTTCCGCGCAGGCCAGGCGCTGCACAGCGACATCTCGCGAACCGTCCCGACGCGCCAATCCGGCGGGTGTGCCACCACGGCCGTCATTGCCCTCGGGGATGAGGGGATGGTGGTGTTCAGGGCGCAGGGGGAGCGGCGTTGGTCGATTCACCCGGTCCGCCCGCTGCGGGACGATCAGCGGGCGGCGTCCGCGTCGAGGTAGTCGCGAAGACTCAGAAGCCGCACTCCGCGGAACGCGCCCAGGGCCAGGAGCGCGCGGTCACCGGTGACGATTGCATGGGCGCGGCCGGTGAGCGCGCATTCGATCACCCGGTTGTCGGGATCGTCGGCGACGACGCGCAGCCTGCGGCGCGGAGCGACGAACTGCGCGACGTTCGCCAGGAACACGGCTATGCGCGCGAGCTCGTCCGGGTCGCGGGAGAACTTGCGCGCGAGGATACCCAGCAGTTCGTCGAGGATCGCCTTGGAAAGGACGAGCTCGTCCTGTTCATCCACGACCCTTTGCAATGCGGCTTCTCCTCGCCCCCCCGGAAACACCACCGCGGAGACGAGGACGTTGGTGTCGAAGACGACTCTCACCTCGCGAGGTATCGCTCGAGGTCTTCCTCGGTGAGAAGTCCCTGGTCACGCGCCTTCCCGCTCCAGTAGCCCTGGATGGACCGGAGCTCCTCGCGGCGGCGTCCGATGCGCGCCTGCCGCAGCGCGTCCTGGATGACTGCACTGAGCGTCTTGCCTTCGGCGGCGGCGAGCGCCTCGGCTTCGCGTGCGAGGCTGGCCGGAAGGGAAATGGTCTTCTTGACGGCGTTGGACATGGCGGCTGTGGCGGTGTGAACAAATCATACCGGCCCGGGCTTTCCAGCGCAACGCCCGCCGATTGCGTCGAGGAAGGCGGCCGGCTGCGAGGATTCGCGGAATCGGGCTCCGCAACGTCATGGGATACTGGCGCTGCGGGGACGGCAGGCTGGTTCCGCGATATCGCCCTTCGAATCATGGACTTCCGCATTGCCGATACCTTCGTCGACAGCCTCGCCCGCCTGACGGGCGAGGAGCAGAAAGCGGCCAAGGTCACGGCGCTCGACCTGCAGCTCGACCCGGTCAATCCCGGGATGCAGCTTCACAGGCTCGACCGCGCGAAGGACAAGAACTTCTGGTCGGCGCGCGCGGGACGCGACCTCCGGATCATCCTGCACCGGACGAGCGCGAGCCTGCTGCTCTGCTACGTCGATCACCACGACAAGGCCTACGCGTGGGCGGAGCGGCGCAAGATCGAAACGCACCCCGTCACGCGCGCGGCGCAGATCGTGGAGATCCGCGAGGTCGTCCGCGAGATGCCCGTCACGGCGCTCCCGGATCGTGCCGCGGACGAGGGAGTCAGGGTGCGCACGAGCGCGGTCCGACCATTCGTCGCGCGGACGGAGTCCGAACTGCTCGGGTATGGCGTGCCCGTGGAGTGGATCGAGGAAGTGCGAAAGGCGGATGAGGACAGCATCCTGGAAGTCGCCACGCACTTGCCGGCGGAAGCGGCGGAAGCGCTGCTCGAGATCGCGGTGGGGCGCAATCCGATCGTCGCCGTGCGATCGATGCCACCTTCGCCGGATATCGGCTCGACGTCGACCCCGCTTCGCGTCGAGAGTCATTCGTTGGAGCGGCGGGTTGTTCCGGAACTCGAAGCACCCGAGCCCGGCCGTGGGGAGGATCCATTCGAGCACCCGGATGCACGACGGCGTTTCATGCTCGTTCAGGGACCCGAGGAACTCCGGCTCGCGCTCGACTTCCCGTGGGACCGGTGGACGGTCTTTCTCCATCCGGATCAGCGGCAATGGGTCGAGCGCGACTTCTCCGGACCGGCGCGGGTGTCAGGCTCGGCGGGGACCGGAAAGACCGTGGTCGCACTGCACCGCGCGGTGTTTCTCGCAAGGACGAACTCCGATTCGCGCGTGTTGTTGACGACTTTCACCGACCCGCTGGCGAGCACGCTCCGGACCAAGCTGAAGCGGCTGCTCGGGAACGAGCCGCGCCTCGGCGAGCGCGTCGACGTCGAAGCGCTCGACGCCGTCGGAGCGCGGCTGTATCGGGCGCAGTCGGGACCGCTGGCGCTCGCTTCGCCGGAACAGGTCCGGCAGTTGCTGAAGGAGCACGCCGCTGCGGTGCCTGGCCACGGGTTCGGCGCTCGCTTCCTGCAGGAAGAGTGGGGGCAGGTCGTCGACGCATGGCAGGTCACCGACTGGGACGCCTACCGGAACGTCGCCCGCCTCGGACGGAAAACGCGACTGCCGGAAGCGCGGCGGAAGGTCCTTTGGACGATCTTCGAGCGCGTGCGCGCCTCGCTTGCGGAACGCGGGCTCGTCACCCGCGCCTCGATGTTCGCGCGCCTGGCGTCGGCGTTGGAAAGCGGTGCGAGGACACCCTACGAGCACGTGGTGATCGACGAGGCGCAGGACCTGTCCGTACCGCAGCTTCGCTTCCTCGCGGCGCTGGGCGCTTCGCGTCCGAACGGACTGTTCTTCGCCGGCGATACCGGTCAGCGGATCTTCCAGCAGCCGTTCTCGTGGCGCACGCTCGGCGTGGACATCCGCGGTCGCGCCAGGACGCTTCGGGTCAACTACCGAACCTCGCACCAGATCAGAGGCCGCGCGGACCGTTTGCTGGGTCCGGACATTGCGGATGCGGATGGCAACGTCGAGAACCGAAGCGGCACGGTCTCCGTGTTCAATGGTCCCGAGCCCACGGTCCGGACCTTTCGGTCCGAGGCCGATGAGGTCGCGGCGGTGGCGAATTGGATCGAGGCCCGGCGGACTGAGGGTGTGCTGCCGCACGAGTTCGGCGTCTTCATTCGAGCGGCGGAGCAGATGGATCGGGCTCGCGAAGCGTTGAAGGCCGCCGGACTCGCGTTCAAGGTGCTCGATGACCGGGTGGAAACGACGACGGGCTGCGGGTCCCTGGGGACCATGCATCTCGCGAAGGGCCTGGAGTTCCGGGCGGTCGTCGTGATGGCCTGCGACGACGAGGTCATCCCTTCGCAGGTCCGCATCGACGAGGTCGGCGACGAGGCCGACCTCAAGGACGTCTACGACACCGAGCGGCAATTGCTCTACGTCGCGTGCACGCGGGCGCGAGATTTCCTCCTGGTGACTGGAGTCGAGCCGGCGTCGGAGTTCCTGGACGATCTGTCAGCGACTCGGGCAGCGTAGGCGCGCTCAGTCCGCCGCGTCGCGCGCCTTCGCCGGCCGTGCCGCCAGCAACCGGTCGGCGTACTCGCGCCAGTTCGCGTCCTTCGCGATCCCGGCGAAATCCGCCTTGCGCCTCGCCATGAAGTCCTGCCGCTCGGCGATCGCGCTCGCCATCCACGGATCGAGCCCGGCCTCGCGCACGGTGACCGCGACCTCGCGCATCTCCTCGGCGCGGCGCTTGCCGTGCAGCGCGGTGCGCATGACCATGTAGCTCGCGATCTTCTCCCAGTCGAGTTCGGGGAAGGTCT
>JADLBN010000295.1 GCA_020847675.1 Burkholderiales bacterium | reverse complement strand
GCAGCGTGGAGCGCCGTCCTCGACCGCGATCCGGACGATGCAGTCGCGCGCTACCAGATCGGCCTCACGCACCACGACGACGGCGACCTCGGCGAGGCCGCGACGTGGTACGAGGCGCAAGTCGAACGACACCCGCACGCGGCGAAGGCGTGGCACAACCTGGGACTCGTCCGCCTCGCGTCGGGTGACGCGGCCGGAGCGGCCGCCGCGCTGCGCGAGGCCGTCGCCCATGCGCCCGGCTCCGGTCCGGGATTCGTCGCGCTCGGCCGTGCCCTGCAGCGATCAGGGGATCTCGACGGCGCGCTCGAAGCCTGGACGCGCGCGCGCGAACTCGACCCGCTCGCGATCGAGCCGCTCGAACTGGCCGCCGGCGTTCTCGGTGACCGTGCCGCGCTGCCCGACGCGGTCGCGCTGCTGCGCCTGGCGATCGCGCTCGCTCCGGACAAGGCGGCGCTGCGCTTCGCAATGGCCGCGCACCTGTCGAGTCTCGGCGCGCACGACGAAGCGGTTGCCGAGATGCGCCGCGCCGTCGCGCTCGCACCCCGGGATGCCGCCGGCGCCAGCGCACTGCTGTTCGAACTGCAGTACGACGATGCGCTCGCGACGCGCGAGGAGGCGCTCGCCGCGCACCGGGCCTGGGCCACGCGCCACGCCGATCCGCTGCCGCCTGTCGCCCGGGTCGAGCGTGCGGAGTCGCACGATCGCCTGCGCGTCGGCTACGTCTCCCCGCGCTTCGGCGCGGGGCCGCTCGCGACGCTGTTCCTCCCGGTGCTCGAGCATCACGACCGCGAGCGCCACGAGATCCTGCTCTACTCGTCGCACGCGCACCAGGGCGCGATCGCCGCGCGGATGCGCGCGGCCGCCGACCGCTGGCGCGACCTGCCGCGCGACGACGAAGCCGCTGCGCGCGCGATCGCGGACGACGACCTCGATCTGCTGGTCGACCTCTGCGGCCACGCGCCGGGCAACCGGCTCGCCGTTCTCGCCCGGCGTCCCGCGCCGGTCCAGGCCGCGTGGCTCGACTACGCCGACACGACCGGGATGCGTGCGATCGACTATCTCGTGGGAGACGCGATCCAGACGCCGGCCGCGGAAGCGCCCCGCTTTTGCGAGCGGCTGATCCATCTCCCCTGCCGCTTCGCGTACCGGCCGCTCGACGCACCCGTGCTGCCGCACGCGGATGCGCCGCGCGCCTTCACGTTCGGCTCGTTCAACCGCCACGCCAAGACGAGCACGGCAGCACTCGATGCCTGGCGCCGGATCCTGCTCGCGGTTCCCGGCGCGAGGCTCGTGCTGCGCGCCGCGGCGTTCGGCAGCGATACGACCGTCGAGCACGTCCGCGCGCACTGGCGCACGCTGGGCGTGCCCGTGGATCGCGTGGACTTCCTGCCGTGGCTGCCACTCGCGGAAGCGCTCGCGTCCTACTCCGCGATCGACGTCGCACTCGACCCGTTCCCGTTCAACGGCGGCGTGACGACCTGCGATGCGCTCGCGCACGGCGTGCCGGTCGTCGCGCTCGCCGGCGAGCGCCCGATAGCGCGGCAGAGCGCTTCGCTGCTCGCCGCAGCAGGTCGGCCGGAGTGGGTCGCGCCGACGTTGGATGCCTACGTCGACCTGGCCGTCGCGCTCGCGCATCGAGGCGCGCGGAGCGACGATCGCGCCGCGCTGGCCACCGCGGTCGCGGCCTCGCCGCTGTGCGACGTCGACGCATTCACGAAGCGGCTCGAGCGCGCGTTCGCCGCGATGGTGGATGCGGGTCCGCGCGACGACGGCGCACCCGGCGCGCCGATCGAGATCGCATGAGCGGCGCGCGCCGGACCCGGGCGGTCGTCTTCGCCTACCACGACGTCGGCGCACGCTGCCTGCGCGTGCTCATCGCCCACGGAGTGGAAGTCGCGCTGGTCGTCACCCACCGCGACGACCCCGGCGAGAACCTGTGGTTCGAGCGCGTGTCGGAGGTCGCCGACGCGCACCGGCTCGCGTGGATCGCGCCGGACGATGCGAACGCGCCGGACGTGGTCAGCCGGATCGCCGCTCTCGATCCCGACTTCCTGTTCAGCTTCTACTACCGCCGGATGCTCGGTGCGCCGCTCCTCGCGACCGCGCGTCGCGGCGCGCTCAACCTGCACGGGTCGCTCCTGCCGAAGTACCGCGGCCGCGCGCCGGTGAATTGGGCGATCCTCTCCGGCGAGAGCGAGACAGGCGCGACACTCCACGACATGACGGCGAAACCCGACGCGGGCGGCATCGTCGACCAGCAGCGTGTCGCCATCGGTCCCGACGAGACCGCGCGGGAAGTCTTCGACAAGGTCACCGCCGCTGCCGCCATCGTTCTCGACCGTTCGCTGCCGGCGCTCGTCGCCGGCACCGCGGCCCGCCGCCCGAACGTCCTCGCCGCCGGCTCGTACTTCGGCGGCCGCCGGCCGGAAGACGGGCGAATCGACTGGACCTGGCCCGCGAAGCGCGTCCACGACCTCGTGCGAGCGGTCGCGCCACCCTACCCCGGCGCGTTCTGCGACCTGCCGGCCGGGCGTCTCGCGGTGCTGCGCACGCGCAGGGTCGACGCCCTGCTCGACGCCCCTCGAATGCCCGGCTTGTTCGTCGCGGACACGCGCGTCTTCGGCCGCTGCGGCGACGGCGGTTGCGTCGAGATCGTCGAGGCCGCGTCCGGCGGCCGGATCGCCGACGCATATGCGGTCGCAGCGCTGCTCGCCCGGGAGTCACGGTCTTGATCGTCCGGAGGCAGCCACGTAGGCTCGCGCGATGATGCGGTCCCGGCACGCCCTCGCCTGCCTCCTCGCCGCAGTCACGCTCGCACCCTCCGCCGCCCACGCGCAGACGCCCGGCGTCGCCGCGATCCAGGCGAGCGAGGCTCGCAACGCGGACACACGCACGCTCGCTGCGCTCGAAAGCTTCCGCGCCGCGCTGATCGCCCGCTTCGGCGCCGACCCGAGCCTCGCGATGCTCAGGTGGAGCGAGACGGAAGGCTCCGCGCTGGTCGTGAAGCCGGGCGGCGGCCTCGAATTCGTGATCCGCCAGGGCAGCGAGTGGAAGAGCACCGACGCGCGCAAGCCCGACCTCCGGGCACCGGCGGCGGTCGCCGAGACCCACGCGTTCAAGCTGTCGAGCGTGAAGGCGGCACCGATCCGTGCCTGGGTCGATGCGTGGCGCAAGGCACCCGGCCAGGCGACCGACTTCGTCTCCGACTACGCGATGGGCTACGATCCTGCGGCCGGACGCGTCGTCGTACGGACGACCGTCGGCAGCATGACGTCGGGCAAGCTCTCGCAACCGGCGTTCGATCCCGGTAACGGCAGCGCTGTTGCCCTCGCCGCTGCGCCGCGACCGGTGCCGTCGTCCGCGCGCGCGGGCGACGCGCGACCGCCCCGGTAGAATGGCGCCGCGGCGCTCGACCTTCCCCCATGAAACGCATCCTGATCCTCGGCGTCAACGGCTTCATCGGCCACCACCTGTCCAACGCCATCCTCGCCTCCACCGACTGGGAGGTGTACGGCATGGACATCGAGACCGACCGGATCGCCGACCTCCTGCCCGAGAAGCGCTTCCGCTTCTTCGAGGGCGACATCACGATCAACCGCGAGTGGATCGAGTACCACGTCAAGAAGTGCGACGTCGTGCTGCCGCTGGTCGCCATCGCGACGCCCGCGACCTACGTCCGCGAACCGCTGCGCGTGTTCGAGCTGGACTTCGAGGCGAACCTCCCGATCGTGCGCGCTGCGGTGCGTCACCGTAAACGCCTGGTGTTCCCGTCGACCTCCGAGGTCTACGGCATGTGCGCCGACGAGGCCTTCGATCCGGAGACCTCGGAGTTCGTCATGGGCCCGATCGGCAAGCCGCGCTGGATCTACGCCTGCGCGAAGCAGCTCATGGACCGCGTGATCCACGCCTACGGCATGGAGCAGGGGCTCGACTACACGCTGTTCCGGCCGTTCAACTGGATCGGCGCGGGTCTCGACTCGATCAACACGCCGAAGGAAGGCAGTTCGCGCGTGGTCACCCAGTTCCTCGGCCACATCGTGCGCGGCGAGCCGATCCGGCTGGTCGACGGGGGCGCGCAGAAGCGCGCGTTCACCTGCGTCGACGACGGCATCGCGGCGCTCATGCGCATCATCGACAATCCCGGCGGGGTCGCGACCGGGCAGATCTACAACATCGGCAACCCAGCCAACAACCACTCGGTGCGCGAACTCGCCGCGATGATGCTCGAACTCGCGAAAGGCTACCCCGAGTACCGCGACAGCGCCGCGCGGGTGACGCTGGTCGACACCTCGTCGGACGCCTACTACGGCAAGGGCTACCAGGACGTGCAGAACCGGGTTCCGGCGATCGCGAACACGATGCGCGATCTCGACTGGGCGCCGAAGGTCGGCATGCGCGACGCGCTCGCGCGCATCTTCGAGGCCTACCGCGGCCAGGTCGCGGCCGCCCGCGCGCTGGTCGAGTAGCCCGCCGGCCGCGATGCGTCTCGCGCTCAAGGTCGACGTCGACACGCTGCGCGGCACGCGCGAGGGCGTGCCGAGGCTCGTCGAACTGTTCAGACGGCACGGCGTGGGCGCGACATTCCTGTTCAGCCTCGGCCCCGACCACACCGGGCGCGCGATCCGGCGCGTGTTCCGGCCGGGATTCTTCGGCAAGGTGCGGCGCACGGGCGTCGTCGGGCACTACGGCGTGAAGACGCTGATGTACGGTACGGTCCTGCCCGGCCCGGACATCGGCAAGCGTGCCGCGGACGTGATGCGCATGACGCGCGACGAGGGCTTCGAGACCGGCATCCACTGCTGGGACCACGTGCGCTGGCAGGACGGCGTGGCCGGCGCGGGGGCCGACTGGACCGCACGCGAGATGAAGCTCGCCTGCGACCGCTACGCCGAAGTTTTCGGCGAGGCGCCGCGCGTGCACGGCGCGGCGGGCTGGCAGATGAACCTGCACGCACTCCGCCTCACGCAGCGGCTGGGCTTCGAGTACTGCTCGGACGGCCGCGGAACCCGCCCGCATCTTCCGTTCTGGAACGCCGAGCCGGTGCGTTGTCCGCAGTTCCCGACCACGCTGCCCACACTCGACGAGATGATCGGGCTCGACGGCGTCGACGCGTCCAATGTCGCCGATCGGCTGCTCGTGAGAACCGCGACGCCGGTCGAGTCGGGCCACGTGTTCACGCTGCACGCCGAACTCGAAGGGTTGCGGCTCGTTCCGGTGCTGGAGCAGTTGCTGGACGGCTGGAAGGCGCAGGGCTGGAGGCTCGGGAGCCTGCGGCAGATGCACGACGAGGTCGAGCCGCTGGCGCTGCCGCGGGCGTGCGTCGGGACCGGAACGGTGCCGGGCCGCAGTGGCACACTCTTCGTGCAGCAGGGGCCGTTTCCGGGCGAAGCCGCTCCGCCGGCGCCCTAGGTCCCACCGGGGCCACCGACATCGCAGAACACGGGAACACGAGGAGGAAACCATGCTCGGCAAGAAAGTCGCGGACTTCACCGCGGACACCCCCGCCGGCCCGTTCCGGCTGTCGGACCACCAGGGCCACCCGGTCGTGCTGTACTTCTATCCCAAGGACAACACGCCCGGATGCACGACCGAGGGCGCCCAGTTCCGCGACCTCCACGCGAAGTTCGCGAAGGCGGGCGCGGTCGTGGCGGGCGTCTCGCGCGACTCGGTCAGGTCGCACCAGAACTTCGCGGCGAAGATGGGCTTCCCGTTCCCGCTCCTCTCGGACCCCGACGAGAAGCTCTGCGCGCAGTTCGACGTCATCCGGATGAAGAACATGTACGGGAAGCAGGTCCGCGGCATCGAGCGGTCGACCTTCCTCGTCGGCGCGGACGGAAAGCTCGCCCGCGAGTGGCGCAAGGTGAAGGTGCCCGGCCACGCGGCCGAGGTGCTGGCTGCAGTCCAGAGCCTGGGCAAGCCCTAGCCCTGGGCGGCGCCCCTGAGAGCCGCGCCGGACGCGGGCGCCGGGCCATCCGGGAGGGACAAGACCGGTGTCAGACACCGATCTCGGGCCGCGTACCACAATCGACGGCCTTTCCGGGGGTTGCGTCCACAATCTCTTGTGTTTTCGCCGGACCGGGGCGTAGGATGGTCCGGTCACGGCGCCCTTCGCCCCGGGCGCCTTCCAGGAGAGCCATGGTCGAACGCAAGCTGCGCCCCGCCCCCTCCCAGCTCATTTCGCTCGCTTCCCGCAAGGCCGCCCGCAGCAAGTCGGGCGGGCAGCACCCCTCCCCGACGACGACCCGGCTGTTCGTGCTCGACACGAACGTGCTGATGCACGACCCCACGAGCCTGTTCCGGTTCGAGGAACACGACATCTACCTGCCGATCCTCACGCTCGAGGAACTCGACAACCACAAGAAGGGGGTGACCGAGGTCGCTCGGAACGCGCGCCAGGCCTCGCGCTTCCTCGACGAGCTGGTCACGACCCACACCGGGCAGGGAGGCGACGGCATCTCGGGCGGCATACCGCTCGAGCAGAAGAGCAACGGCGCCGCGACCGGCCGCCTCTACCTGCAGACCGAGACGATCACCACGGCGCTGCCGCCCTCGCTCGCGAACGGCAAGGCGGACAACCAGATCCTCGCGGTCGTGATGCACCTCGCGCACGCGCACCCGCGCCGCGACGTCGTGCTGGTGTCGAAGGACATCAATATGCGCATCAAGGCGCGCGCGCTCGGGCTCGCCGCCGAGGACTACTTCAACGACAAGGTGCTGGAGGACAGCGAACTCCTCTACTCCGGCATGGAGGAGCTGCCCGCCGACTTCTGGGAGCGCCACGGCAAGGGCATGGAGAGCTGGCAGCAGGGCGGCCACACGCTCTACCGGGTCTCGGGCCCGCTGGTCCCCTCGCTCCTCGCGAACGAGTTCGTGTGGCTCGAGCCGCCGGGCGAGGCGCCGTTCCACGCGATCGTGAAGGAAGTGAGCGGCAAGACCGCGCTCCTGTCGACGCTCAAGGACTACACGCACCAGAAGAACAACGTCTGGGGCATCGTCGCGCGGAACCGCGAGCAGAACTACGCGCTCAACCTGCTCATGAACCCCGACGTCGATTTCGTGACGCTGGTGGGCCAGGCGGGCACCGGCAAGACGCTCCTCACGCTCGCCGCGGGACTCATGCTCACGCTCGAGTTCAAGATCTACTCCGAGATCATCATGACGCGGGTCACCGTCCCGGTCGGCGAGGACATCGGCTTCCTCCCCGGCACCGAGGAGGAGAAGATGAACCCGTGGATGGGCGCGCTCGAGGACAACCTCGACGTGCTCAACAAGACCGACGACGACGCCGGCGAGTGGGGGCGCGCGGCGACGCGCGACCTGATCCGCTCGCGCATCAAGGTCAAGAGCCTCAACTTCATGCGCGGGCGCACGTTCATCAACAAGTTCCTGATCATCGACGAGGCGCAGAACCTGACGCCCAAGCAGATGAAGACGCTGATCACGCGCGCAGGTCCCGGCACCAAGGTCGTGTGCCTCGGCAACATCGCGCAGATCGACACACCCTACCTCACCGAAGGCAGCTCGGGGCTCACCTACGTCGTCGACCGGTTCAAGGGCTGGCCGCACTCGGGGCACGTGACGCTCACGCGCGGCGAGCGTTCGCGGCTCGCCGATCGGGCGGCCGAGATCCTCTGATGGCGGACCGGGAGGCCCGCCGTCGCGCACCGCCCGCCCTGCGCCGCTAGGCAGGCGCCGGGCGGGCGAATCCGCCGCTGAACCGCGCCCTTCGGCGAGCGCTCGCGCCAGCCTGAGCGAACGTGCGTGCGACAATCGCGCGATGCGCGCGAAGCCGGCCCTCTCGCTGGTCGTCCCCTGCTACAACGAGGCTTCGGGCCTCGCCTCGTTCTGGGCGCGCGCCGGAGACGCCCTCGACGCGCTGGGGCTTCCGGCCGAGGCGGTGTTCGTCGACGACGGCAGCCGCGACGCGACGCTCGCCGTCCTGTCGGCGCTCGCCGCGCGCGACCCGCGCGTGCGCGTGGTCTCGCTGTCGCGCAACTTCGGCAAGGAAGTCGCTCTCGCCGCGGGCCTCGATCACGCGAGCGGCGACGCGGTCGTGCCGATCGACGCGGACCTCCAGCATCCGCCGGAACTCCTCTCCGAACTCGTCGCGAAGTGGCGCGAGGGCCACGACGTCGTGATCGCGCTGCGGCGCGACCGCGCGACCGACCCGGCCGCGCGCCGCATCGCCTCCGACCTGTTCCACCGGCTGTTCTCGCGCGTGTCCGCGGTTCCGGTTCCGCCCGGCGCGGGCGACTTCCGGCTGATGGCGCGTCCGGTGGTCGAGGCGCTGAGGGCGATGCCCGAGCGCATCCGGTACATGAAGGGCATGTACGCGTGGGTCGGCTTCCGAACGACGAACGTCGAATACGACGTCGAGGAGCGCGCGGCGGGCAACTCGCGCTACGGCCTGGTGAAACTGTGGCGGCTGGCGCTCGACGGCGTCGTGTCGTTCTCGTCGCTGCCGCTGCGCCTGTCGAGCATCCTGGGTGCGCTGTTCGCGCTCGTCGCGCTCGCCTACGGCGGCTGGCTGGTGATCCGCACGATACTGCACGGTGCCGACGTGCCGGGCTACGCGTCGCTGATGGTCGTCGTGCTGTTCCTGGGCGGCGTGCAACTGCTGTCGCTCGGCGTGATCGGCGAGTACCTGGGCCGCGTCTACGACGAGGTGAAGGCCCGCCCGCTCTACGTCGTGCGCACGCGCGTCGGCTTCCCGCCCGAGACCGGAAACTGACCGGCGCGGCATGGCCCTCGCCCGCGCATTCGTCCGCTTCGCCGTCGTCGGCGCGGCCGCCACGGCGATCCACGCCGCGGTGTTCGCGCTCATCGTCGAGACCACTCGCATCGACCCGGTCGTCGCGACCGGCGCCGCGTTCTCGGTCGCGTTCGTCGCGGGGTTCGTGCTCAACCGCCGCTGGACCTTCGCCTCGCGCGCGAGCCCGGTCGGCCAGTTGCCGCGCTACCTCGCGGCGCAACTCGCCGGGCTCGCGTTGAGCGCCGCCATCATGTATGCGGCGGTGCACCTGCAGCGGTGGTCGCCCTATGCGGGGCTCGCCCTGTCGATCGCGCTCGTGCCCCCGGTGACGTTCGCCCTCTCGCGCTGGTGGGTGTTCCGGCGTCCGCGGGAGCCGCAGCGCGACGGCGCGCTATGATCGGCCCACCGTACCGGGAACCGCCACGATGAACCTGCCGGCCTTCGACGCACTGCCCTGGGAGGGCGAGCGCCGCCTCCGCTTCGGCCCGGTCGCGATCGACTTCTGCGACGGACCCGACCTCTTCGAACGGGAGTCCGTCGACGACTGCTTCGTGCTCGGCAAGTCGCCGTCCATGCTGCGGTCGATCCTCGCCGAACTCCGGCGCGAGCCGCGCCGCATCGTCGACATCGGCGTCTACAAGGGCGGCAGCGTCGTGCTGCTGAACGAGATCTTCCGGCCCGACGCGCTCTTGGCGCTCGAACTCAATCCGCAGGACAAGCCGCCGCTCCAGCACTACCTCGCCGCGCGCGGCGGCGGGCGCGTCACCTGGGCGCGCGGCATCGACCAGGGAAACCGCCGTGCGGTGCACATGGCCTGCGACCACGTGTTCGGCGCGGCGTCGCTCGACCTCGTCATCGACGACGCCTCGCACTGGTACCCGCAGACGCGCGCGTCGTTCACCGCGCTGTTTCCGCGGCTTGCACCCGGCGGCCTCTACGTGATCGAGGACTGGGGCTGGGCGCACTGGCCTGGCGACCACTGGCAGAAGGAGCACGGGGGCGCGTACTTCGCCGACAAGCTTCCGGTCTCGAACCTGATCGTCGACCTGATGCTCCTCGCAGCGGCGCTCCCGGCGGTGTTCCCGCGAGTCGCGTTCGACGGCGTCTCGATCTACGTGGAACGCGGCGCAGGCGAGATCGCGCGCGACTTCCGGATTCCCGACCTCGTCCACAACCGGGGACAGGCGATTCCCCGCTTCGCCGCGTCGGTGCCACGGCCGCCGGCAGCCATCGCCGCCTCGCGGCCCGCTCAGGACTGAGACCGCGGTTGGCGCCGGGTGCGCCAGGGCTCTGTCGTTGCCGCGCCCGGCCGGGTGCCGGCGGCCAGCGCATCGCGCAGCGCCTCGAGGTACTGCAACCCCCAGCGTTCGTCGGGTTCGAGGCAGCAGCCCTCGGCCCACTCGTTCCACGCGTTCACGAACAGCAGGCGCTCGTCGCCGGCGAGCCGGGCGCGCGTGTCCTGCACCATCGCCTCCGCCCAGTAGCCGAAGAGTTCGGGACTCGATCCCAGGAAGACCGTTCCCTGCAGCCCCCGGCGCGCCGAGTTGTCCCAGGACGGGACGACGCAGCGCAGGCGCTTGGCGTCGCTGGCGTCGCGCTCGAGCGACTGCACGACCAGCGCGCGATAGCTCGTGAGGAGGCCGGTGAATCCCGGGTCGAGTCCGGGCACCTGCGCGTTGAGCCAGTAGGCCTGGTGCCCGTGCGGAGGGAATTCGACCGAGGCGTCGAAGCCGATCGAGGCAGGGTCGGGACGGCCCGAGGTCTCGCACGAGACCAGGTACGGCTCGGGCTGGCCGAGTGCGATGGCCGCCTCGCGCCACATCGTGGTGGTCGCCACCGTTTCCGGAATCAGGCCGGACTTGTAGACGAGCAGCAGCGGACGGCCGTCGACGCGGATGTAGCGCGGGTCCGCGAAAAGGCGCGCGAACGCGTCGAACAGACGGCGGCTGTCGTCGAGGTTGTAGGACTGGGCCAGCAGGATATCGTCGTCGCGGCCGTCCCAGCGGCGGGTCCAGTTCTCGTTCGCCCAGCACACGCAGAACGGGAAATCCGGGGTACCGCGCGCGAGCATGTCCTCGAGCGGGCGTTCGAGCAGCCGGTGTCCGTTGAACCAGTAGAAGTAGTAGCAGAAGCCGTGAACGCCGTACGTGCGCGCGAGCGTGGCCTGGCGCTCGGCGACCCCGGGAACGGTGAGATCGTAGTATCCCAGCGCCCCTGGCACGCGTGGCTGCGCGTGTCCGGGGAAGAGCGGCCGCGCCCGCCGCACGTTGGTCCACTCGGTGAAGCCCTCGCCCCACCAGCGGTCGTTCTCCGGGATCGGATGGAACTGCGGCAGGTAGAAGGCGATCGTGCGCACCTCGCCGCCGCCGGATCGCGCGTCGTCAGTCATCGCGCATCGCCGCGTGCGGCAGCGGGTCCAGGTCGGTCGTCGCACCGGGTCCGCGCACGAGGCGCACGCGGCGGCGCGCCTGCCCCGAGAGTTCGCGCAACCGGTCCTCGATCCGGGCGAGCGGCACGTCGTCGACGACGAGCGCGATCGCGCGCGGCGCGCAGGCGAGCGTCCAGTCGCCGGCCGGCCACCGGCATCCGACGGCCACGATGGTGTCGCGCGGTCCGGCCGACGCGAGCGCAGCGGTCAGCGCGTCGGGTATCCGCCCGTCGGCTCCGGGCACCGCCCGATACGCTTCGGCTCCCGCCGCTCCGGCGACGCGGACCAGCCGGTCGCACAGATCGGAAACGCGCTCGCCCAACTCGACCACGAACATCCGGTCGCCAGGGCCGAGTCCGGCAAGCGGGTCGCGAGGCTCGTCGGTCACGAGCGGCCGGAACCTCGGCCACACCGCGCGACTCAGCATCTCCTCGTCGAGCGCGTTGCGGCGGCCGCCGTCGATGAGCGCCAGGTTCTTGCGCGCCTGCGCGTTGTCCGGCCACAGCGCGAGCGCGCGCGCGACGTCGGCTTCCGCCGCGTCGTAGCGGTTCGCGAGCAGGTGAGCGACGCCGCGCATGTGCCATGCATCGAATGCCCCCGGCTGCGCGCGCAGCACCTCGTCGTAGAGCGCGATCGCTTCGTCGAGCCGGCCCTCCTGCTGCGCGGCGAGCGCGGCGTGCATCGTCGCCGTCAGGGTGTCCGAGGGCCCCGCTTCCGGCGCGGCCCTCCCTCCCGGCGCGGCCGGCGGAGCGCTCGCCTGGCCGGCGCGGCCGTGGCAGTCCTTGTAGCGACGCCCGCTGTCGCAGGGGCAAGGGGCGTTCCTCGAGGCCGGCGGCGCGATCGCGGCACTCATCCCGGGCCGCGGCCGCCCGCGGCCGCCCCGTGGCATTCCTTGTAGCGCCGTCCGCTGCCGCAGGGACATGCGCCGTTGCGAGTCGGCGGGTCGGCGCGGCGATCGATGCGCCCGGCGCTCGCGCGGGAAGGGTCCCAGCCGCCCCCCATCAGCGTCGCGGGGCGCCGGACGCCTGGCGAAGTGCGGGCGCGATCGATGCGCAGCCGCGACTCGCGATGCCAGGCCGCCAGGTCGCCGCCGTCGAAGAACGCGCGAATCGCGTCGTGATCGGCCATCGGAACGTAGGTGATCAGGTTCACGCCGCTTCGGTCCGACGCGAGACGTCCGGCGTGCTTCGCAGCGAACCGCTCGCGCGAACGTTCGTAACCGGCGCCGCGCCTGCCCGCCGACTGGTGCACGATCGGCAGGTCGAGCACCACGCCGACGCGCCAGCCGGCGAGATGGGCGCGAAAGCTGAAGTCGGTGTCGTAGCCGTGCCAGTCGTCGAAGGTCGCGTCGTCCCAGCCGACGGCGAGCGCGGCCGCACGGCTGGCAACGATGAACACACCCTCGAGCGCCACGATGCCGTCGACCTCGCGCGTCGCGCCGCCGAAGTAGCCGGTCGCGAGGCGTCCTCCCGGATCGGGTCCCGACATCGCGCCGTACAGGTACTCGGCGCCGGCGTCGGCCCAGTTCATCGAGACGAGCTTGCGTGTGCCGACCGGACCGAACACGTCGAAGCGAGCGAGATGCCGGTCGAGCCGGGCCGGCAGGTCGGTGCACAGGATCTCGAGATCGTCGTGGCAGAACACCACCGGGTCGCCGGCGCTTCGCGCGAGGCCGCGAGCGTAGCCGTCGCACATCGACCTCGCGTCGTGAATGCCGACGACTTCGTGCGTCGCGCCGCGGACCGAGCGGGCGATCGACGCGCTGACCGCCGCGAATTTCGCAGGGTCGATGCTGTTGACGACGAACGAGAGCACGCTGCGCGCTTCCGGCCGTGAACTCAGTACGACCCCGGCGCGGCAAAGTTCTCGAACCGCGTATATTCGCCGAGGAAGGTGAGGCGCACCGTGCCGATCGGTCCGTTGCGCTGCTTGGCGATGATGATCTCCGCGACACCCTTGTCGGCGGTGTCCTCGTTGTAGACCTCGTCGCGGTAGATGAACAGGATCACGTCGGCGTCCTGCTCGATCGCGCCCGACTCGCGCAGGTCGCTCATCACCGGCCGCTTGTTCGGCCGCTGTTCGAGCGAGCGGTTCAACTGCGACAGCGCGATGACCGGCACGCTCAACTCCTTGGCGAGCGCCTTGAGCGAGCGGCTGATCTCGGAGATCTCGGTCGCGCGGTTCTCGCCCTGCGAGGACGCCTGCATGAGCTGCAGGTAGTCGACGATCACGAGACCGATCGGCGAGTGGGCGCGCGCGATCCGCCGGGCGCGCGAGCGCAGTTCCATCACCGTGAGCGCGGGTGTCTCGTCGATGAGGATCTGCGCGTCGTTGAGCCGGCCGAGCGCGGTGGAAAGCCGCGTCCAGTCCTCCGACTGCAGACGGCCGGTGCGCAGGTTCTGCGACGGCAGCCGCCCGACCGACCCGATCATGCGCAGCGCGAGCTGGTTCGCGCCCATTTCCATGGAAAAGATCGCGACCGGCTTCTTCAGCTCGAGCGCGACGTGCTCGCCGATGTTCACCGCGAGCGAGGTCTTGCCCATCGACGGCCGGCCGGCGACGATCACCAGGTCGCCTGCCTGCAGGCCCGCGGTCATCCGGTCGAGGTCGCTGAACCCGGTCGCCGTGCCGGTGACGTCGGTCGGGTGCTCGCGGTTGAACAGTTCCTCGATGCGCTCCACCACGCCGGGCAGGAGGTCGCCGACTTTCGCGTACTGCTTGCGGCCGCGCGAGCCCGCCTCGGCGATGTGCATCACCCGGGTCTCGGCTTCGTCGAGGAGCTGCGAGGCATTGCGCCCGGCCGGCTGGTAGGCCGATTCGGCGATCTCGGCCGCGGTCGAAGCGAGCTGGCGGAGCACAGAGCGGTCGCGCACGATCTGCGCGTAGTGGCGCACGTTCGCGGCGGTCGGCACGCCCTGCACCAGCGCCCCGAGGTAGGCGAGGCCGCCGACGTGGTCGAGCTTGCCCGCCGAGGCGAGCGCCTCGGCCAGCGTGACCGCATCCGCCGGCCGGCCCTCGCCGATCAGCCGGGCGACATGGTCGAAGATGATGCGGTGCGCGTCGCTGTAGAAGTCCGCGGCAGAGAGCACGTCGCCGACCTTGTCGGCGGCGTCGTTGTCGAGCAGGAGAGCGCCCAGCACCGACTGCTCCGCCTCGAGCGAGTGCGGGGGCAGGCGCAGCGGATCGACGTCGGAGCGGTCGGGCATCGCGGAAGGCGAAGTCAAGCTGCGATTCTACCGCCGCGTCGCGCCGTGGCAGTCGCGATAGCGCAGCCCGCTGCGGCAGGGGCAGGAGTCGTTGCGCCCGACGGCGTAGGGCCTCGATGCGAGTTCGTCCAGTGTCCGCGCCTCGCGCCGGCTGCGTTCGTGCAGACGGTCGAGGTTCGCGCCGTCGAACGCGGCTGCGATCCCGCCGGGCAACGCGATCGGCGTGCGCAGGTCGGCCCAGGCCCCGCGGCCTCGCGCGAGGCGGCCCGCGTGCTTCGCCTCGAAGCGGTAGAAGGACGTCGACAGTCCGGAGTCCACGCGTCCGCGGGACCGATGCACCAGCGGGCAGTCGAGCATCACGCCGAGGCGGAACCCGGCGAGGTGGGCGCGGAACGTGAAGTCCGCATCGTAGCCGTGCCAGCCGTCGAAGGTGACGGCGTCGAAGCCCACCGCTTCCGCGACTTCGCGCCGCGCCGCGAGGAACACGCCGTCCATCGCCTGGATACCGGCCACCGGATCGGCGCCCGAGGCTGCACCGAAGAAACAGAGCTCCGCCGCGGAGTCGGCACCATGGACGATGGCTCCCCAAGTATGCGCGGTCCCCGCAGCCGCCCAGTCCATGCCGACGCAACGGTCGGTGCCCGCGACCCCCACCAGGTCGAAGCGCCCGAGGTGACGGGTGAGGCGCCCGGCGAGGTGGTCCGCGTGGATCGCGATGTCGTCGTGGCAGAAGACGACCGGGTCGCCGCGCGAACGCGCGAGGCCGCGCGTCCAGCCCTCGCAGAGCGACCGGGCGTCGTGGATGCCGACGATCTCGAACGGCTCGCCTCCCAAGGCGGCCGCGATGCTCGCGGAAACAGCCGCGAACTTGCCTTCGTCGATGCTGCAGATGACGAACGAGAGCATACGAACGCCCTCCCCGGGCCTTCGGAGCTGCTCCAGTCAAAAGGGCCCCGTCGCCGGGGCCCTTCGCCGCACCTTCGTCCCGGCCCCCCGGGGCCGGGTACCTGCACTAGCCCTGCACGGTGTCGCCGAGCACGCCCACCGTGATGTGCGCCAGCACGTCGGTGTGCAACTGGACGGTGATCGGGTGGTCGCCGACGTGCTTCAACGGCCCCGAGGGCAGCCGGACCGCGGACCGCTCGATCGCGATGCCGTGAGCCTTCAGCGCCTCGACGATGTCGACGTTGCCGACCGAGCCGAACAGGCGCCCATCGACGCCGGCCTTCTGCGTGATCTGGATCGTGAGGCCCTCGAGCTTCGCCGCCGCGGCCTCGGCCGCCGCGAGCTTCTCGGCGGCCGCGCGCTCGAGGTCCGCGCGCTTCTCCTCGAGGAGCTTCACGTTCTCGGGCGTGGCCCGCTTCGCCTTGCCTTGCGGGATCAGGAAGTTGCGGGCGAAGCCGTCCTTGACCTTGACGACGTCGCCGAGGTTGCCGACGTTGGCGACCTTTTCGAGCAGGATGATCTGCATGGTCGTCTCCGGTCAGTGGCGGTCGGTGTACGGCAGGAGCGCGAGGAACTGCGCGCGCTTGATCGCCGTGCCGAGCTGGCGCT
>JADLBN010000294.1 GCA_020847675.1 Burkholderiales bacterium | reverse complement strand
GGCGCGGTCGCGCTCGACTTCTACGTGCTGCCCGAGCTTCACGCCAACGACGTGCTGCACGGGGGCGCCGGCGCCGACCTGCTGATCGGCGACGGCGGATCGGACACGCTCTACGGCGGCGACGACGACGACCAACTGGTCGGCGACAGCGCACTGCTTGCGGCCGAGCACCATCGGGACGATTACCTGGACGGCGGCGACGGCAGCGACCGGCTCTGGGGCGGCGGCGGCGACGACACGCTCTTCGGGGGCGATGGCGACGACGCGCTGCAGGGCGACGCGAGCGAAGTGCCGCCGGAGCTGAAGGGCGCCGACTACCTGGACGGCGGGAATGGGGTGGACACGCTCACCGGCGACGGCGGCGACGATGTCCTCTATGGCGGCGACGGCGCCGACTTTCTGTTCGGGGACGCCGACAACCTGCCGGCCGACGCGGACGGGGTCGATCTCCTCGACGGCGAGGACGGCGACGATTACCTGCGCGGCCACGGCGGCGACGACGTACTTTTCGGCGGCGCCGGCGACGATCAGCTGCTCGGCGACGGCGACGGCAGTCGCGACGGCGAGGCCGGCGACGACTACCTCGTCGGCGGCACCGGCACCGACCTGATGGACGGCGGAGCGGGCGACGACACCTACGAGATCAACGTGGGCGACGGCGTCGACAAGATCTTCGACCGGAACGGTATCAACACGGTGGTCTTCGGGCCGGGCATCGCCGCCAGCTCGATCACGATCGATCAGGGCAGCGACAGCAACGGCGCGTTCCTCGTCATCGGCTATGGAAACGGCGACCTGCTGGCGATCGCGAACGGTTTCACCGGGGGGATCCATCGCTACCAGTTCGCCGACGGCACGGTGCTGACGCCGGAGGAACTGTCGCGCCGGCTGCCGCAGCAGCAGTATCTGCCCGTCTACGCCGATCCCCTCGATGGCGCGGCGATTTCGACCGGGCTGAGCGAGGTGCTCTCGGGCACGGCCGGCGACAACACCTATCGAGTGGATCCCGGCAACGGCCGCGACCTCGTCATCGATCCGGGCGGCATCGACACGGTCCGGTTCGGACCGCCGATTTCGGCGGCGGACCTGCGCTTCTCGCGGCAGTCGAACGGCGACCTGCGCATCGCGATGCCCGGTGGCGAAGTGCGGATCGAGCGGCATTTCGTCGATGTCGCGCGACGCGTCGAGCGGTTCGAGCTTGACGACGGAACGGTCATCGGTGCAGCCGCGCTCGACGCCTTGCCGGTCGAAGTGATCGAGGGCAGCGACGGCGACGACCGAATGACCGGCTCGGACTTCGACGACGCGCTCGCGGGGCGCGCCGGGCGCGACGAGCTCTCCGGCGGGCGGGGCGCCGACACGTACGTGTTCTCGGTCGGCGACGGGCACGACGTCGTCGTCGATGGCGATCCGGCCGCCGAAGGCTCCGACCGCCTGCAGCTGCGCGGATTCACGCGCGACGATCTGCTGATCGAGCGCGACGTGGCCGGGACGCTGACGCTCTATAGCCTGATCTCGGACGACCGCGTCACCCTTCCGGGCTTCTATCTCTCCGCCGCGGACCGGGTGGAGGCGATCGAGTTCTTCGCCGACCCGGCGGGGAACGCCCTCGTCGATACGATCGCGCTCGCTGAGCTCGAGGCGCTGCCGACCGCGCCGGTCGCAGGCACTGCGGGCGCCGACGTACTCAATGGCTCGAGCGCTGACGACACGCTCTACGGCGCGGCGGGTGCCGATGCGCTGACCGGCCTCGACGGCGCGGACGCGCTCCGGGGCGAGGACGGCGACGACCTCCTCGACGCCGGCCCCGGCGCCGACTTCCTCGACGGCGGCTCCGGCAACGACACCCTGACCGGTGGCGCGGGCGACGACCTCTACCTCTTCGGCTACGGCGACGGCCAGGACACGATCGCCGACGGTGCCGCGGGCGACGCGGACGCGCTCGCGCTCTTCGCGGGCGCGGGGCCTGCGGACGTGGAGCTCGAACGCCTCGCGAACGACCTCGTCGTCAAGCTGCGCAACGCCCTCGACCAGGTCACCGTGCGCGACCAGTTCGCGGGCGACGGAATCGACCGCATCGATTTCGCCGACGGCACCTTGTGGGACCGGATCGAGATCGCCGCGCGCCTCCCGAACCGGTTGACCGACGGCCCCGACACGTTCACCGGCTCCGCGTACGCCGACACGGTCTTCGGCGGCGGGGGCGACGACCAGTTGTACGGCCAGCGCGGCGACGACCTCGTCGACGGCGGAGACGGCGCGGACCAGCTCTACGGCGGGGACGGCGACGATCGTCTGCACGGAAAGGCCGGCGCCGACTGGCTCTCCGCCGGCAGCGGCGCCGATGCGCTCGAAGGGGGCGCCGGCGCCGATATGCTCCTCGGCGAAGACGGCGCCGACGCGCTCGCCGGCGGCGCGGGCGACGACACGCTGCGCGGCGGCGCGGGAAGCGACACGTACCGCTTCGCGCCCGGCGACGGGCGCGACACCATCGACGACTACGACGCCTCGGCGAATCGCGTCGACGTGCTCGCGTTCTGGGCGAGCGACTCGACCCGGGTCGCGCTGCGCCGCGAGTGGTCGATCTACGACTCGAACGACGACCTGCACTTCGATCTGCTGGACGCGGCCGGCCAGCCCACCGGCGAGGGGATCAAGCTCTGGCGGCCGTTCTTCGCCGACGATGCGTACCGGATGGTGGATCGGGTGGAGTTCGC
>JADLBN010000293.1 GCA_020847675.1 Burkholderiales bacterium | reverse complement strand
CTCGCCCATCGTGCAGCCGGAGTAGGGCGCGATGTACTGCATCGCCGCCGACTCGGACGCCGAGGCCGCGACGACGATCGTGTACGCCATCGCGCCGGATTCCTCGAGCTTGCGCACCACGTTCGCGATCGTCGAGGCCTTCTGGCCGATCGCGACGTAGATGCAGATGAGTTCCTTGCCCTTCTGGTTGATGATCGTGTCGACCGCGACCGCCGTCTTGCCGGTCTGGCGGTCGCCGATGATGAGTTCGCGCTGGCCGCGCCCGATCGGCACCATCGCGTCGATCGACTTCAACCCGGTCTGCACCGGCTGGTTCACCGACTGGCGGTCGATGACGCCGGGCGCCACCTTCTCGATCACGTCGGTCATCTTCGCGGCGATCGGACCCTTGCCGTCGATCGGCTCGCCCAGCGAGTTCACCACGCGGCCGATGAGTTCCGGGCCGACCGGCACCGCGAGGATGCGCCCGGTGCACTTGACCGTCGCGCCCTCGGTGATGTGCTCGTACTCGCCCAGCACCACCGAGCCGACCGAGTCGCGCTCGAGGTTGAGCGCGAGGCCGAAGGTGTTGCCCGGGAACTCGAGCATCTCGCCCTGCATCGCGTCGGCGAGCCCGTGGATCCGGCAGATGCCGTCGGTGACCGAGACCACCGTCCCCTGGGTGCGCGTCTGCGCGCCGGTGTCCAGGTTCTGGATCTTCGCCTTGATCAGTTCGCTGATTTCGGAAGGATTCAACTGCATGGTTTCCTCGCGTCGTGTGGTGGGCGGCCATTCGCCCGCGTCACGCTCGAATCGTGTTCGTTCAGGCCGTGAGTGCGTTCTGCATCGCCGCGAGCTTGCCCGCGACGGAGTCGTCGATCACCGTGTCGCCCACCGTGATGCGCGCGCCGCCGATCAGCGCCGGATTCACCGCCACCGTCGCCTCGACCCTGCGGCCGAAGCGCCGCTCCAGCGCCGCCTTCATCGCGGCGAGGTCGGCGTCGGAGAGGGGCATCGCGCTCTCGATCGACGCCCGCGCGACGCCCTCGGCGTCGTGCCGGCGCTTCTCGTAGACCTCGCGGATCTCGCGCGAGAGGCCGATGCGGTCCGACTCGATCAGCACGCGCACGAAGCTCTTCGCGTCCGCGTCGAGCGCGTCGCCGCACACCGAGAGGAACAGCGACTCCTTCTCGGCGTCGCCCAGCGTCGGGCTCGCGAGCGCCGTGCGCATGCGCGCGTCGGACGCCACCGAGTCGACCAGTTCGAGCATGCGCGACCACGACGGGAGCGCGCGCTTCGCGGACGCGATCTCGAACGCCGCCTCGGCGTAGGGTCGTGCGATGGTGGAGAGTTCGGCCATGGCGGCGTCAGAGCTGCTTCTGCATCTCGGCCAGCAGGTCGGCGTGGGCCTTCGCGTCGACTTCGCGCTTCAGGATCTTCGACGCGCCGGCGACCGCGAGATCGGCCACCGACTTGCGCAGCGACTCCTTGGCGCGGGCGACCTCCTGCTGGATCTCGGCTTTCGCCGCCGCGACGATGCGGTCGGCCTCGGCCTTCGCCTCGGCCTTGGCGCGGTCCATCGTCTCGGACTTGAACTTCTCGCCCTGCGCGACGATCTCGGACGCCTTCGACTTGGCCTCGTTCAGCATCTCGGTCACGCGCTTCTCGCTCGACGCGAGACTCTGGCGACCCTGCTCGCCGGCGGCGAGCCCGTCGGCGATCTCCTTCCGGCGCGTCTCGATCGCGTTCATCATCGGCGGCCAGACGAACTTCGCCGTGAACCAGATGAACGCGGCGAAACCGACCGCCTGCATGATCAGCGTCAGGTTGATGTCCATGACGGCTTCCTTCGGTGCGCCGGGCCTTGGCCCGCGGGCTCGGTGGCTACTGGATGACGGCGAGCAGCGGGTTGCCGAACGCGAACAGCATCGCGATGCCCAGGCCGATGATGAACGACGCGTCGATCAGGCCGAGCAGCAGGAACACCTTGGTCTGCAGTTGCGGCATGAGTTCCGGCTGGCGCGCGGCGCCTTCGAGGAAGCGCGAGCACATGATGCCGACGCCGACGCAGGCGCCGAGCGCGCCCAGGCCGATCATGAGGCCGATGCCGACGCCGGTGTAGGCCTGGATCATGGCAAGCAGTTGCAGTTTCGGGTCCATCGCGGGTTTCCTTTCGTTCTGGCGGAAGGTGACGACAATCAGTGGTGCTCTTGCGCCATCGCGAGATACACGATGGTCAGCATCATGAAGATGTAGGCCTGCAGCACGACGATCAGGATGTGGAAGATCGACCAGCCGAGGTGCAGGACCGCGCCGGCGACCACGCCGGCCAGCCCGGTCGCGGCCCACATGCCGAGCAGCATGAAGATGATCTCGCCGGCGTACATGTTGCCGAACAGCCGCAGGCTGTGCGACAGCGGCTTGCTCACGTACTCGACCAGGTTGAACACGAGGTTCGCCGGCCACAGGAGCGGATTCGCGCCGAACGGCGCGCAGAACAGTTCGTGGATCCAGCCGCCGAAGCCCTTGGCCTTGACCGCGTAGAAGATCGACAGGCCGAACACCGACAGCGCGAGCGCGAACGTCGTGTTGACGTCGGCGGTCGGGACGCTGCGCCAGGTCTCCTGGTGGAACACGTTCGCGTAGATCCACGACATGATGTCCACCGGCAGGAAGTCCATCGCGTTCATGAACAGCACCAGCACGAAGGTGGTGAGCGCCATCGGGGCGATGAGCTTGCTCGCGCCCTGGTAGGCGCTGCGCACCTCGTTGTCGACGAAGCCGATCGCGAGTTCGACGAACGCCTGCGTCTTCGACGGCACCTTCGAGGTGGCCTTGCGGGTGATCCACCACAGGAAGCCGAAGCACAGCACGCCGAGGATCACGCTGGTGACGATCGTGTCGACGTTGACGGTCCAGAACCCGCCCTTGCCGTCCACCCGGTGGGTCAGGAAGGTGAGGTGGTGCTGGATGTAGGAGGTGGGCGTGAGTTCGTGCGCAGCGGCCATCGGTCGTTCTTCCGTCGAATCGCTACTCGCGCGCCAGGAGCGCCGTCGAGAACAGCAGCACGGTCACCGCGAAGGCCGCGAACAGCGCGGCCACCACGACGTCCCGGTACGTCGCCAGCACCAGCCAGAGCTGGAGGATGATCCAGAGGATCTTCGCCCCCTCCGCGCGGAGCATCGTGACGAGCGAGGCGCCTGCGGTGGTGGCCTTCGGCCCGATCCCCAGCACGAACGCGTACACGACCGTCGAGGACAGCGTGACCAGCCCGCCCAGCGCAGCCGACAGCGCTGCGTGCAAGCCGGCCCACACCCCCGAGACGGCGGCTATCGCGACGGTCGCGAGCGCCTGCCAGACGAGAACGGTGCGGATCGGCTTGGTCTTGAGCGGAGGTGTCACGCCGGCGCCCTCGACCGAGGTGACGCCACCGGCGAACCGAGCAAACCTGTCGATTGTACCGGGATTGTGCCGCGCCGGGCAAGGATTTGCTGCGTCGCAACATCCCGGAACGGCCGACTTCCGGGGGCGCCGCGCCGACAGAACGCCCGTTCGATGCTGCTGCGCGACAACGCGCGTTCAGCCGCCCGACAGTGCCGCGACGATCATCACTTCGGTCCCGGATGGCACCGGCACGTCGAGGTCGCGAACCGCGTCGGGCCCGACGAACACCGCGATGTTGGCGCGGAGTCGTCCCTGCTCGTCGACCATGCGGAAGCGGATGCCCGGGAACGACGAGTCCAGCGCCGCGAGGATCGCGCGAAGCGGCGGCGCGTGGTCGGGCGAAAGCTCCGGCAGCGCGACGTCGACCTCGCCGTGGCCAAGCGTGTAGCTTCGCAGCGGCGACGGGATCCTCACCCGGTAGCGCGCGATCACGCCAAGGTCCGGTAGTCAGCGCCCACTAGGGAAGCTCTGCGAAAGTGCGTGGTGCGCGTTGGCCCGAGATCGGGATGACGGCGAGACCGGCGGCGCAGCCGG
>JADLBN010000292.1 GCA_020847675.1 Burkholderiales bacterium | reverse complement strand
TCTCGCTCGGCATGAAGCAGTGCATGCCGAACCCGTGGGACGAGTTCTCGATGAACCACAAGAAGGGCGACCGCGTCAGTGGCACGATCAAGTCGATCACCGACTTCGGCGTGTTCGTCGGCCTCAACGGCGGCATCGACGGCCTCGTTCACCTGTCCGACCTGTCGTGGACCGCGGCGGGCGAACAGGCGGTGCGCGACTACAAGAAGGGCCAGGAAGTCGACGCCGTGGTGCTCGCGATCGACGTCGAGCGCGAGCGCATCTCGCTCGGCATCAAGCAGCTCGAGGGCGACCCGTTTTCCAACTTCGTCGCGCTGCACGACAAGGGCGCGATCGTCTCCGGCACGGTGAAGAGCCTGGACGCCAAGGGCGCGGTGATCGCGCTGGGGTCCGGCGAAGTCGAGGGCTACCTGCGCGCCTCGGAAGTCTCGCGCGACCGCGTGGAGGACATCCGGCAGCACCTGCGCGAAGGCGAGAAGCTGACGGCGATGATCATCAACGTCGACCGCAAGAACCGCGGCATCAACCTGTCGATCAAGCAGAAGGACCAGGCCGACGAGAGCGAGGCCATGAACCGCATGTCGCAGGAGAACTCGGGCGTCCACACGGGCACGACGAACCTCGGCGCGCTGCTCAAGGCGAAACTCTCCGACAACAAGTCGAACGGCTGACGGAGCGCGATGCCGATGACCAAGTCGGAGCTGATCGACCGCCTGGCGGCCCAGTTCCCGCAACTGGTCGCCAAGGACGCCGAACTCGCGGTCAAGATGATCCTCGATGCGATGGCCGAGAGCCTCGCGAAAGGGGAGCGCATCGAGATCCGCGGGTTCGGCAGCTTCGGCCTGAACCACCGGCCGCCGCGCACCGGCCGCAACCCGAAGTCGGGCGAGAAGGTGCACGTGCCCGAGAAGCGGGTGCCGCACTTCAAGGCCGGCAAGGAGTTGCGCGAGCGCGTCGACTTCAAGAAGGCGTAGGGTTGACCCCCCCGAAGCGACCTTCGGTTGCGTGGAGCTGAGATGATGGGTGTCGTCCGCTGGCTCGTCGGGGCGGCGCTCTTCCTCGCGCTCCTGTTCCTGTCGCTCGACAACGCCGAGGTGGTGACGCTGCGGTTCTTCCGCGTCGCCTCGTGGCAGGCGCCGCTCGTGTTCGTCGTCTTCGTCGCGTTCGTCGCCGGGGTCGCGATCGGACTCGCGTCGGGCGCGCTGCGCAATGCGCGGCTGCGCCGCCAGGTCCGCCGCCTGCGCCGGGAGTCGTCGCCCCGGGAACCGTCGCCGTCCGGGCCGACCGACGGTCACCCGCCGTTCGGCGTCGGCTGACGCCGTGGACTTCGAGCTCTGGTGGCTGCTGCCGATCCCGGCGCTCTTCTTCGCGCTCGGCTGGATCGCGGCCCGCATCGACATCAAGCACCTGCTGACCGAGTCGAGATCGCTGCCGCTCTCGTACTTCCGGGGCCTCAACTTCCTGCTGAACGAGCAGCCCGACAAGGCGATCGAGTCGTTCATCGAAGTGGTCAAGGTCGATCCCCAGACGGTCGACCTGCACTTCGCGCTCGGCAACCTGTTCCGCCGCCAGGGCGAGATCGAGCGCGCGATCCGCATGCACCAGAACCTGCTCGACCGTCCCGACCTGCCGGCCGACCGGCGCGAGATGGCGCGCTACGAGCTCGCACAGGATTTCCTGCGCGCCGGGATGCTCGATCGCGCCGAGCGGTTGTTCGCCGAACTGTCGGGTACGGGATACGAGACGGCGTCGCTCGGCCACCTGGTCTCGATCTACGAGCAGGAGAAGGACTGGAACAAGGCCATCGAGGTCACCGGCCGGGTCGCCGAGATCAACCGCACGCCGGCCTTCCGGGAAATCGCGCAATACCATTGCGAACTCGCGCAGGCGGCGCTGGTGCGCTCGGACCTCGCCACCGCGCGCGCGGAGGTCGAGCGCGCGCTGGCCGTTCACCGCGGCTGCGCGAGGGCGAACCTCGTCGCCGGCGACATCTCGATGCAGTCGGGCGCCCCGGCCGACGCCGTCGAACATTGGCAGCGCATCGAGACGCAGAATCCCGCGTTCCTCGCGCTGGTCGCCGACCGGGTCGCCGACGCCTGCCGCAGAATGGACGACCGGCCGCGCGCGATCCGCCTGCTGCGCGCCTGGCAGGAGCAGGCGCCGTCGCTCGACGTGCTGAACGCGCTCTTCTCGATCACGCTCGAAACCGAGGGCGCGGACGCCGCCGCGGCACTCATCAAGGACGAGCTCGCGCGCAATCCGACGCTCCTCGGTCTCGACCGGCTGCTGGAAGCCCAGATCCACTCGGCGCCCCCCGAGCGGCGGAACGATCTCGAACTGGTGCGCGGGCTCGTGTCCCAGCACATCAAGCGGCTCGGCATGTACCGCTGCGAGCAGTGCGGTTTCCGCGCGCGTCAGTACTACTGGCGCTGCCCCGGCTGCCAGAAGTGGGAGTCGTATTCGCCGCGGCGGACCGAGACGCCGGAGGGGTTTGCGTGAGCGGACATGAGGGCGGGACATGAAGGATGAAGGTGGCGCTCCGCGCCGCCGCTCATCCTTCCTCCTTCGTCCTTGATCCTTCATCCTTCATGCCCTTTCCCATGCCTCCCCGCATCATCGTCGCGCTCGACTTCGCGGATGCCGCGAGCGCGCTCGCGCTCGCCTCGCGCCTCGATCCGTCGAAGTGCGCGCTCAAGGTAGGCAAGGAACTCTTCACCTCGGCGGACGCCGGTCTGGTACGCGAACTCGTCCGGCGCGGCTTCCGCGTGTTCCTCGACCTCAAGTTCCACGACATCCCGAACACGGCCGCGCAGGCCTGCGCAGCGGCGACGCGGCTGGGCGCGTGGATGATCAACGTGCACGCATCGGGAGGCGCGGCGATGATGCGCGCGGCGCGCGAGGCGGTCGACCGCGCTGCGCTGGAAGCGAACCTCCCGCGACCGCTGCTGATCGCGGTGACGGTGCTCACCAGCCTGACCGCCGCCGATCTCGCCGAGGTCGGCGTCGCCTCGACGCCGGAGGAGCAGGTGCTCCGCCTCGCGCGGCTCGCCAACGCCTGCGGCCTCGACGGCGTCGTCTGTTCCGCGCGCGAGGCGGCCGTGCTGAAGCGCGATCTCGGCCGCGGCTTCCTGCTGGTGACGCCGGGCATTCGCCCGACCGGCTCGGAGGTCCAGGACCAGGCCCGCGTGATGACCCCGACGCAGGCGATCGCAGCGGGCGCGGATTTCCTCGTCGTTGGCCGACCCATCGCCGCGGCAGCGGACCCCGCCGCCGCGCTCGACGCGATCCTCGCGTCGCTGCCCGCAGGAGAGCACGCATGAAGATCACGATGATCGGGACCGGCTACGTCGGTCTCGTCACCGGCACCTGCTTCGCCGAGGTCGGCAACGACGTGCTGTGCCTCGACGTCGACGCGCGCAAGATTGCGACGCTCGAGGCGGGAGGCGTGCCGATCCACGAGCCCGGCCTCGAACCGATGATCCGCCGCAACGTCGCGGCGGGCCGACTGCGCTTCACCACCGACGTCGACCTGGCGGTGCAGCACGGGGCGCTGCAGTTCATCGCGGTCGGCACGCCGCCCGACGAGGACGGCTCGGCCGACATGCGCTACGTGATCGAGGCCGCGCGCAACATCGGGCGCAGGATGACCGACCGGAAGGTCGTCGTCGACAAGTCGACGGTCCCGGTCGGCACCGCCGACCGCGTGAGGCAGGCGATCCGCGAGGAACTCGACGCCCGCGGACTCGACGTTCCCTGCGCGGTCGCGTCGAATCCCGAATTCCTGAAGGAGGGCGCTGCGGTCGAGGACTTCATGCGGCCCGACCGGGTGGTGATCGGCGCCGACGACGAGCACGCGATCCAGGCGCTGCGGGCGGTGTACGCGCCGTTCCAGCGCAGCCACGAGCGGCTCATCGTGATGGACCTGCGCTCGGCCGAACTCACCAAGTACGCCGCGAACGCGATGCTCGCCACGCGGATCTCGTTCATGAACGAACTCGCGAATCTCGCCGACCGGCTGGGCGCGGACATCGAGGCGGTGCGGCGCGGAATCGGTTCCGATCCGCGCATCGGCTGGCACTTCCTCTACCCCGGCGTCGGCTACGGCGGCAGCTGCTTCCCGAAGGACGTGAAGGCGCTGGGCCGCACGGCGGCGGAGCACGGCTATCCGCTGAAGCTCCTGCACGCGGTCGAGGCGGTGAACGACGCGCAGAAGAGGGTGCTGGTCGACAAGATCGTCGCGCGCCTCGGAAGCGACCTGCGCGGCCGGCGCTTCGCACTCTGGGGCCTCGCGTTCAAGCCAAACACCGACGACATGCGCGAGGCTCCGTCGCTCGCGATCGTCGACGCGCTCGTGTCCCGCGGCGCGGAGGTCGTCGCCTACGACCCGGTGGCGATGCCGGCGGCGAAGCGCGCGATCGGCGGGAAGCCCGGGGTCGGATTCGCGACAGCACCGATGGCCGCGGTCGAGGGCGCGGACGCGTTGCTGGTCGTCACCGAGTGGCAGGAGTTCCGCAGTCCCGACTTCGAGGCGCTGAAGCGCGCGCTGAAGGAGCCCCTGGTGTTCGACGGACGCAACCTCTACGACCCGGCGGCGCTGCGCGCGGCCGGGTTCGAACACTACGCGATCGGGCGGCGCTGACCGCGCCGGATCCTATAATCGCGCGGCTCTCCCCGCCCGCCAGGACGCCACGATGCCCGCCGCCGACCCCTCGCCGTCCGGTCAACGCCGCTTCTCGGGCTGGCGCGAGCGCGTGCGCGCGGCCCGAGTGCTCGTCGTGGGCGACGTGATGCTCGACCGCTACTGGTTCGGCGAGGTCGAGCGCATCTCGCCGGAGGCGCCGGTGCCGGTGGTGCACGTCGCCCGGACCGAGGAGCGCCCGGGAGGTGCCGCCAACGTCGCGCGCAACGTCGCCGCGCTCGGCGCGAAGGCTTCGCTCCTGTCGGTGGTGGGCGACGACGAAGCCGGTGCGGCGCTCGAGCGCCTCGTCGCCGC